>NZ_JALIGC010000035.1:0-352715 GCF_024764775.1 Scandinavium manionii | reverse complement strand
GCTTTGGCCATGGTGCGTGCGCTGAACAAAATGACGAAGGCAGGTATGCCAGAAAGTGTACGTGTCTGCTGAGAGCCGGAGCGGTTACAGGGAAACTCGCTTCAAACCTGATTTATTCAACAAAGCCGAGCCTGTCCTGTATGCTTATGCAGAATGGATTAGTGCTGAGTTCCAGCAAGTAGTAATCACTGCTTTCACAGCGTTAGCAAATAACAATGTGAAGAAAGCGAAAGAGAATAAACATCAATAGATGTTAGGTGTTCGCAGCTATGCTGCTCATTGCTGTCCGTGTTGAAGGTAGGCATTACTTCGTAATACCAGTGGCAAGTAAGCTCATACACATGCGCAGCTTGTTATTATTTCTTAAACAACATATCCGTCATCTATTGATGACTATCCTGCTCGTGAAGCTGCTGGTGAGAATCTCCTACGCAACACTTCCTTTCTCTTAAAAGTAGAGAATGAAGTAGATGATTTAGCGGTTGCACTTTTCATGCAACCGACTCAAGGTGGTACTCCGCAGAAATATTACGACCTCAACTGTGACCAGATGATGTTAGTTGGTATGCGAGAAAGCAAAGCTGTACGTAAAGTGGTGCTTGCTCAATTGTAGAAACGGGAAATCCCGTCACTAGATAGAAGCACGATTTCCTGCTTCTAAAAAGCGATGCTCAAATATGAGCAACGGTAGGTTTCTTATTCTCCAAAATCGGAGAATTAAATGCTCAAAAACGAGCATTAAACGTGGTTGTGATGGTGATGTTCGTGAAAGAAAACAAAAAGCCCCCGTAATGGAGGCTCTATTCTTAATGTGAGTTTATTTCTCAACAGAGCAAGAATAAATGGTTGAATCACTCATTGATCCTGATAACTGTACACGCAGGGCAGTTTTCATATTCTTTCTTACTTCAGGAAGACTCATTGACGCAATGAGGTTGTCTGTTATCAATGTGTAATAATCTGCTACCGAAAAACTTTCATCAGTGCCATCATAGCCCTTTATTACAGTGTAATTAATCACGTCATTGTTATCAAAGTCGGTAGTTATTGACACCATGTCTGCCCACTTCTGATTCCTGTTGCTCATTGCTATTTTCTTTCCGTTTTTATAAATTTCAAGCGAGGGGTTTTTCCCGGACAAATATTTAACGGCATACCCTCCCTCACATTTAAATGAATGAGACTCAGCAAAAGCAACAGTGCTAAAGAACATCAAACCTATAACCACTAAAATCTTTCTCATTTCTTACACCCTTCTTTTATTAATGCTGGAATTAAACATTAGCTGCATTGATAGCACGTTGCATTTTTCAATTCATAGGCACTGAGTTGCAATTTCCAAAGTATGAAATGGGTTTGAAATTTACAACGTTAGTCTGTGTGCCTATTATATCGTACTTGCTAAAATCCAAATGAATCGCAGACTGTAATCTCTCCCATAAGTTTTTATGGTAGAAGTATAAATCAAGTTCATGATATTGGGTATCACTCACGCTGGCATCATACTCTATGGAGTAATCCCGTTTTCTTCCCGACATTGATGGGGTTCTAATCAGCTCCATCTTATAATCAATACCACTACCAGCCAATGTGGCTTTTCTGCCATTTAGATTCATTGTAAATTCAATGCCCTTGCTAGTGGTGCATGAATAAAATGCATGAGTTAACTGCTTGGTCTCATTTGAGCTATCACAACCGGCAAGCACAAGGCAGGTCAATAATATTATTCTTTTCATTTAATTCACATCCCCAAGTCATTCATCAATTGTTCAAGTTCTTCATCATCAGCAGGAACTAAGACATGAGGAACAAACTCACCATTCCACTGTACCTCTTCACATTCTTCAACAGAGAAGTTGTCCATATTTAAACACTCCCTGTCATATTGCTTCCTTTGGAAGCTAAATCGAGAGCAGCCTTCATCTGTAACAGTGGTGAACGAGTCGCATAAACCCTGTCTGTTATCAGGCTCTGTGTGTGGCCTAATATGAAAGCTCTGGTACTGTCTTGAACGTTATGGTCACGGAGACGGTCTGAGAGGCTGTACCTCATGCAGTGGGATGTACGTTTAATGCTAATCATCTTGAACATTTTACGAAGAGCAACATCAATCTGTTGAGACGTCATCCCCAATGCTGGTTTCTCTTCCCATATTCCCAGCTCTAACAGGGCATCGTTCAGAGGAATGTTTCTGATACTGCTCTCATTTTTAACCTTCTTCCCATTTTCATCATTAATAGAAATACACTTGATTCCTTCAATCTCACGGAAATCAGAAGAGGTTATTTGCGCAAGCTCACCAAGGCGCATCCCTGTATGGTAGAACATAGCAAGAATGAATTTGCTCTTTTGGTCTGTCTGTATAATGGGGAGAGATAATAAGGTGTCATATTGCTCTCTTGTTACAGCTTCCTTCTTGTTCACCGTTTTGACATTTTTATAACCCATTCCCTTTACAGGATTACGTGTCAAATAGTCACGCTGGTCACAACAGAAAGAGAATAGGGCGTTTACATTATCTAAGCGCTTTTTGCGTGATGAAACAGCAGATGGATATTTAGTATCAAGAAACATTTTGAAGTCAGAGATAGTCTGTTTATTCACTTCTTCTATAATAAAAACATTGTGAGTGGCACAGAAGGAGCTGAACATATCAAGTCCATATTCCTTCTCCTTTAATGTCTGCTCTGTCCAGTCACGTTTCTTTTCACTGAAGTATTCATCCTTCACATTCTTCAGTGTGTGGCCTGTAGCGGCCTCTGCTACGCTCTGTTTCGTTACCCGATGTTGCGGTACTGCTGAAGGCGTTAAAGCCTTAGCGTTGATTACAGGGGCCGTGAAGGGTAGCTGAGACATCTGTGCTGACAGATGGGCTATAGTGTCGTTTCTAACCATCTCATCTCGGTAGTTCTTCATAGTGATGGACAGTGCTTTAAAAGGAAGAGATAGGGGAGATAGCTCCAGTAGTCGGATTGACATAGCAGTTGAACGACGGACAGCAATCATTACATCTCTGGTTCGTAGGCTGATTGAGAGAGTGCCTCCTGCTGCTCGTTTACGGAACACATAACCTGCTCTAACCGAGTACGAAGTGTTTGTTATTTGTGCGAAGCTCATAGTCTTGTAGCCTTTACGATTTTTAATGATGGATAAAAATCACTTATAATTCCAAGACTTCTGACTTCGTTTATCCGGCCCAAGTGTAAGGCTCTACTTGCGTAACGGATTTTATCAGGTACAGTGTGACGCTTTCGCATTCTGGCAACAGAATTGCTTGACATTCGACCGAAAATTCTTCGTGCTATACCACCTGGCAGGAAAAGGCCAGCAAACTCAATCCTCTGACTCAGGCTTCTGGGGCCGGACCAGAGAAGGGGTTGATATCCATTGACGCCGCCACAAGATTTAGGCACGTCGCCAGTGGAAGGTGAATTCAAGTGCGATATATGCACTACCTCCTTTTGGAAAGTGCGTATTCCTGGAAGAATCAAATTAGGTAAAGGTGAATATGGGTAAAGCTCTCGTTATCGTTGAGTCCCCGGCAAAAGCCAAAACGATCAATAAGTACCTGGGTAATGACTACGTGGTGAAATCCAGCGTGGGTCATATCCGCGATCTGCCGACCAGTGGCTCAGCAAGCAAAAAGAGCGCCGACTCTACCGCCGCCAAACCGGCCAAAAAGCCGAAAAAGGATGAACGTGGTGCGCTTGTAAACCGCATGGGCGTTGATCCGTGGCACGACTGGGCTGCCCAGTATGAAGTGCTGCCAGGTAAAGAAAAGGTTGTCGCTGAACTCAAACAGTTAGCTGAAAAAGCTGACCATATCTATCTCGCAACTGACCTTGACCGCGAAGGGGAGGCCATTGCATGGCACCTGCGGGAAGTGATCGGTGGTGATGACTCACGCTATAGCCGCGTGGTGTTTAACGAGATAACCAAGAATGCGATTCGTCAGGCGTTTGACACGCCAGGTGAACTGAATATCGACAGGGTTAATGCTCAGCAGGCGCGTCGTTTCGTCGACCGCGTGGTGGGTTACATGGTCTCTCCACTGCTGTGGAAAAAGATTGCTCGTGGTCTGTCTGCAGGACGCGTACAGTCTGTTGCCGTACGTCTGGTTGTCGAGCGCGAGCGTGAAATTAAAGCGTTCGTTCCTGAAGAGTACTGGGAAATTGACGCCAACACCGCGACGCCGTCAGGCGATGCTCTTCCGCTGGAAGTCAGCCATCATCACGATAAGCCATTCCGTCCGGTTACCCGTGATGAAACCATGGCCGCCGTTAGCCAGCTTGAAAAAGCACGCTACAGCGTACTCGAACGTGAAGATAAGCCGACCAGCAGCAAGCCGGGTGCGCCGTTCATCACCTCCACGCTCCAGCAAGCAGCAAGTACCCGTCTTGGCTACGGCGTGAAGAAAACCATGATGATGGCTCAGCGTCTGTATGAAGCGGGTCACATCACTTATATGCGTACCGACTCCACAAACCTGAGTCAGGACGCGGTAAGCATGGTTCGCGACTACATTGGTGAAAACTTCGGTAAGAAATATCTGCCGGAAAACGCCAATCAGTACGCCAGCAAAGAGAATTCACAGGAAGCGCACGAAGCCATTCGTCCTTCTGATGTCGCGGTTGTGGCCGAATCTCTGAAAGATATGGAAGCTGACGCGCAGAAACTGTATCAGCTGATCTGGCGCCAGTTTGTGGCGTGTCAGATGACGCCAGCGCAGTACGATTCCACCACGCTGACCGTTGGCGCGGGTGATTTCAAACTGAAAGCACGCGGTCGTACCTTGCGCTTCGACGGCTGGACGAAAGTCATGCCTGCTCTGCGTAAAGGCGACGAAGACCGTACGCTGCCGCCGGTGAAAAAAGGTGAAGAGCTGACCCTGGTTGAGCTTCTTCCTGCTCAGCACTTTACCAAGCCACCAGCGCGATTCAGCGAAGCGTCTTTGGTTAAAGAACTCGAAAAGCGTGGCATCGGCCGTCCGTCTACCTATGCGTCGATCATTTCGACCATTCAGGATCGTGGTTATGTTCGCGTCGAAAACCGTCGTTTTTACGCCGAGAAGATGGGCGAGATCGTCACCGATCGTCTGGAAGACAACTTCCGCGAGCTGATGAACTACGACTTCACCGCGCAGATGGAAAGCAGCCTTGACCAGGTCGCAAATCATCAGGCCGAGTGGAAACAGGTTCTGAACGACTTCTTCGGCGACTTTACCCGTCAGCTCGAAACGGCGGAGAAAGATCCGGAAGAAGGCGGTATGCAGCCGAACCCGATGATCATGACCAGCATCGACTGCCCAACTTGTGGCCGTAAGATGGGGATCCGTACCGCGAGCACCGGCGTGTTCCTGGGCTGTTCCGGCTATGCTTTACCGCCGAAAGAGCGTTGCAAAACCACCATTAACCTGGTGCCAGAAAACGAAGTGCTGAACGTACTGGAAGGCGACGACGCGGAAACCAACGCGCTGCGTGCTAAACGCCGTTGTGCCAAATGCGGCACGGCGATGGACAGCTACCTTATCGATCCGAAACGTAAACTGCACGTCTGTGGTAACAACCCGACCTGCGATGGCTACGAAATCGAAGAAGGCGAGTTCCGCATCAAGGGTTATGACGGCCCAATCGTTGAGTGTGAAAAATGTGGTTCTGAAATGCACCTGAAAATGGGACGTTTTGGTAAGTACATGGCCTGTACCAACGACGATTGCAAGAATACCCGTAAGATCCTGCGTAACGGTGAAGTTGCGCCGCCGAAGGAAGATCCGACTCCGCTGCCAGAACTGCAGTGTGAGAAATCAGATGCATACTTCGTGTTGCGTGATGGTGCTGCGGGCGTGTTCCTGGCGGCGAATACCTTCCCTAAATCGCGTGAAACACGTGCGCCGTTAGTGGAAGAACTGCACCGCTTTCGTGACCGTCTCCCGGAAAAACTGCGCTATCTGGCAGATGCTCCGCAGGAAGACGGCCAGGGTAACAAGACCATGGTGCGTTTCAGCCGTAAAACGAAGCAGCAGTATGTGTCTTCTGAAAAAGACGGAAAAGCGACCGGTATGTCTGCCTTCTTTATCGACGGCAAGTGGCAGGAAGTCGCGAAGAAGTAATGGGTTTCTGAATCACTGAAACACTCCGTTAAGGGCCGCTCTGCGGCCCTTTCTTTTGGCAAAAATAGCCACGTTATTATTTTTTCTTCACATCTATACACATCCGGTATAAATGATATAGTGGTTATAGTTAACCACTTTTTTATTATTAAATCGTATTAGGCAACCGTGCCTTACGCATATCGGATACCGGTCATGAAACTACAGCAACTCCGTTATATCGTTGAGGTTGTGAACCATAACCTTAACGTTTCCTCGACTGCTGAAGGGTTGTATACCTCTCAGCCTGGCATCAGTAAACAGGTTCGCATGCTCGAGGATGAGCTGGGTATCCAGATATTTGCCCGCAGCGGAAAACACCTGACGCAGGTGACGCCGGCGGGGCAGGAAATTATTCGTATCGCCCGCGAAGTTCTGTCTAAAGTCGATGCGATAAAGTCGGTCGCCGGGGAACATACCTGGCCGGATAAAGGCTCGCTTTACGTAGCGACCACCCATACTCAGGCGCGTTATGCGCTGCCGGGCGTTATCAAAGGCTTTATTGAGCGTTACCCGCGCGTGTCGTTGCATATGCACCAGGGTTCACCGACGCAAATCGCCGAAGCGGTCTCCAAAGGCAATGCCGATTTCGCCATCGCTACCGAAGCGCTGCACTTGTATGACGATTTGGTCATGCTGCCGTGCTACCACTGGAACCGTTCTATTGTGGTTACGCCGGATCATCCGCTGGCAGGGAAAGGGTCGGTGACCATTGAAGAACTGGCGCAGTATCCACTGGTCACGTACACCTTTGGTTTCACCGGGCGTTCAGAACTGGACACCGCTTTCAATCGCGCAGGGCTTACGCCGCGTATCGTGTTCACGGCGACCGATGCCGACGTTATTAAAACCTATGTGCGTCTGGGTCTGGGCGTGGGCGTGATTGCGAGCATGGCCGTCGACCCGGTTTCCGATCCTGATCTTATCAAGCTCGAGGCAGGCGACATCTTCAGCCACAGCACCACCAAGATTGGTTTCCGTCGCAGCACTTTCCTGCGCAGCTACATGTATGATTTTATTCAGCGCTTTGCACCGCATTTGACTCGCGACGTGGTCGATACCGCTGTGGCATTGCGCTCCAATGAAGATATCGAAGAGATGTTTAAAGATATCAAATTACCTGAGAAATAATTTCTCAGGGTATTAATGATATCCCTGGCAACGGGGATATCGTGAATTAGATCACTTAACGTAAATTAAAATCTCCCTCATTTGCATTTATCCTTTTTCTGGTTTCCATTCCCAGGCCCTCTCGTCCCATTAATCTGCTGTTAAAACTCGACAAAAGTAGAAACTATTTTGCCGCTACGCAAATTTTTATCGTCAATTATTTATTTGCCGTCAAAGATTGAAGATCCAATGGGTAACCATTCGTAAAATCGCTGGATTTTTAGCGCTTTTTTTATTAGGATTTATCTCAATGATGATTACTGGTACCGATTGTTTGGTGCGATAATGATAAGTGACGCCGATTGTATGAGGTCAGCAATGCCAGCAGGACGTGAAGAACCGCAGAGGGATGCTGAGCTGAAGCGAAAAGCCTGGCGGGCGGTATTCCTGGGCTCCGCGCTGTTTTGGGTGGTTGTTGCGCTACTCATCTGGAAATATTGGGGTTAAAAATGGTTGTTTCTGGTCAGAGTCTGCCCGAGAAGGCCACATGTCAATCAAATGACAAACCGCAAGACCGCAAAAAGGGGCCGGTAACCGTTCCTGCTTCCTGGAAACTGACGGCTCAGCAGAAGGGTTTTATTGATTCCTTCGCTGATGCCGACGATAAAAAAAGCTAATCATTCAATTTAATATTTCGGTGAGTTTGCAGTACGTTCGTTTTTGTACTCGTTAATAAATACACCACAGCAATAAGACCACTGCCTGAATAGGCGGTCAGAATGAATAACTATGGGTGTTAATATAATGAATACTAACCGTAACCTGAAATACTGGTCATGGATTGGAGCGTTTACATTCTCAGTCCTTTTCTGGTGCCAGCTGGTCTGGATGCTCATCAAATAATCCTCTGATAAACCCGGTGCTTACGCCGGGTTTACTCTTTTTTGCCTGTCACGTTTCCCTGCCATTTATCAATTCGGGTTGTTATCAAAGCGTTACGTTGTGGTTGTGTTATCTTTATAGACAGACCCTGAGGAGCATCAGGGTTTCGCAATCCCTGTCATTAAGGAGGAGCTATGTCGTCAACCCTACGAGAAGCCAGTAAGGACACGTTACAGGCCCAAGCCAAAACGTATCACTATTACAGCCTGCCGCTAGCCGCCAAAACTCTGGGCGATATTTCTCGCCTGCCAAAATCACTCAAGGTCCTGCTTGAAAACCTGCTGCGCTGGCAGGACGGTGATTCCGTAACTGAAGAAGATATTTATGCGTTGGCGGGGTGGCTGAAAAATGCCCATGCCGATCGTGAAATTGCCTATCGTCCAGCGCGTGTGCTGATGCAGGACTTTACCGGTGTGCCTGCCGTGGTCGATCTCGCGGCGATGCGTGAGGCCGTGAAACGCCTCGGCGGTGACACCGCGAAAGTAAACCCACTTTCACCGGTCGACCTCGTGATTGACCACTCGGTTACCGTCGATCAGTTCGGTGATGACGAGGCGTTCGGCGAAAACGTGCGCCTGGAAATGGAACGTAACCACGAACGCTACGTATTCCTGCGCTGGGGCCAACAGGCATTCAGCCGCTTCAGCGTCGTTCCGCCGGGCACCGGTATTTGTCATCAGGTTAACCTGGAATATCTCGGCAAAGCGGTGTGGAGTGAGTTACAGGACGGAGAGTGGATTGCTTATCCGGACACGCTGGTCGGTACCGATTCCCACACCACAATGATCAACGGTCTCGGCGTTTTAGGCTGGGGCGTCGGCGGGATTGAAGCCGAAGCCGCGATGCTCGGCCAGCCGGTATCCATGCTTATCCCGGATGTTGTCGGATTCAAACTGACCGGCAAATTGGCGGAAGGCATCACCGCCACTGACCTCGTGTTGACCGTCACCCAGATGCTGCGTAAGCACGGCGTGGTGGGCAAATTTGTTGAATTCTACGGTGACGGGCTGGACTCGTTGCCGCTGGCAGACCGCGCCACCATCGCCAATATGGCGCCGGAATACGGCGCGACCTGCGGTTTCTTCCCTATTGATGGCGTCACGCTTGAGTACATGCGCCTCAGCGGTCGCAGCGACGATCAAATCGAACTGGTGGAAGCCTACGCCAAAGCGCAGGGAATGTGGCGTAATACCGGGGATGAGCCGGTATTTACCAGCACACTTGAGCTGGATATGAATAGTGTTGAGGCGAGTCTTGCTGGGCCGAAACGTCCACAGGATCGCGTGGCGCTCGGCGACGTGCCGAAAGCCTTTGCGCAGAGTTCTGAGCTGGAACTGAACACCGCGCAGAAAGACCGCAATCCGGTCGACTATACGTTGAACGGGCATCAGTATCAGCTTCCGGAAGGCGCGGTGGTTATTGCCGCCATCACCTCTTGTACCAATACTTCCAACCCTAGCGTGTTAATGGCCGCCGGGTTGCTGGCGAAAAAAGCCGTCAAAATTGGCCTTCAACGTCAGCCATGGGTGAAAGCGTCACTCGCGCCAGGCTCTAAAGTGGTGTCAGATTACCTGGCTCACGCCAAACTCACGCCGTACCTCGATGAACTGGGCTTTAATCTGGTGGGTTACGGTTGTACCACCTGTATCGGTAACTCAGGTCCGTTGCCGGACCCGATAGAAACGGCCATCAAGAAAGGTGATTTAACCGTGGGGGCTGTGCTTTCTGGTAACCGTAACTTTGAAGGACGTATTCATCCACTGGTGAAAACCAACTGGCTGGCGTCGCCGCCGCTGGTGGTGGCGTATGCGCTGGCAGGTAACATGAATATCAACCTGGTGACCGACCCGCTGGGACATGACCGCAAGGGCGATCCGGTGTATCTGAAAGATATCTGGCCGAGCGGCAAAGAGATTGCTCGCGCTGTGGAAGAAGTATCGACCGAGATGTTCCGCAAAGAGTACGCTGAAGTGTTCGAAGGCACGCCGGAATGGAAAGCGATTCAGGTCGATAAATCAGACACCTATGGCTGGCAGCAGGACTCAACCTACATCCGTCTGTCACCGTTCTTTGATGAAATGGGGATAGAACCGGACCCGGTGCAGGATATTCACGGTGCACGCATACTGGCAATACTCGGTGACTCGGTGACTACCGATCACATTTCGCCGGCAGGGAGTATTAAACCGGACAGCCCGGCAGGGCGTTATCTGCAAAATCATGGCGTCGAACGTCGCGATTTTAACTCCTACGGCTCCCGTCGCGGCAACCATGAAGTGATGATGCGCGGCACCTTCGCCAACATCCGTATTCGTAACGAAATGGTACCCGGCATTGAAGGCGGTATGACCCGTCATCTGCCCGGTACGGAAGTCGTTTCGATTTACGATGCCGCGATGCGCTATCAGGAGCAGGGCACACCACTGGCGGTCATTGCCGGGAAAGAGTATGGCTCGGGTTCCAGCCGCGACTGGGCAGCAAAAGGTCCGCGTCTGCTTGGCATCCGGGTGGTTATCTCGGAATCGTTCGAGCGTATTCACCGCTCTAATCTGATCGGAATGGGGATTTTGCCGCTTGAGTTCCCGGCCGGCGTTACCCGCCAAACACTGGGGCTGACAGGCGAAGAGCAGATTGACATCGTTGACCTGCAAAAGCTGAAACCGGGAGCCACTGTGCCGGTGACGCTGACCCGCGCGAATGGTAAAAAAGAGGTGATTGATTGCCGCTGTCGTATCGACACGGCGACGGAACTGACCTATTACCAGAACGACGGGATCCTGCATTACGTGATCCGTAATATGCTACGTTAACCCAAAAATAGCCCGGCGGCGCAAGTTTGCCAGGCCTACGGACCCAGCTGTAGGCGTGGCAAGCGCAGCGTCACCGGACGTGATAGCTCAGAACATCACCGGTAAGCCCAGCCCGCGTTTAACGGCAAGCAGCGTTTTTTGCGTATGCTCATGGGCTTTCTCACTGCCTTGCTTCAATATTCCCAGCAGTGTTTCTTTGTCGGTAATCAGCTGCTGACGGCGTTCGCGAATAGGGGCCAGCAGTGTCTGCAGGCAGTCTTCCAGCTCATTTTTGCACTGTCTGTCGCCGAGTCCCCCTTGTTGATAGTGCGCTTTCATGTCAGCCACTTTTTCGCTATCAGGATGGAACGCATCGAGGTAAGTGAACACGATGTTGCCTTCAATTTTACCCGGATCGCTAATGCGCAAATGCGAGGGATCGGTGTACATCGCGCTAACGGCACGCTGGATCTCCTGTTCGTTGGCGGAAAGTGTCAGCGTATTGCCGAGCGATTTCGACATTTTGGCTGAACCGTCAATGCCCGGCAGGCGTCCGTTGGCGCTCAGTAAGGCCTGACAGTGACGCAGAACCGGGGCGTTCATCAGACTGTTCATCTTGTGCACAATTTCATTGGTCTGCTCAATCATCGGTAACTGATCGTCACCGACAGGCACAAGGTCAGCGCCGAAGGCGGTGATATCGGCAGCCTGGCTGATGGGATAGACCAAAAATCCCGTGGGCAGCGAGCGGGCAAAGCCTTTCTGCTGAATTTCATGTTTGACCGTTGGATTACGCTCCACGCGCGAAACGGTGACGATGTTCATATACAGCATGGTCAGTTCTGCCAGCGCGGGAAGGGCGGATTGCAGGCAAATGGTGGTCCGAAGCGGATCGATGCCCACCGCCAGGTAATCGGCCATCACCTCAAGGATATTACTGGCGATTTTTTCGGGTCGGGAGCCGTTATCGGTCAAACCCTGCAAATCGGCAATCAGAACAAATTGCGGATGCAATTGCTGTAGCGCAACGCGCTGGCGCAGTGAACCCACGTAGTGGCCGAGATGTAATGGGCCAGTTGGGCGGTCGCCAGTTAAAATACAATGAGATGTCGCGGTTGGATGTGTCATCAGAAGCTCCTGTTTTGACCACCGGAGACGGTTCTGTTGACAGAGTGGACGCCTTCCGGCGGCCTGAACTAAAAAAAAGATAAAGGGGTATCAGGCGGCCTAAATTAAGGCTGCCACCAACGAGAAGTGAGGGAGATACGCGTGCTATTCATGTTTCGACCTTACACCAGTTCAGGCGCAGGCACAATCAACAGGTTCATGCTGGATAGGCGGTGCCCGCAGGCACCGCAACAGAATTAATTGCCAAGCAGATGGCCCATCTTGGCGGCTTTGGTATCGAGATAATGCTCGTTCTTCGGGTTGCGGCCGACAATCAACGGCACGCGTTCAACGATGTTGATCCCGGCTTCGGTCAGGATTTCGACCTTTTTCGGGTTGTTGGTCAGCAGACGCACTTCATCCACCCCCAGCAGCTTGAACATATCCGCGCACAGAGTGAAATCACGTTCGTCGGCGGCAAAGCCCAACTGGTGATTCGCTTCCACGGTGTCATAGCCCTGATCCTGTAACGCATAGGCGCGAATCTTATTCAGCAACCCAATGTTACGACCTTCCTGACGATGATAAAGCAGAATACCGCGACCTTCTTCAGCGATGTGCGCCAACGCCGCTTCCAGCTGGAAACCGCAGTCGCAGCGCAGGCTGAACAGGGCGTCGCCGGTCAGACATTCGGAATGTACGCGCGACAGCACCGGTGTTTTCCCAGAAATATCGCCGAACACCAGGGCGACGTGATCTTGCCCGGTTGCCAGTTCTTCAAAGCCCACCATCAGGAAATCGCCCCAAGGGGTTGGCAGTTTGGCTTCTGCCACACGTTTAAGCTGCATGTGATTCTCCAGATTATATCGGCATGCATGTGCCTTCTGTTTGCGCCTATTTTGCCACAATGCCGGAGCTTCACCTAATGGCTGACGGTTGTCTGCTGCTTAAGCGCACAATTCAGCCTCTTTCACCGTTATGGCTTTTTTCAGTTATGATTGTGATGTTTAAGGAAAAAGGAGACATGATGCTTTCTATCGCCAGACGAACCGCGGCAGGAGCTGCCGTGCTACTCGTGATGCCGGTTGCGGTATGGATTTCCGGCTGGACGTGGCAACCCGGACACAATGCCTGGTGGTTGAAGATGCTCTACTGGGTAACGGAAACCGTGACGCAGCCGTGGGGCATCATCACTCATGTCATTCTTTGCGCCTGGTTTTTGTGGTGCCTGCGTTTTCGCCTGCGCGCCGCATTAACGCTCTTTGCGATCCTGGCTGCGGCAATTCTTATCGGGCAGGGGGCTAAATCCTGGGTGAAGGACCGCGTCCAGGAGCCAAGACCGTTTGTTATCTGGCTGGAAAAAACGCAGCAGGTGCCGGTGGAGGAGTTCTACACTTTAAAGCGTAAGGACCGGGCACACTTAGTGAAACAACAGCTGGCCGACAAGAATGATTTACCAGCCTTTTTACGACATCACTGGCAGAAAGAGACCGGGTTTGCCTTCCCGTCAGGTCACACGATGTTTGCTGCCAGTTGGGCGCTGCTGGGCGTGGGGCTGCTGTGGCCGCGTCGTCGCACAATAACCATCGCGGTTCTGCTGGTGTGGGCAACAGCGGTAATGGGCAGCCGTTTGCTGCTGGGGATGCACTGGCCGCGCGATTTAGTGGTCGCCACCCTGATGTCCTGGCTGCTGGTGACGCTTGCCACCTGGTTTGCGCAAAAACTCTGTGGCCCGTTGACGCCGCCAGGGGAAGAAGCAAGGGAAATCCGAAACCGCGAGTCTGAAGAGTGACGCAGGTTGATTTCGGTCGTTTCCACCCACAAATCCGTAGCTGGCAGCACGCTTGGCAGTTTCGCCGTTGCGGCGAAGATGGTACTTTATAAGGCTGGAAGCGAAAGATCGAACATGATTTATTCACATAAACCACATAACGGGAAGTAATGTGAAATATTTACTCATTTTCTTATTGGTGTTGGCGATTTTCGTTGTCTCCGTCACCCTTGGCGCGCAAAACGATCAGCAGGTCACTTTTAACTATCTGCTGGCGCAAGGGGAGTTTCGGATCTCCACTCTGTTAGCGGTGCTTTTTGCCGCTGGATTTGCCATCGGCTGGCTGATTTGCGGCATGTTCTGGCTGCGTACTCGCGTCTCACTGCTGCGCGCTGAGCGCAAAATTAAACGCCTTGAGCAACAAATTAACCCGGTCACTCCCGCTTCGTCTGCGCCGGTCGTTCCGGCTGTGAAGGAATAACTTTCTATGTTGGAGTTGTTGTTTCTGCTTTTGCCCGTCGCCGCCGCGTATGGCTGGTACATGGGCCGCAGAAGTGCACAACAGTCCAAACAGGACGATGCTAGCCGCCTCTCCCGTGACTACGTCGCGGGCGTAAACTTCCTGCTCAGCAATCAGCAGGACAAAGCGGTGGACCTGTTCCTCGACATGCTTAAAGAGGATACCGGCACCGTTGAGGCGCACCTGACGCTCGGCAACCTGTTCCGCTCGCGTGGTGAAGTCGACCGCGCTATTCGCATTCACCAGACCTTAATGGAAAGCGCCTCGCTGACCTATGACCAGCGCCTGCTGGCAGTGCAGCAACTGGGCCGTGACTACATGGCTGCGGGTCTGTATGACCGCGCAGAAGACATGTTCAGCCAGCTGGTGGATGAAACTGAATTCCGTATTAGCGCGCTTCAGCAGCTGCTGCAAATTTACCAGGCAACCAGCGACTGGCAAAAAGCCATCGACGTCGCGGAGCGTCTGGTCAAACTCGGAAAAGAAAAACACCGCCCTGAAATAGCCCATTTCTGGTGCGAACTGGCCCTGCAGCAAATGGGCAACAGCGACATGGATAAAGCCATGACATTGCTGAAAAAGGGCGCCGCCGCCGATCGTAACAGCGCGCGCGTGTCTATCATGATGGGACGGGTGTTTATGACCAATGGTGATTACGCCAAAGCGGTGGAATCACTGCAGCGCGTTATCGATCAGGACCGTGAACTGGTCAGCGAAACCCTGGAAATGCTGCAAACCTGCTACCAGCAACTCGGTAAAGATGAAGAATGGGAACACTTCCTGCGTCGCGCAGTGGAAGAGAATACCGGTGCCACCGCCGAGCTGATGCTGGCGCAAATCATGGAACAGCGCGAAGGTGCTGATACCGCACAAACCTACGTCACCCGCCAGCTTCAGCGCCACCCGACCATGCGAGTGTTCCATAAGTTAATGGATTACCACCTCAATGAAGCGGAAGAAGGGCGCGCGAAAGACAGCTTGATGGTGCTGCGGGACATGGTTGGCGAACAGGTGCGCAGCAAACCGCGCTATCGCTGCCAGAAATGCGGCTTCACCGCCTACACGCTTTACTGGCACTGTCCTTCCTGCCGAGCCTGGTCCTCGGTCAAACCTATCCGCGGCCTCGACGGTCAGTAATTTTTAAAAAACCGATGCATTAGTTACAACATACTTGTTCGTTTTCAACATGCCTATTGTGGCATCGAGCCCGCCATCGCTGGGCAGGTGAAAACCGGAAAATGCAGCCTGTCAATTTCATGCTGTCGCAGGTAGAATGCACGCCGTTTACCGTTTTTACGCCGGTTGCGGCCCACAACAAGAAGGTCTGGTCATGACGTCTGAATCCCGTATTGTTACTTCCTCTCCCGTAGTTGTTGCCCTTGATTATGATAATCGCGACAAAGCGCTGGCTTTCGTCGATCGTATCGACCCGCGCGACTGCCGTCTGAAAGTAGGCAAAGAGATGTTCACGCTGTTTGGGCCACAGCTGGTGCGAGACCTGCAACAGCGCGGGTTTGATATCTTCCTCGATCTGAAATTCCACGACATTCCCAACACCACTGCGCATGCGGTTGCCGCTGCCGCTGATTTAGGTGTCTGGATGGTGAATGTCCATGCCACCGGTGGTGCACGTATGATGACCGCCGCGCGTGAGGCGCTGTTATCGTTTGGCAAAGATGCGCCGCTACTGATTGCCGTCACCGTTCTGACCAGCATGGAAGCCAGCGATTTACAGGATTTGGGCATTTCGCTTTCTCCGGCGGATCATGCGGCGAAGCTGGCGGCGCTCACCCAGCGTTGCGGTCTGGATGGGGTCGTATGCTCAGCTCAGGAAGCCGTACGCTTCAAGCAGGAACTGGGCCAGGCATTTAAACTGATTACTCCGGGCATTCGTCCTGCGGGCAGCGATGCGGGCGATCAGCGTCGAATCATGACCCCAGAACAGGCGCAGATGGCGGGCGTTGACTACATGGTGATTGGACGCCCGGTGACTCAGTCAGTTGACCCGGCGCAAACGCTGCGTCAGATTAACGCATCGCTTACAAAGGAGGCCTAATGAACGATTCCAACAGCCGTCTGGTGTATTCCACCGACAGCGGTCGAATTGACGAACCGAAAGCGGCTGTCGAGCGTCCAAAAGGCGACGGCATTGTGCGCATTCAGCGTCAGACCAGCGGACGTAAAGGCAAAGGCGTGTGTTTGATTACCGGCATTGATGCCGATGATGCCGAACTTACGAAAATTGCCGCCGAACTGAAAAAGAAATGTGGCTGCGGTGGGGCGCTGAAAGACGGCGTGATTGAAATTCAGGGCGACAAACGTGACCTGATTAAATCCCTGCTTGAAGCCAAAGGCATGAAGGTCAAACTGGCTGGCGGTTAACGTCACCTGTTTTCCATTATTGTCGTCAGATATAAAAAGGCCACGCAATTGCGTGGCTTTTTTACAGGTGAAAGTAGTGTGTGTAAGTCAGACCTGAATATCGTTTTCTTTATTATTTCCCTAAAGGGAATTATTTACCGACCTGGTGACCAATAATACCACCGACTGCTGCCCCGCCCAGAGTACCTAGCGTGCTACCGTCGGTCAGCACGGCGCCACCGAGGGCACCCGCGCCCGCACCGATAGCGGTGTTACGGTCACGTTTGGACCAGTTTGAACATGCACTCAGGGACATGATCAGCGTTGCAGCCAGCACGGCCGCGGTCATTTTTTTGCTCATTGAAGTCATAAAGTTCTCTCCTGAATAATATCTCCACGAAAGTGCCTACATTCAGTTTAGTCCTGAAGGGAAACCGTTCGGCATTCATGGAATTGTGTTGCGCAGGTGTTACTAAAATCACGCAAGTGATAGTCACTTCCTGTTATATCGCTAACATTAATTTTACGTCGTCGGGCGAGAACAGGGAGGTAAAAAATCTTAATTGGTGCGTCAGAAGAATCCTAGATATGACAGGGTGTTGAAGAATGAAACAGAATGGAAATATCGGGACGTGGAGTATTTAAGCAGAATATTATGCGGAAAGAAGCAACCCCCGCGGACGGGGGCTTTTTTCATGGACGTTTAACGATATCTACCGTTAAACCAGAGTGTTCGAGCAGATGCTTATGCTCGGCAGAAAGGCCATCATCGGTGATGACGCGATTAAACTTCTGCATTGGGCCAAGCGGGTAAGGGTGAACCGCGCCAAACTTCGAGCTGTCGCTCAGTACAATGGTTTCACACTCTTTATCCAGCACAGCGCTCACCACATCCGCACGCATCATATCGCGACCGGTGAAGCCGGTATCATGTTGCCAACCGTCCACCCCAATAAAAGCTTTGCTGAAATGCACCTGCTGAATGAACTGGCGGGTTAGAGGTCCAACCATACTTTCGCTTTTCTTCTGATAAATGCCCCCGAGTAAAATCACTTCGCCCGGTGTTTCTTTCAGGAGATGCGCAATATAGCTGCTGACGGTGATGATGGTAATCCCCGGCTGCTCAGAGAGCGCGCGGGCGAGCAGGGCGTTGCTGCTACCGTTCTCGATAAACACCGTTTCGCCTGGGCTGACAAGGCGGGCAGCCCAGGCGGCAAGTTCACGTTTGAGCGAGAAATTGTTCATCATTCGCGTCTCGACGTCTTCGCTGTCGAGCGGCACGGCGAAGCCATGAGTACGGCGCAGATAACTTTGTTTTTCCAGCAGATTCAGATCCTGACGGATAGTCACCTCTGAAACCCCGGTCATCAGGGCGAGATCGGCAACGCTCATGCGTCCTTTGTCGATCACCATTTGCAAAATAGATTGTTGTCGGGCGTTCATATCAAGGTCACTACTGTTTTAAATTTCCCAAGGGGATTTAGGCTGAGCGGATTTTTGTTCCTGCTCGCCGGACGCCTGAGCCAAAAGCTCTGCTTTCAGGATTTCGAGATTGTTAATTGCAGAGTGGTAATCACCCGCCACCAGAATATCCAGCACGGTATCAACACGTTGAGCTAACTGGCGCGCATCGAGGTTTGACATAGGCAATCCTGAGAGAAAAGTAAGAAAAATCAATGATGCAAAAAAAGGGGGCAAAAGAGAAGCGGAAAATGTCATGGGCTAAAAACACATAACGAAAAATTATAAATTACGACTCCGGATATCCGCAAGAAATGGCCTGGATTAGCCTGATAATGTGCGCAATGGGCGACGTGAAGCGCTGCGGCCTATGTGCGGGCCTGTGTGGACGCCGGATTCTGTCTCGAGGACAAAGACATTGCCTATATGGAGCGTCTGGTCATGTTGCAGAACCGGCGTACCCAGGTCTCGCTGCGCAAAGCCAGCTAACGCAGCTTGCGGGTCTGACGTCGCTTTAGCCAGCGCTCAAACACGGCAGCGGGCATTGGCTTAGCAAATAAGAAACCTTGCCGCTCGTTGACGCCATTCTTGGTCAGAAAGGCGTCTTCTTTCGCGCTTTCCACGCCTTCAGCGATCACCTGTAAATTCAGCGCCTGGGCCACTGCCACGATGGCGCGCACCAGTGATTGCGCGACGGGCTGCTTATGCACATCGCGCACGAACACCTGATCCAGTTTGATGGCGTCAATTGGGAAACGGGCCAGCTGTGAAAGCGACGAATATCCAGTACCGAAGTCATCCAGATGCACCTGCGCCCCGAGCGCGCTGAACTGCTGGATAACCGACTGCGCTAGCTCCTCGTTTTCAATCAGGCAACTTTCCGTCAATTCGACGTCGATAGGGCAATATTCAAAATTCAGGTCACGTAACGCCTGTTTTAAATCACTGAAAATGGTCTGGTCGGCAAGCTGACGCGCCGACACGTTCACCGCCACGCGCAGGTTAATGCCTTTGTCACGCCATAGCGCCACCTGGCGCACCACGTCGAGCATAACCCAGCGCCCGAGCGGCACAATCAGCCCGGACTCTTCGGCGTAGGAGATAAATTCGGCCGGCCCTATTAGCCCGCGTTCCGGCGACTCCCACCGGACTAAGGCTTCCAGGCTGCGAACTTCACCGCGCCAGGTGATTTTCGGCTGGTAGTGAATCACCAGTTGGTTGTTATCCAGCGCTTTACGCAGGTTGGTGTCGAGCCACAAATACTCAAACACGCGCTGGTTCATTTCCGGGGAGAAGACGCAGAATTTTCCGCGACCGCCTTCTTTGGCGGTGTACATGGCGGTATCGGCGTTACGGATCAGGCTTTCTTTGTCGTTCCCGTGTTGAGGGGCGAGGGAAATGCCGAGCGAACAGCCAGAATAGACTTCAATCAGCCCAATGCGGAACGGGTCACGCAGGCGATTGAGAATCCGCGAGGCCATCGCTTCCAGGCTGCCCTGGGAGGTTTGGGTCGCCAGGATGATAAACTCATCGCCGCCGAGGCGTGCCAGGGTCTGGCCTTCCTCCAGGCAGCTTAAAATTGATAACGCCACCGACTGCAGGAGCTGATCGCCAAACATATGCCCGTAGGCATCGTTCACCTTTTTGAAGTTATCGAGGTCGAGATACACAATGCCGACCTGATTATCTTCGCGAGTTTTAATCGCGTCGGTGATCATGTCATTGATGGCGTTACGGTTAGGCAAACCGGTAATGGTATCGGTATTGGCGAGAACCCGCAGACGCTCCTGGGCGCGGCGTTCTTCGGTAATGTCGGTGCCAGAGCAGATCAAATATATTTCGTTTTTACCGCTGCCGCTGTGCACGAATTTATTGCGGAATAAAAACAGGCGCTGACCTTTGCGGGTTTTAACCCAGCGCTCGACTTCATACGAACTGCCGTTTTTAAAGAACCCGCTAATATTACGGCGCGAGGCGGCGGCTTCCGCCGGGCTCATAAACAGCTTAAAAACGTTCTGTCCAATCACCTCATGTTCTTTCATCCCGGTATATTCTTCGCTCAAACGATTAAAGCGCTGAATATTGCCGTGGCGATCAAGAATAACGATAACGGAGTTGGCTTCGGAAACGACCTGCTCGGCGAAGGAGAGCCCTTGCACAAGGTCGCGAGCAACTGAGCCGGTATCATCCCAGGCTGATGCGCTACCAGCCCATTGCGATTTATTGATTTTACGGCCCACCAGATGCACCAGCACCGGGTTGCCATAAAGATTCAGGCTCAGCGTCAGACTGGAGGTGATCACCGTCATCTCGCGTATACAGTTCGCCTGATCCGCACTTAGCGCCACCACCTGACTCGTGTCGGTCTCCTCGATGGCCGCCAGCTGCAGCGCGTTGCTGTCACCGGACAATCGCCAGTAGGGACTGCTGGTCCCCAGATACCGAAAGAGCAGGTTTTTCTCCAGTTCCTCTGACATCTCTTCTCCCAAACCACATTAGCGCAACCATTGATAAAAGCCGGCACAGCCAGATTATTGTTTTAAGTGGAAATGCTCCACTTTATTGTGATCGCTTTTGCTGGAATGTGGGGGGAATTGTGGAAAAAAAGTGTGGAAGGAATCGTATTGCAGAAGAAGAAAAGGGCAGCCAACCAATGATTAGCCGCCCTTAAGTATTACACCTGGAATGGACGCGCGATAACGCTGCGGGTTTCCATTCGGACTTCGGCGATCGTGACGTCGATAACATCGGTCACTTTATAAACGGTTTCGCCTTTGATTTGCACGGTACCACTTTCCTGGCTGCAGACCATTTCATCACGCACGGCGTGCAGGAACGGTGCCGGAATAAATGCTACGGCGCCGTTATCCACCAGACGAACGCGCATTCCGCCGCGGCTGATATCAATGATTTCAGCAGCAAAACGGGTATCGGTGCCCGCTTTGTCATTCAGGAAACGTGCATACAGCCAGTCGGCCACATCACGCTCGGCCATACGATTCAGGCGGCGACGTTCTGCCATCTGAAGAGTGGCGTCTTCCTGCGGACGAGACGCGGTTTCACCTTTGATAATTGATTTCAGCAGACGATGGTTGACCATGTCGCCGTATTTACGAATTGGTGAAGTCCAGGTAGCGTAGGCCTCAAGACCCAGACCGAAGTGCGGACCCGGCTCGGTGCTGATTTCAGCGAAGGACTGGAAGCGACGAATGCGGCTGTCGAGGAAGCCAGTCGGCATCGCATCGAGTTCACGGCGCAGCTTACAGAAACCGTCCAGCGTCAGCACTTCCTGCGGATCGACGTGCACGTCGTGGGTCTTCATCAGCTCAGAAAGCTGTTCCGTTTTCGCCGGGTCAAAACCGGTGTGAACGTTGTAGATACCGAAACCAAGCTTATCGCGCAGCACGCGAGCCGCGCAGATGTTGGCGGCAATCATAGACTCTTCAACGATGCGGTTGGCGATGCGACGCGGTTCAGCGACGATATCCAGCACTTCACCTTGTTCACCGAGCACGAAGCGGTAGTCCGGGCGGTCTTTGAACACCAGCGCGTGGTTATGACGCCACTCGCCGCGCAGAGCGCAAATGCGTTCCAGCAGTTTGATTTGTCCGGCGATCGCGTCATTCTGCGGCTGCCAGCTACCGTTGCCTTCCAGCCAGTCAGAAACATCGTCATAGGCCAGCTTGGCTTTGGACTCAATGGTGGCAGTGAAGAATTCGATATCGTCTTCGATGGTGCCATCGGCAGAGATAATCATGCGGCAGGCGAGAACAGGACGCACTTCATTCGCGCGCAGGGAGCACAGGTCGTCAGACAGTTCGCGTGGCAGCATCGGGATATTGAAGCCAGGAAGGTAGTTGGTGAATGCGCGAATTTTCGCGGCGTTATCCAGCTTACTCCCTTCTGCGATCCACGCGGTCGGATCGGCGATGGCAACGATCAGATGCAGTTTGCCGTCAGCGGCTTCTTCTGCATATAACGCATCGTCCATATCCTGGGTGCTGGCGCTATCGATAGTCACGAAGTCCAGCGCAGTCAGATCGCGACGCTCCAGACCTTCATCCAGCATCTCGGTTGCGGTGCCTTCCGGGGCCACTTTCTCAAGATTATGGCGCGCCAGCGTTACCCACCATGGAACGAAATGATCGTCGCCGTGGGTAATGAAGTGCGTGAGTTCAGCGTAGAAACTGCGGTCGCCTTTCAAAGGATGACGGCGCATTTCTGCCACGGCCCAGTCACCCTCTTTAAAATCGTGTTCCAGGCCGCGCACAGGGCGGCACTGGATGGCATCTCTCAGCAGCGGATGATCGGGTACGATGGATAGACGATCGTCCTTCTTCTGCACGCGGCCAACAAAACGCGTCAGGAACGGCTCGACCAGTTCTTCTGGTTCGGCGCTTTCTTTTCCTTTGTCGCCACTATGGATGGTGGCAATGATGCGGTCACCATGCATCACTTTTTTCATCTGTGGTGGAGAGATGAAATAGCTTTTCTGGGCATCGACTTCGAGAAAACCAAAGCCTTTTTCGGTGCCTTTCACCACCCCTTCAGCGCGAGGGGTCTGGGAATGAAGTTGCTGTTTTAGCTGTGCAAGCAGCGGGTTATCCTGAAGCATAATTATGTATTTTCGTGGCCAAAAGAGCGGCTGACAGTTTTACGCGAATATGCCTGTCGCAGCAAGCGAACTTTAAGCCTTTTACGCATCCTGAGACACCTCGCCAAGGCCGATTTTCAGGCGGTTTAGCCAGCCGGATAACCCGCTCCAGGCCAACAGAGAGAAGGCTTGCTCTGCAGAAAGCCCCTGCTCAGTGAGGGGGGTAAACTGCGCAGCGCTGAATCGGTCAGGCGCACGAGTGAGCAACTGCGTCGCCTGGATAATTGCGTGATAAAGCGGCTTCTCCTGACCCCAAATCAGCAGTGCCCGGTCGCCCTGTAAGGCGGCTTCTTTCAGCGTATCCTGAACCGCGCTTTGCTGAAAACAGCTGACGCTGCCATTAATACGTGCGCTAACAAGAGCCGCTAACGGTGCGGCGTCATCATCGATTGGTAGTGCACGCAGTAACTCGCTCAATCGTTCGAGCAGGGTTTCATCCCACACCAGCAGCGGTGCCAGCGTTTCTAATCCCGTTTGCGACGCACAATGGGCGAGGGCGTCCATCTGTTCGACGCTGGCATAGCGGATTTCAACGCTGTCGAGACCCGGCTGCCACCGTCCTGTTTCGAATGCAAAAAGGGCGGCGGGGGCATCATCCTGCATTGGCATACCGGGGATCCAGCGCACCGGCAAGCCTTTTAACGCCTGACCGGCGGCAATCACCCGCGCCTGATAGCTAATAAAGCCCACGATTTGCGTGATCAGCACGATATCCGGCGTGGTCAGCCCTACGGCATCCAGCTGCTGACGAGCGCGTTCGCAGATAACGGACGGCGAGCCTGCCAGCTGACGGGCGTACTGGGTAATTTGCGCCAGACGGTGATTACTCTCGCGCGATGAATCAGGTCCCGGCAGCGGCGCCAGTCGCGCGGCGTAGTGATTACACAGACGCTGGACACCAAAGACCTGGGCGACGGTTAACGCAGTGCTCAGGCGTTCGTAAGCGCTAAACGTATTCAGGCGTGTGGGCGTAACGGCGTCAGGAAAAAGGTGTTCAGAAATATGCAGCGACACGTCCAGCCAGGGCTGACATGGCGAAGTCACCGAATCAGGCAGGGTTAAATCCAGTAAAAAACGGTTTGCGACGTGGGCGGCTTCCGGGACCAGAGGCAGCACATCGGCGGCCTGGTTTCTCGCTTGCGTTTCATGATACCAATGGCTTTTGCCGTGAGAGCGGCTTTGCTCCATGGGAGTTCCTTCAGGACGTCGTATCGTTGTGAGATAGCTATCCTGACGTAAGGCGGGGGCAGGTAAAAATATTGAAGCGTGATAACAAATAACAGACTGGAATAACGGCGGGGTTTCCGCCCTGCGTAAACAGGGCGGAAGAAGAACTTATTTCAGTTCCAGTTCGTTCATTGCGGCGATGCTGAAGCCACCGTCAACGTGAACGACTTCACCGGAGATACCGGCAGACAGGTTGGAGCACAGGAATGCTGCGCTGTTACCCACGTCTTCGATGGTTACGGTGCGACGGATTGGGGTAACCGCTTCGCAGTGAGCCAGCATCTTACGGAAATCTTTGATACCGGACGCGGCCAGGGTACGGATTGGGCCAGCAGAGATACCGTTAACACGCACACCTTCTGGACCCATCGCGTTCGCCATGTAGCGCACGTTAGCTTCCAGGGACGCTTTAGCCAGACCCATCACGTTGTAGTTAGGGATAGCACGTTCCGCGCCCAGGTAGGACAGGGTCAGCAGAGCAGAGCCTGGGTTCAGCATTTCACGGCACGCTTTAGCCATCGCCACGAAGCTGTAAGAGCTGATGTCGTGTGCGATTTTGAAGCCTTCACGGGTTACGGCGTTAACGTAGTCACCGTCCAGCTGGTCACCCGGCGCGAAGCCGATGGAGTGTACGAAACCGTCAAATTTCGGCCATACTTTTGCCAGATCGGTGAACAGAGCGTCGATGCTTTCGTCCTGCGCAACGTCGCATTCCAGAACAATGCTGGAACCCAGGTTTGCGGCAAACTCTTCCACACGGCCTTTCAGCTTCTCGTTCTGATAGGTGAACGCCAGTTCAGCACCTTCGCGATGCATAGCCTGTGCGATACCGTAGGCGATGGACAGTTTGCTGGCAACGCCAGTTACCAGAATGCGCTTACCGGAAAGAAAACCCATAGCTTTTAATCCTTATGTCATTTTTGTAGCGGCTGCATCAATTATAGGCAGGCCGTCGTTAAACGTCGCGATTCTAGCATAGAGTGGAAGGAGAGTTAATCCGACCACTTAAGATAGTCCTCAGCGATCTTTGCGCCACGCATCCGCCTTCAGCGCTTCACCGAAATGCCCGGCAATCAGGCGTTTGGTGAGATCATGCAGCGGGGAGGCGAGCACGTCGGCGGTGCTGCCGCGTTCGACGACTTCACCCTGATGCATCACCAGCACCTGATCGCTGATGTGTTTCATCATGCCGAGATGCTGGGTCACGTAAATGTACGAAATCCCCTGTTTCTCCTGTAATTCGAGCATCAGATTAATGAGCTGAGAACGCATCGACATATCTAACGATGCCAGCGCTTCATCACACACGATCACCTTTGGACGCAGGATCAGTGCGCGAGCCAGGCCCAGACGCTGTTTTTGGCCAGGGGCGAGCATGTGCGGATAATAGCTGACGTGATCCGGCAGCAAACCCACCAGACGCAGGGTGTCGATGATCTGTTTGCGGCGGGCTTCCGCGTCTAAATCAGTGTTCAGACGCAACGGGAAATCGAGGATTTGCGAAATACGCTGACGCGGGTTCAGTGATGTCGACGGGTCCTGGAAAATCATACGAATGCGCTGGCTGCGGAACGAATAATCGCCGTATTTCAGCGGGTGATCGTCAATCAGTAGTTCACCGGTGGTCGGTTCCACCATGCCCGCCAGCATTTTCGCCAGCGTCGATTTACCGGAACCGTTCTCGCCGATAACCGCCAGGGTCTGCCTTTCACGCAGGGTAAAGCTCAGCGGTTTAACCGCTTCGACCGTCTGACGGTGGAACAGCCCGGTACGGTAGCGAAAGGTCTTACTCAGATTGCGGACTTCAAGCAGGGTCTCGACCATTTCACTCTTTCTCCATGTTCAGCGGGAAGTGACAGGCGAAAAGATGGTTCTTCGCGCCGGTCAACCGCGGTCTTTCAATGCATTTGCGCTGGGCGTAAGGGCAGCGCGGCCCCAGACGACAGCCAATCGGCAGCGATTCCAGCAGAGGAATAGCGCCGGGCATCGTGTTCAGACGGCTTTTATGCGGCATTGAGCGGCCAAAGTCCGGCATCGCGCGAATCAGCGCCTGAGTGTACGGGTGATGCGGAATGCTCACCAGATCTTCACTCGGCGCGGTTTCAACCGTTTGCCCGCAGTACATCACGTTAATTTTATCCGCCCACTGACTCAGCATTTGCAGGTCGTGGCTGATGAGCAAAATGGTGGTGTTATTGTTTTGATTGAGTCGGCTGAGCAGGCGGAAAATCTGAGCCTGAGTGGTGGGCTCCATGGCGTTGGTCGGCTCATCGGCAATCAGCAGACGCGGCTGATTAGCCAGCGCAATGGCAATCATCACCTTCTGACATTCGCCGTCCGTCAGCTCATACGGGAAGCTGCGCATCGCATCTTTATGGTCCTTAATACCGACCCGGTGCAGCAGTTCAATCGCACGACGTTTACGCCAGCCGACGCGCTGCCACCAGCGGCCTTTGTAGGTCCAACTGGGGATGTTTTGCATTAGCTGACGCCCGATACGCTCGGACGGATCAAGACAGGACTGCGGTTCCTGGAAAATCATCGACACGTTATGGCCGACGAGCTTACGACGTTCACGGTTGGACAGGCGGAGCAGGTCGATATCATCAAAGCGCATACGGTCGGCAGTCACGCGCCAGTTTTCTTTGGTCACCCCGCAAATCGCTTTGGCGATAAGGCTTTTGCCCGAGCCTGATTCACCTACCAGCCCACGAATTTCGCCTTCAGCGAGGGTCATGCTGACACGGTCTACCGCTTTCACCCAGCCTTCGCTGGTACGAAATTCGATGGTCAGATTGCGAATATCAAGTAATGGCATTATCGCACCCCCGCGTTAATGGCGCGGCGAACACCGTCGCCCAGCAGGTTCACCAGCAGTACGCTGATCATAATTGCCGCCCCTGGTAGCATCACGGTCCACGGCGCGACATAAATCAATTCCAGCGCATCGCCCAACATCGCGCCCCATTCCGGGGAAGGGAGCTGTGCGCCCAAATCGAGAAAGCCCAGCGCGGCGATATCAAGGATCGCCATCGACAGCGCGCGGGTAATTTCAGTCACCAGGCCCGCGGCGATATTAGGCAGCACCGCATACCACAGAATGTTGCGCGTGGTGGCACCGTCCAGACGGGCGGCAACCACGTAATCTTTTTCCAGCTCGTCATGCACCATGCTGTAAACCGAGCGCACCATGCGCGGCAGCAGCGCCAGCCAGACGGCGAACATTGCGTGCAGCAAATGCGGTCCCGAGAAAGCGACGACAATAATTGCCAGCAGCAGGGACGGAATAGAGAGCAGGGTATCGAGAATATGGTTCAGCACCGCCGAACGCAGGCCGCGGGTGGAGCCGGCAAACGCGCCGAGCACCAGCCCGAAAATCGTGGCGCCGAGGGTGACGACAAAGGCACCGCCAACGGTCGGAGCCGCGCCGCTGAGCAGACGGCTCAGTACATCGCGCCCAAGATCGTCGGTGCCGAGGAAGAACGACACTTCACCGTAGCGGGACCACGACGGCGGCAATAGCTGATAGCCTAAAAACTGCTGATCGATACCGTAAGGCGCAAACCAGGTGCCGAAAATACACAACAGCGCCAGACCCGCGCAGCCATACAGGCCAATCATCGCGGTTGTGTCTCCGTAGAATTTATGCCAGACGGTGCGCATCACACCGGGTGGGCGTTTTTCCAGATAGACGCTATCGTAAGGCATACCATTCCTTATGTTTCAACGGGTTAGCCATGGCGCCCAAAATGTCAGAAATCACGTTCACAATAATGACCAGTGCACCAATCACCATCACGCCAGCGGAAATCGCCGCATAGTCCTGCTGGCGAATGGCGTTAATCATCCAACGGCCAAGGCCCGGCCAGCTGAACACCATTTCGGTGATCATCGCTAGCGTCAGCATGGTGGAAAACTGCAGACCGAGACGCGGAATTACCGGCGGCAGGGCGTTGTGCAGCACGTGGCGACGTAAAATCGTAAAGCGAGAAACGCCGCGCGTTGCCGCCGCCTTCACATAGTTGGTGTCATAGACGTCAATGGTGCTTAGGCGCATCAGACGGATCACTTCGGTGGTCGGCGCGACGGCCAGCGTCAGCACCGGCAGCACCATATGGCGCAGGGCGCTCATGATCATTTCATCGCGCCAGGGAGAATCCGACAGCCACGCATCGATCAGCGCAAAACCGGTGACATTTTTCACCTCATACAAAAGGTCGAAACGCCCGGAAACTGGCAGCCAGCCCAGCGTTAATGAGAAGAACAGCGTCAGCAGCAGCGCCAGCCAGAACACGGGAATGGAGAAACCGAGCAGGGCGAAGGCGCTGATGGTGTTGTCCTGCCATTTGTTGCGCATAATGCCCGCCAGCATCCCGACCGGGATGCCGACCAGCAGTGCAAAACCAAACGCCAAAATGCACAGTTCCATGGTCGCCGGGAACACGTCTTTCAACTGCTCAGAAATCAGCTGCCCGTTGATGCTGGACACACCGAAGTCCCAGTGCAGCAGACCTTCGAACCAGAACCGCCAGGCGTTCCAGAGCGATGCACCCTGTAACGGTGCATGAGGGGTGAAGTAGCTCAGGCTGAAGCCAACGAAGGTCAGGAGAAACAGCGTCACCATCAGTAAAAGCAGGCGGCGAAGGGTAAAAATGATCATGGTTTTTTCACCTCTTCCTGTTTTTCACGCGACACGCCGGCAAAGGACGCGTTGCCGAACGGGCTCAGTACCAGGCCTTTGATGTCGTAGCGATAGGCCTGCAACCGCAGCGATGACGCCAGCGGTAGTACCGGCAATTCTTTGGCCAGAATCTTCTGTGCTTCGTCGTACGCGTCGATGCGCGAAGCCAGCTGTTGTGAGGCCAGCGCCTTTTGCAGCACGGTATCAAACTCGCGGTTACACCAGTGCGCAAAGTTAGTCTGGGAGCCAATCGCCGCGCAGCTCAACAGTGGGCGGAAGAAGCTGTCGGGGTCATTACTGTCCGTCGCCCAGCCGGTGAGGGTCAGGTCGTGATTCATGTCCATCAGGCGCGCTTCCT
This sequence comes from Scandinavium manionii, assembly GCF_024764775.1. Taxonomy (NCBI): domain Bacteria; kingdom Pseudomonadati; phylum Pseudomonadota; class Gammaproteobacteria; order Enterobacterales; family Enterobacteriaceae; genus Scandinavium; species Scandinavium manionii. Next base: position 323,586 of record NZ_JALIGC010000035.1, on the reverse strand, counting down.
GGAAGCGACCTTCCACCGGAACGATGATGACTTTCACGCCCACCTGAGCCATATCGGCCTGAATCAATTCGGCGGTTTTCAGCGGACTTGGGTTCCACGCCTGAGAGGTAGTCGGCACCCACAGGCGCAGCGTCAGATTTTCCAGACCCAGCGCTTTTAACTGCTCACGCGATTTCGCCGGATTGTATTCGGTAATTTTAGCTTCATTATCGTAGGCCCACGATGCGCGCGGCAGAATTGAGGCGGCGGTTTCGGCGGTGCCGTAATAAATCGACTGCATCAAACGCTGGTTATTGATGGCCAGCGCCAGCGCGTGTCGCACCGCTGGATTGTTCATCGGCGGCTTATCGGTATTAAACGCCAGATAGGCGATGTTCATGCCAGGGCGCAGCGTCAGACGTAAACGCGGATCGTCGCGCAGAATAGTGAGCTGGCTGGCAGCAGGCCAGGCGAGTACGTCGCATTCCCCGGTCAGCAATTTGGACAGACGCCCGGTGCCGCCGGAGCCTAAATCCACCACCACCTGCGGCATCAATGGTTCACCGCGCCAGAATCCCGGATGGCGTTGCAGGCGAATGTACTGCCCGGTGCGGTATTCATCAAGCTGATAAGGTCCGGTGCCGACGGGCTGGCGGTCCATCAACTCCTGCTTGCCGATTTTCGTCAGATTCGCCGCGTATTGGGCGGACATCACCGAGGCGTAGTGGGTGGCTAAATGCCACAGGAATGAGGCGTCCGGGCGTTTCAGACGAAATTCAACGGTGCGACCGTCGAGTTTGCGCACACTTTCGACGCTATCGGCAAACTGCAGGCTGTCGAAGTAGGGGAAATTCGGTCCGTTGACGTTATGCCAGGGATGATTGCGATTAAAAATGCGTTCGAAGGTAAAGACTACGTCATCGGCATTCAGCGCGCGCGTGGGTTGGAACCATGACGTTTTCTGGAACTGTACACCATTGCGCAAATGGAAGCGGTAGGTTGCGCCGTTATCCAGCACTTCCCAGCTCTCGGCGAGCTCCGGCACCAGACGGTAGGTATACGGGTCAACGTCTAACAGGCGGTCGTAAATTTGTGCCGCAAGGGTGTCGACAATCAGGCCGCTGCCCGCTTTCTGCGGGTTAAAGGTATTCACCTGGCCGCTAACGCAGTAGACGAAACCGCTGTCGCGAATGTCGCCATGCGGTGCCAATGCGGAAGGCGGAGCCGCCATCGCGTTGCCGCACAGCAACCCCATCACTGCCAGTAAGGATGATAATTTCAGGCGCATATGTTCTTCATAATTCAGAGCGATCTGCAAAGTGTATCGCACTTAAGGCGGCCTGGTACAAAACTCTGCGACCAACCGCTGTAAAAGTCGTCAATTTAGTGGGGTTAACTCATAAAGCACCAGCGCATTGCTTTCCAGCGAGTCGGCGATTTGCCAACTGTCGTGCAATTGTTCGTCACGCACGTCCAGCGTAGGGCGCGCTTTATGGCGGACCCAGCGCCAGATTTCTTCATCAGGGCCGCTGGCAACAGTGAACGCGTCCAGCAGCGGGTAGAGCGCGCCGTTATGCTGGTCGTAAAGATGCGATTTGATGCGCCATTTTCCGCTGAGCCCTTGCAGCTGAATGCGGTATTGCTGGCGAAAGCGTTGAATAAAGGCTTCCTCGCTCGAGAGCCATGGGTTGAAAACCACCGTGTTGCGCAGCAGCAGCTGGTAGCGTCCCTCGTGGCGCAACAGCAGCAGATTTTTGTCGTTAACCAGCACTTCGCCATGCAGCCTTTGCCACAGCCACAGCACCCAATAAATTGGTCGCGGCAGGCCGTGGTTGTACTGCAACGCCAGGCTTGACGTGTCGAGCGTGTCGTTGGCGCGTGCTTCGCCCTGCAAACCTGAATTGAGCCAGAACCCCGCCAGCCAGACCTGTTCCGACAGCCCCAGCAGATTGTGCATCAGCAGCGCGCCACGGAAAAACCAGCCGTTGGTGGCGCGGGTATTGCCGGTCAGCGTGTTCCAGGAGAGCAGCCACAACGGCAGGGTACGCTGCTGTTGGCGAAGCGCAGTCTGAATTTGTCGAATCTTTTGTACCGGGTAGTTTTCCGTGGAGGCAAGCCGGGCGGGATCGAGCTGCGCCAAATCCAGCAGTTCATTGGCATCAGCCGGACAGGCCAGAAAATCGGCCTGTTTTAGAATTGAGGAGTTAAAAAGCGCCTCGTCGTGCTCGGGCAAACTGTTCACCGCAAAGCGGTGCCACAGGCCAAATTTGGCACGCGGCAAAAATTCATTGATTGCCGAACGTTGGGTCTGCCAGACGTTTTGCCGGGTATCTTCGCTGGCCTGCGCTGACCAGTGCCAAACGAACTGCCAGCCCGCGGTCACCTCTGCCGGAAAATGGTTGACCGACTGTTGCAGGAAATGACGCAGTAAATCAGCCCGCGTTGTCAGCCCAGTGTGCAGGAGTACGGTCCATTTTTTCTCCGCCAGCCAGATGAAAATCTGATGCAGGTTATACCAGCACGCGTAGCCCGCCATCAGCGGGTCGTCCCAGCCGGTGGCAAACAGGCGGCTGCTCAGGAACGGTTCAGTGATATCGATCCCGTAAATCGGGATCTGCCCGTCAAGCGTCTCCAGCTCCCGGCGCACGTCTTCGCGCAGCAAATCATCAAGTTCGCGCAGGGTAATCATCACTCGCGTGTGACGCAGCGGGGCGACGCGCGAATCAAAATCACGTAAATCCACCACGCGTTCCTGCTGCTGATGCAGCGTCAACGGCGACGGCTCCCAGCCTCGCGTCTCTGGCTCATTCAGCAGGCTGAACAATTTATCAACCGCTACCGGAAAAAGGCTGTTGCTGGCGGTCATCCGTGGGCGAGCGACAGCGGACGTATTTTGTCGCAGGCGGCGGAACTCACGCGGCGTCATATGGTGATGGCGGCGAAACAGATCACTCATCATGCGGGTGCTGGCGAATCCTTGCTCCAGGGCAATCTGGTGCAGCGGGCGGTTGGTCAGGCGCAGCGCATCCGCCGCCTTTTCCAGTCGCAGGGTAGTGATGTACTGCATAAAACTGACCCCGACCTCCTTGCGAAACAGCCTGGAAAGCCAGGCTTCGGACACAAATTCCGCCGCAGCAATTTCCGCCAGGGTGATGCGCCGGGTATAGCTGGCGTCAATGCGTTCCACGACCTGCGTGATGCGCTTACTCCAGCCCGGATTATCCAGCCGCTGGCTGATGCGCGCAGGTTGCTGAAAACGGGTGGTCAGTAACAGCAGGATTTCGCCGAGCCAGCGGTTGGCCTCCAGCCGGTAGCGGCTCTGGTGATTAATCAGGGTAACCACTAAGAGCTGACGTAATAAATGACGGAGCTCGTCGCACTGCGGCCAACTGCCGCTGGTTTCATCGGGAATGTGGTAGTCATGGGTAAAAATATCGCTGTAAAGCCTTGTGAGCCAGTGCCCGGAAAGCGTGACCTGTAATGTTGCGTTAGGGGCCTCGCTCGAAAGCTGCCAGCGCTGATTACGGTTGATAACGGTCAGGCTATCGGTCTCGAGCGTTTGCCGCCGCTCCTGGGTTTGCAGCTCCGCGCTGCCTTCCAGCATCCACAGCAGCGTCAGACTATTGCTCTCTTCATGGCTGAGCTGTCGCACATCCAGAACGGTAACTGCAAACTCACTGCCGCTTTGATCCATGACTCACCTCACATCAAGACAAAATAGAACCTGTTGTTTTTTGTCATAACTGAATTGTATGAAAAACAGTCATTAAGAATGCGTTACTTCACAACAAATAAACGCACTTTGCCGGGGTTGTGGCGGCATAAACTCGACATTATCACTGTGAAGCAATAAAGGGATAACAAAAATGACACATCCAATTGTTGAAGCGCTACAGGACACCGAAGAGCAATTCATTGAACTGCGTCGTCACTTTCATCAGCATCCGGAAATCGGCTTCGAAGAACATCAAACCAGCGAGCAGGTCGCTCGCCTACTGACCCAATGGGGATACGAGGTACATCGTGGCCTGGCAGGCACCGGCGTGGTTGGCACCCTGAAAGTGGGCAACGGCAGCAAACGGCTCGGCATTCGCGCTGACATGGATGCGTTGCCGATGCAGGAGAGCAGTGGCAAAGAGTGGGCCAGTAAAACCGACGGTAAATTCCATGGCTGCGGCCACGATGGTCACACCACAACGCTGCTGTATGCGGCGGAATATCTGGCGCGTACACGCAATTTCAGCGGCACGCTGCACGTGATTTTCCAGCCTGCGGAAGAACTACTGTACGGCGGACGCGTCATGGTCGAGGACGGCTTATTCGATAAGTTTCCCTGCGACCATATTTTCGGTCTGCACAATATGCCTTCGCAAAAAATCGGCAAAATTGGCCTGCACGATGGTGCAATGATGGCGTCATCCGACACGCTGCATATCGAAGTGACGGGTAAGGGCGGTCATGGTGCGGTACCGGAGCACACCGTGGATGCCACCCTCGTGGCGTGCCATATCACCGTGGCGCTGCAGTCGATTGTGTCGCGCAACATCACGCCGTTCGAGCCAGCGGTTGTCACCGTCGGCAGCATTCAGGCCGGACACGCGCCGAACATCATCAACGAAAAAGTGCTGATGAAACTCACCGTGCGCACCCTCAGCGAAAAAGTACGCCAGACCGTATTGCAGCGCATTCATGATATCGCCATCGCTCAGGCGGAAAGCTTTAACGCCACGGCTACTCTGACGCACGTCAACGGCAGCCCGGTGCTGAAAAACGACCCGGCGGCAAATGAAATGGTGCGCAGCGTCGCGGGCGATCTGTTTGGTAAGGATGAAGTGGTCACCATCGGTTCGTTTATGGGCAGTGAAGATTTCGCCTTCATGCTCGAAAAGAACCCGAACGGCTGCTATTTCACCATCGGCGCGGGCGACGAGCCGGATCGCTGCATGGTGCATAACCCGGGATATGACTTCAACGACCAGATCCTCATCACCGGCGCGGCATTGTGGAGCGGGCTGACTGAACACTATCTGCGTTGATGACCGAACACGAAGGAGGGCCGCTCGATGAGTACCGTTCCCCTGACAGAAACCCGTCCGTTTGCCGGTAATGACCGGCTGCTGATGGGCATTGTTCTGAGCGTTTTGACCTTCTGGCTGTTTGCCCAGTCGGTCATAAACGTGGTTCCGGCGATGAAAAGCAGTATCGACATTTCACTGGAAACGCTGACCCTGGCGGTCAGCCTTAGCGCCTTATTCAGCGGTTGTTTTGTGGTGGCCAGCGGCGGGCTGGCAGATAAGTTTGGTCGCGTACGCCTGACGCTTATCGGCCTGGTGCTCAGCATTGTCGGCAGCGCGCTGCTGGTGTTGTCGCACGGCCCGGTGCTATTTCTGGCGGGCAGGGTGATACAGGGATTATCGGCAGCGTGCATCATGCCTGCGACCCTGGCGCTGATCAAAACCTGGTATGAAGGCAAGGCCCGTCAGCGGGCGATCAGCTTCTGGGTGATTGGTTCCTGGGGCGGCAGTGGACTGTGTTCGTTTGTGGGCGGTGCAATCGCTACCGGCCTGGGCTGGCGCTGGATTTTCGTGTTCTCGATGGTGGCCGCGCTGGTGTCCTTTTTGCTGATTCGTGGGACGCCGGAAAGCCGCAGTGAAAGTGCGCAAAACCGGAAACTGGATCTTGGCGGTCTGTTCAGTTTTGTTACTGCGCTGGTGATGCTGAACCTGTTTATCACCAAAGGACACAGCTGGGGATGGAGCAGCGGCCTGTCGCTTTCCCTGCTGAGCGGGGCGGTGCTGGCGACGCTGTGGTTCATTCGTTCGGGCTTGCGCAAAGGCGATGAGGCGCTGATTGATTTCGCGCTGTTTAAGAATCGCGCCTACAGCGGGGCGGTGCTGTCGAACTTTATGCTTAACGGCTGCATCGGCACGCTGATGATCACCAGCATCTGGCTGCAGCAGGGGCATCACATGTCGGCGTTCCAGACCGGGATGATGACCATGGGGTATCTGGTCACGGTGCTGGTGATGATCCGCGTCGGTGAAAAGCTGCTTCAGCGCTATGGGGCGCGCCTGCCGATGATGTTCGGCCCGGTGATTGCCGGCGTCGGCGTGGCGCTGATTTCGTGCACCTTCCTTGAAAAGTCAGTTTACATCGGCATCGTGTTCTTCAGTAACGTTTTGCTGGGATTAGGCCTCGGCTGCTACGCCACGCCATCGACTGACACCGCCGTCGTGAACGCGCCGGAAGAGAAAGTGGGCGTTGCCTCCGGCATCTACAAAATGGGCAGCTCGCTGGGCGGCGCGATGGGCATTGCGGTGACGGCATCGATTTACGCCATGCTGTTGCCGCTAGGCATGGCTCACGCCGCGCAGTATGCGTTGCTGTTCAACAGCGCATTGTGTCTGGGTTCGATGCTGGCGAGTGCAGTACTGCTGAGTAAGCCCGCGCAAGCGTAGCGCCGCCGGGCAAAGGCATTCTCAGAGCTGATGCTTCTTCAATAACGCTCGCAGTTGGTGATACGTTAACCCCAATAGTTCAGCGGCTTTTTTCTGATTGAATCGGGCCTGTTGTAGCGCTTGCTGCAGCAGGCCTTTTTCTTGCTGCTGCTGAAACTCCCGTAAATCCAGCGGTAGAGAAAGGACGCTGGTTTCAGCGACGTCTTCCACCGTGACCGGGCGCTGGAACGGATCGAGAATGATGTTATCCAGTGGCGCTTCAAAACTGGCGTGGCGATAGACCGAACGTTCCACCACGTTTTTCAGTTCACGAATATTTCCCGGCCAGCGGTAGTTGAGCAAGGTTTCTCGCGCGTGATCGGTAAAGCCCGGAAACAGCGGCTGGCTGAGCTCGCGACACATCTGAATGGCAAAGTGTTCCGCCATCAGCATGATGTCCGTTTGCCGTTCGCGCAGCGGTGGAAGCTGTACCACGTCAAATGCCAGACGGTCGAGGAGATCAGCGCGGAAGGTTCCGTCGCTGACCATCTGCGGCAAATCAGCATTGGTGGCGCACACCAGACGCACGTTGACCTGCAACGGCTGGCTGCCGCCCACGCGTTCCAGTTCGCCGTACTCAATCACCCGCAGCAACTTCTCCTGTACCAGCATCGGCGCGGTCGCCAGTTCGTCGAGGAATAGCGTGCCGCCGTCGGCGCGTTCAAATCGCCCCGGATGGCGTTTCTGCGCGCCGGTAAAGGCGCCCGCTTCATGGCCGAAAAGCTCAGAGTCGAGCAGGTTTTCATTCAGCGCCGCGCAGTTCAACGAGATAAACGGGCCTTGCCAGCGTGAAGAAAGAAAGTGCAGGCGGTTGGCAATAAGCTCTTTCCCGGTGCCGCGTTCGCCGATAACCAACACCGGCTTATCCAGCGGCGCCAGCCGTGAAACCTGTTCCAGCACCTCGAGAAAGCTGTTCGCTTCGCCGAGCAGGTTGTCCTTGTATTCTGCCATGATGAAATTCGCCACTAGTTGGTGTAATTCACCATCTCACTGTAGCCGTCAGAGAGACACAATTCAACCAGTGTGTGTAAAATCAATAGCATAAAAAGTTGGCACGGCATTTGTATTATCTCATCAGCAGGGCCATGCCCGATAACAGAACTGAACGTATGAGGATTTGAATTATGGGTATTTTTTCTCGTTTTGCCGACATCGTGAACGCCAACATCAACTCACTGCTGGAGAAGGCTGAAGATCCGCAAAAACTGGTCCGCCTGATGATTCAGGAAATGGAAGACACGTTGGTAGAAGTGCGTTCCACTTCGGCCCGCGCGCTGGCTGAAAAGAAACAGCTGACGCGCCGCGTAGAGCAGGCCAACGCGCAGCAAGCTGAATGGCAGGAAAAAGCCGAGCTGGCGCTGCGTAAAGAGAAAGAAGATCTGGCGCGTGCGGCGCTGATCGAAAAACAGAAGCTGACCGACATTATCGGCACCCTGGAAGGTGAAATCACGCTGGTCGATGAAACGCTGACCCGCATGAAAAAAGAGATCGGTGAGCTGGAAAATAAACTCAGCGAAACCCGCGCTCGTCAGCAGGCGCTGACCTTGCGTCATCAGGCGGCGAGTTCGTCCCGCGATGTGCGCCGTCAGCTGGACAGCGGTAAAATTGACGAAGCGATGGCGCGTTTTGAGTCCTTCGAACGCCGTATCGATCACATGGAAGCCGAAGCGGAAAGCCAAGGTTTCGGCAAACAGAAAACGCTGGATCAGCAGTTTGCAGAACTGAAGGCCGATGACCACATCAGCGCGCAAATCGCTGAGCTGCGCGCCAAAATGAAACAGGATAACGAATAATCATTTTCAGGCGGTGCTGAACGCACCGCCGCTCATCATCTGTAAGGAGACCCCATGAGCGCGCTTTTTCTGGCCATACCGTTGACGTTGTTTGTGCTGTTTGTCCTGCCGGTCTGGCTGTGGCTGCATTACAGCAACCGCTCCGGCGCTGATTTGTCGCAGAGCGAGCAGCAGCGTTTATCGCAGCTGACGGATGAGGCAAAACGGATGCGGGAACGCATTCAGGCGCTGGAACAAATTCTCGACGCGGAACATCCGAACTGGAGAGAACAATAATGGCGGGATTAGATTTCAGTAAGAAGCTGTGGCGTATTCCACAGCAGGGCATGGTGAAGGGCGTGTGTGCCGGGATTGCGCACTGGCTCGACGTTCCGGTGAAACTGGTGCGTCTGATTACCGTGCTGGCCATGATTTTTGGCCTGTTTTTCTTCGTGGTTGTGGCTTACATCATCATGACGTTTGCCCTTGACCCGATTCCTGACAATGAAATGTACGGCGAAAAAATGCCGTCCAGCGGCGAACTGCTGAATGCGGTGGATACCGAACTGGCGGCGGGTGAAAAGCGTCTGCGTGAAATGGAACGCTACGTCACCTCCGACACGTTTTCGCTACGCAGCCGTTTTCGCCAGCTGTAACTGAGAGAGGCATTTGATGAATTCAACATGGCAACGTACCGGGCAGAAAGTGAAACCCGGTCTGAAAATCGCGGGCAAGCTGGTTTTGCTGACCGCACTGCGTTACGGCCCGGCGGGCGTTGCCGGTTGGGCTATCAAATCCGTCGCTCGCCGTCCGATTAAAATGCTGTTGGCGATGGCGCTTGAACCGGTGCTGGCACGCCTTGCCAGCCGCATGTCACGCAAGTATTTCTCCTGACAGACGGGGAGGGCGCTCCCCCTTTCTTTTCCTTACCTTCCTTTTTTCTCGCCTTTCTTTGCATCATTTATCTCATTTTTTTGCGGCAGCTCACAATTAATGCATTCGAGCGGCTACAGATCCTCTTTTTGCGTTTTTTCCCATGCCCGTCGCGTTGACATCGCATTTTTCGGGGAGTAGATTTCAGTCCGTGGGACCGCTACCATGGAAAATAAACGTGAACTCAAAAATAAAATCTCTGATTGACAGTGTGTATGGCAATTCGTTTTTAACGCACCAGGAAGTAAGGCTTTTTTCAGATATTGAAAAAGCAAAATCTCGTATTATCGAACGCCGTAAAATGAACTGGGATCAGCAGGATGTGGTATTAATCACCTACGCTGATCAATTTCGCTCTGAAGGAAAGACAAGCCTGCCGATATTTACCCGTTTTTTTAATCGCTGGCTGAAAGAGCATTTTTCCCACGTTCATCTTTTACCTTTTTATCCGTGGTCGTCCGACGATGGATTCTCGGTGGTTGATTATCATCAAGTGGAACCGGCTTCGGGAGACTGGCAGGACGTTGCAGACCTGAAGCGATCGTCAAAGCTGATGTTTGATTTTGTCTGCAACCATATGTCCGCAAAAAGTGAATGGTTTGCCCGCTATCTGCGCCAGGAACCTGGCTTCGAAAACTTCTTTATCGCCGTTGACCCCGATACCGACCTTTCCGCCGTGACCCGTCCGCGCGCCTTGCCATTGCTGACGCCGTTTACCTTAAGCGATGAGTCAGTGCGCCATCTGTGGACGACCTTCAGCGACGATCAAATCGACCTTAATTTTGCCGAACCGGAAGTGCTGATTGCGATGGTCAACGTGCTGCTTCATTACCTGGAGCAGGGGGCGGATTACGTGCGTCTGGATGCCGTCGGTTTCATGTGGAAAGTGCCGGGCACCTCCTGCATTCATCTGCCGCAAACTCACGCGTTAATTAAGCTCTTCCGCGCCATCGCGGAAGAGGTCGCGCCGGGTACGGTGATCATCACTGAAACTAACGTTCCGCACAAAGACAACGTCGCCTATTTCGGTAACGGTCACGACGAAGCGCAGATGGTGTACCAGTTCTCTCTGCCGCCGCTGGTGCTGCATGCCATGCACAGCGCCAATGTCGAAACGCTTTGCGGTTGGGCGCAGAGTCTGGCGCTGCCATCGACGGACACCACCTGGTTTAACTTCCTTGCCTCTCATGACGGGGTTGGGCTCAACCCGCTGCGTGGGATCCTGGCTGAAGAAGATATCCTGCAACTGGTTGAAAAATTGCAGCAACAGGGGGCGTTGGTAAACTGGAAAAATAACCCGGACGGCAGCCGCAGTCCGTACGAAATCAACGTCACCTATATGGATGCGCTCAGTCCGAAAGAGAGCAGCGATGACGACAGACTCGCCCGTTTTGTGCTGGCTCATGCGGTGTTGCTCAGTTTCCCTGGCGTGCCAGCCATCTACATTCAAAGCATTCTGGGTTCGCGTAATGACTATGCTGGCGTTGAAAAAGCAGGCTATAACCGGGCTATCAACCGCCAGAAATACGACATGGATGAAATCGAAACGGCCATGTCTCAGTCGGGCAGTCTGCGTCAACGCGTCTATCATCGACTGTCGCATCTGATTGCTTTGCGTCGTGAACACCACGCTTTTCATCCGAATGCGAAAGCCGAATTTACCGCCCTCAACCGCAGCGTATTGCAAATTACGCGTACGGCGGAAAATAACCAACGTATTACGTGTTTATTTAATTTCAGCGACCACCCCCAGAGTGTTCTTCAAAAATATAGCTCAGCACGGGAATTAATAAGCGGTTGTGATATAGCTGAGGGCGAAGTGAATCTCGCGCCCTGGCAGGTTATGTGGATAGATTCTAAATAAAAGGAAGAATAAATGAAAATGGCAAAAACTGTGCTGGTAACAGCACTGGTTTCCTGCGCCCTAATTTCAGGGTGTCGGGATGATAATAAAACCGTCACGATCGAATTTATGCACTCGTCGGTGGAGCAAGAGCGCCAGGCGGTGATCACGAAATTAATTGAGCGCTTTGAAAAAGAGAATCCGGGCATTGTCGTTAAACCGGTCCCGGTTGAAGAGGATGCGTTTAATACCAAAGTTATTACTCTGGCGCGAACCGGGGCGTTGCCCGCGGTGATGGAAGTCAGCCATGACTACGCCAAAGTGCTGGATAAAGAGCAATTACTCGACCGTAACGCCATTGCTAAATCCATCGCTGATTCCGGTGAAGATAATTTCTATGATGGCGTATTACGCATCGTGCGTACTGAGGACGGAACAGCCTGGACCGGGGCGCCAATCAGCGCGTGGCTTTCAGGCGTCTGGTATCACAAAGACATGTTAGCGGCAGCGGGGATCGCGGAACCGCACAACTGGCAGGAGTTGTTAGCCGCCAGCAAGGCGCTGAGCAATCCTTCGATGAAAAAGTATGGCATCGCGCTGCCAACAGCAGAAAGCGTGATGACCGAGCAGGCGTTCTCACAGTTTGCACTGTCGAACAACGCCAACGTATTTAACAGTCAGGGTGGCATCTCACTCGATACCCCGGAAATGCGCAGCACGCTGGCGTTCTATCGCGATTTAGCTACCACCACCATGCCGGGCTCCAACGACGTGATGGAGATTAAAGACGCCTTTATGAATGGCTCCGCGCCGATGGCGATGTACTCCACCTACATTCTCCCGGCGGTGTACAAAGAAGGTAAACCTGAAAATCTGGGCTTTATGGTGCCGACACAAGCCACGTCTGCGGCGTACGGAATGGTGACATCATTGACCATTACGTCTGGTCAGGAAAAAGAGCAGACAGAGGCGGCAGAGAAGTTCGTCACCTGGATGGAGAAACCACAGAACTCCGCCGACTGGGTGATGATGTCGCCGGGGGCGGCGCTGCCAATGACCAAAGGCGTGGTTGAAACCGCCACCTGGAAAGATAACGCGGTGATTAAAGCCTTCGGTCAGTTGCCGTATGAGTTGATCGCTCAATACCCGAACGTGAAGGTATTCGGTGCTGTCGGCGATAAAAACTTCACACGTATGGGCGATGTCACCGGTTCCGGAACCATCAGCGCCATGGTCAACGCCGCGACGGTAGGTAAAAAACCGATTGAACCGCTGTTGGCTGAGGGGCAAAAACGCCTCGATGCTCTCGTACAACAGCCATGAAACAGGCAGGAAACGGGATGATGAAGAAGTTGATGTCGGGCCGCTCCGACTTACCGTTTGCCATGATGCTGCTCGGTCCCAGCCTGTTGCTGCTGGCTGGGCTGGTGGCATGGCCGATGGTCTCCAATATCGAAATCAGTTTTCAACACCTGCCGTTGAACCCACGCATCGCGTCGACCTTCGTCGGGCTGGATAACTACACGCGCATTCTCAGCGACCCGGGTTTCTGGCACTCATTGTGGATGACCTTCTGGTATACCGCGCTGGTGGTGCTGGGCAGTACCGGATTGGGGCTGGCGGTGGCGATATTTTTCAACCGCGAATTTCGTCTGCGCAAAACGGCGCGCTCGCTGGTGCTGTTGTCCTACGTAACACCGTCAATCTCACTGGTATTTGCGTGGAAATACATGTTCAACAACGGCTACGGGATCGTGAACTATCTCGGTGTCGATGTGCTGGGGCTGTATAAGCAGGCGCCACTGTGGTTCGACAATCCGAACAGCAGCTTTGTGCTGGTAGTGCTGTTCGCCATTTGGCGCTATTTCCCTTACGCCTTTATTTCATTTCTGGCCATTTTGCAGACCATTGATAAATCGCTGTACGAAGCGGCGGAAATGGACGGCGCGAACGGGTGGCAGCGTTTTCGCATCGTCACGCTGCCGGCGATCATGCCGGTGCTGGCGACGGTGGTGACGCTGCGCACCATCTGGATGTTCTACATGTTCGCCGATGTCTATCTGCTGACCACCAAGGTCAATATTCTTGGCGTCTATCTGTATAAGACGGCGTTTGCCTTTAACGATTTGGGCAAGGCAGCGGCAATTTCCGTGGTGCTGTTTGTGATCATTTTCGCAGTGATTCTGCTGACCAGAAAACGGGTGAATTTCAATGGCAACAAATAAACAACGTCTTAGGTGTTCCGCGCTGTTTTACGTCGGGCTGGCGCTGTTCCTCGGCTTCACGCTGTTTCCGTTCTTTGTGATGCTGATGACCTCGTTCAAGAGCGCGAAGGAGGCTATCTCGCTGCATCCAACGCTGCTGCCGCAGCAATGGACCTTCGAGCACTACGTCGACATTTTTAATCCGCTGATTTTCCCGTTCGTCAGCTATTTCCGTAACAGCCTGGTAGTGTCGATTGTCTCTTCGGCCATCTCACTGTTCCTCGGCACGCTCGGTGCGTGGGCGCTGTCGAAACTGCGCTTTCGTGGACGGGAAACCATCAACGCCAGTTTTTACACCGTCTACATGTTCTCCGGCATTTTGCTGGTGGTGCCGTTGTTCAAAATCATCACCGCGCTGGGCATTTATGACACCGAGCTGGCGCTGATTCTCACCATGGTGACGCAAACGCTGCCGACCGCCATTTTCATGCTGAAAAGCTACTTCGACACCATCCCGGATGAAATCGAGGAAGCGGCGATGATGGACGGGCTGAACCGGCTGCAAATCATCTTCCGTATCACGGTGCCGCTGGCGATGTCGGGCCTGATATCGGTGTTTGTGTACTGTTTCATGGTGGCGTGGAACGACTATCTGTTTGCCTCGATTTTCCTCTCCAGCGCAGAGAACTTCACGCTGCCAGTGGGGCTGAACACGCTGTTTAGTACGCCGGATTATATCTGGGGACGAATGATGGCCGCATCGCTGGTGACCGCGCTGCCCGTCATCATCATGTACGCGCTTTCCGAGCGCTTTATTAAGAGTGGTTTGACCGCCGGCGGCGTTAAAGGCTGAGGCAGTCAGTTTGACAAGGAATAAGTGATGAAAAAATTAGTGGCAACAGCCCCACGCATCGCAGCGCTGGTGGAGTATCAGGACGCACCGGTAGCGGTAAATGAAGTGAAAATTCGTGTGCGTTACGGCGCGCCAAAACACGGCACCGAAGTGGTTGATTTTCGTGCGGCGAGCCCTTTTATTGATGAGCAGTTTGACGCCGAATGGCAGCTTTTTACCGCCCGTGACGCCAACGCGCCGCGCGGCATTGAGTTCGGCAAATTCCAGCTCGGCAACATGGTGGTCGGCGATATCATTCAGTGTGGTGCGGACGTGACAGACTATCGCGAAGGCGACAGCGTTTGCTGCTACGGCCCTCTGGCAGAAACCGTCATCGTTAACGCAGTCAATAACTACAAACTGCGCAAAATGCCCGCCGGTGCATCGTGGAAAAACGCCGTCTGCTATGACCCGGCGCAGTTCGCGATGAGCGGCGTGCGCGATGCCAACGTGCGCGTAGGCGACTATGTGGTGGTGATTGGCCTGGGCGCGATTGGTCAAATTGCGGTGCAGTTGGCGAAAAAAGCGGGGGCATCGGTCGTGATTGGCATCGACCCAATTGGCCATCGCTGTGAGATAGCGCGTCGCCACGGGGCCGATGTGTGTCTCAACCCGTTCGGCACCGACGTTGGGCTGGAAATCAAAAAACTGACCGGTAAGCAAGGCGCCGACATCATCATCGAGACCAGCGGTTACGCGGATGCGTTGCAATCCGCCCTGCGAGGCCTGGCCTACGGCGGCACCATTTCCTACGTCGCGTTTGCCAAACCGTTTGCCGAAGGTTTCAACCTCGGGCGTGAAGCGCATTTCAACAACGCAAAAATCGTCTTCTCCCGCGCGTGCAGCGAACCTAACCCGGACTACCCGCGCTGGAGTCGTAAGCGTATCGAGGAAACCTGCTGGGAATTGCTGATGAACGGTTATCTGAACTGTGACGACCTGATCGACCCGGTGGTGCCGTTCAGCGAGAGTCCGGAGAGCTACATGAAATTCGTCGATAAACAGCCTGAGCTGAGTATCAAAATGGGCGTCACTTTTTAAGCGCAAGGAAAGCAACATCATGAAAATCGCAACGCAGAATCAGGCCTTCTTCCCGGAAAATATTCTGGAGAAATTTCGTTACATCAAAGCGATGGGCTTTGACGGCTACGAAATCGACGGTCGTTTGTTGGTGAATAATCTGGACGAAGTAAAAGCGGCCATCAAAGAAACCGGGCTGCCGGTGACCACCGCCTGTGGTGGCTATGATGGCTGGATCGGTGATTTTATCGAAGAGCGTCGACTCAACGGATTACAGCAAATCGCTCGCATTCTCGAAGCGCTGGCGGAAGTGGGCGGTAAAGGCATCGTGGTTCCTGCTGCATGGGGAATGTTCACCTTCCGTTTGCCGCCGATGACCTCGCCGCGCAGCCTCGATGGCGATCGCAAAGCGGTCAGCGATTCGCTGCGTTTCCTGGACGAGGTCGCAGGCCGTACCGGGACGACAGTTCTGCTTGAACCGCTGAACCGCTATCAGGATCACATGATCAACACCCTGGCGGATGCCCGTGGCTATATCAGCGACAATCAACTCAAACACACGCAAATTATTGGCGATTTCTATCACATGAACATTGAAGAGGACGATATTGCGGGTGCACTGCACGCGAACCGCGATCTGCTCGGCCATGTTCATATCGCAGATAACCACCGTTATCAGCCGGGTAGCGGCAGCCTGAATTTCGCCGCGCTGTTTGACCAATTGCGAGCAGATAATTATTCCGGGTTTGTCGTGTATGAATGCCGCGTGCGTGCCGCCGACCTGGCAAAAGCGTATCAGGATTCCCTCGTTTACCTGCGTGAGTGCTAAGAGGACATCGCGTGAACAATGCTACAGCTGTCGTCCCGTTGCGCGTCGCCATCATCGGCGCGGGGCAGGTGGCGGACAAAGTCCATGCTACATACTACGCCACGCGGTGTGACCTCCAGATGGTGGCTGTCTGTGATAGCCGCCTGGAACAAGCGCAGGCGTTTGCGGCGAAATTTGAGATTGCAGGCAGCTATGACGACGTACGCCTGATGTTGCAGGAAGTACAGCCTGACGTTGTGAGCGTCTGCTCGCCTAACCGTTTTCATTTTGAGCATGTTTTAGCCGCTCTGGAAGCGGGCTGTCACGTGATGTGTGAAAAGCCTCCGGCTATGACGCCGCAGCAGGCTAACCAGATGCGCGCTATGGCGCGTCAACAGGGCAAAGTGCTGGCGTATGATTTCCATCATCGCTTCTCCCTCGACGCCCAGCTTTTACGCGAGCAAGTGCAGGTAGGGGCATTGGGCGAAGTGTATTTCACCACCGCCACCGCCTTGCGACGCAGCGGCGTTCCAGGCTGGGGTGTATTTACCAATAAAGCCATGCAGGGCGGTGGGCCGTTGATCGATATCGGCATTCATATGCTGGACGCCGCAATGTATGTGCTGGGTTTTCCCGCGGTGCGACGCGTCATGGCCCACAGCTTCGAGAAGCTCGGCACCGTGAAAAGCAGCGGTCAGTTTGGCGAATGGGACCCGACGCAGTACACCGTTGAAGATGCTCTGTTTGGTACCATTGAGTTTGAAAATGGTGGCCTGCTGCGGATCGAGACTTCCTTTGTGCTTAACATCACCGAGCAGTCACGGATGAACGTCACCTTTTGCGGGGATAAAGCCGGTGCCACGCTGTTCCCGGCGCATGTTTATAACGATGTGAATGGCGAACTGAACACGCTATACCAGCGCGATCAGGCCGACGACAATCGCCATTTTCGCAGTATGGATGCGTTCGTACGCCATGTGCAGGGCGAGCCGGTCACGATTGCCGACGGTGAACAGGGCTTCATTATTCAGCAACTGGTCGCGGCGTTGTATGAGTCTGCGGAAAAAGGCAAATGGGTGACAATATGCTGAATATTTCTACGTTGAATGATCCGGCTTTCAGCCCGCACAGCCTGAATAAATACGCATCGCTGATGACCTGCGCGAAC
Source organism: Scandinavium manionii (assembly GCF_024764775.1). Taxonomy (NCBI): domain Bacteria; kingdom Pseudomonadati; phylum Pseudomonadota; class Gammaproteobacteria; order Enterobacterales; family Enterobacteriaceae; genus Scandinavium; species Scandinavium manionii. The sequence goes on along the minus strand of NZ_JALIGC010000035.1, from coordinate 306,470 downwards.
GGTTATATGGGCGTGCGCGCAAGCCATGAAGAGGACTACACCCAGCAGGTGCGCGGCCTGTATCTCGCCGGGCTGTATCACTGTGCCGGACGTGGCGAAACGAATGAACTGATTAATCTGCCTGACGTGGTCGGCATTCAGCTTGAGGTGAACGGGGCACCCTTTACGCTACTGAGCGGCGAGACCGAAAGCTGGAACCGCGAGCTGGATTTCAGCGACGGCGAACTGCGGAGGGATTTAATCTGGCGCTCTCCATCGGGCGCACGTGTGCGCATTGCCAGCCGCCGTTTCACCTCAATGGCAGAGTTGCCGCTGTTGGCGATGCAATTCACCGTGACCGCGCTGGACAAAGAGGTAAACCTCGAATTTTCCACCGGCATTGATGGGACGCAAACCAACAGTGGTCGTCAGCATCTGGATGAGCTTTCGCTGCGGGTCTTTGGTCAGCAGGTGTTGCAGGGCGCGTGGGCGACACAGTCGGCGGATGCTGAAGTGGTGATCACCAGTAGCATTCAGTTGACCAAAGACGCGGAAAGCTGCTTTGCGGCGAAGAATCGCCGCCTGATGCAAAACAGTACGCTGTGCCTGAAGGCGGGCGAGAGCGTCACGCTCGAGAAAATCAGCTGGATAGTGCAGCGCGGGCGTGAAATCTTATCGCTGGAGAGCTTTAGCCGACACTGTCTGAATGATTTGCAGTCGTGTACTGCGCAGGGCTACGACGCGCTACTGGCCGCTTCGCGAGCGGAGTGGCTGAAAGGCTGGCAGGCGCGTCGGGTTATCGTAGACTCCGGCATCGCGGCCGATCAGGTCGCCCTCGATTTTGCCCATTATCATCTGGCGGCCATGACGCCACTGCATGACGACCGCAGCAGTATTGCGGCCAAAGGGCTGACGGGGGAAGGCTACAAAGGGCATGTGTTCTGGGATACCGAAGTCTTTTTACTCCCTTATCATCTGCTGACCGAGCCATCTACTGCGCGGTCGTTATTGCGCTACCGTTACCTGAATCTGCCCGGCGCCCGGGAAAAAGCCCGACGCAATGGCTGGCATGGGGCGCTGTTCCCGTGGGAGAGCGCGCGCAGCGGCGAGGAAGAAACGCCGGAATTTGCCGCCATCAATATCCGCACCGGCCTGCGGCAGAAAATCGCCTCCGCGCAGGCGGAACATCACCTGGTCGCGGATATCGCCTGGGCGGTGGTGAACTACTGGCACGCGACCCATGATGAGGCGTTCATGCGCACCGAAGGGGTCAGCTTATTGACCGAAACGGCGATGTTCTGGATGAGCAGAGCGGTGGAGGCCAACGGGCGGCTGGAGTTGCACGATGTTATCGGTCCGGATGAATACACCGAGCACGTCAATAACAACGCTTTCACCAACTATATGGCCTGGCACAACGTGTCACAGGCGCTGCATTTGGTACCGCAGTTTGGCAAACTTCAGCCTGTGTTTTCCGCCAGAGCCGCCGATTTTCTGCAACGTCTGTGGCTACCTGACGCTGATGCACAGGGCGTGCTGGCGCAGGACGACACGTTCATGCAAAAGCCAACCATTAATCTCAGCAAATATAAAGCCCACGCCGGGAAGCAGACCATTTTGCTCGACTACTCGCGGGCGGAAGTCAACGAGATGCAAATCCTTAAACAGGCCGATGTGGTGATGTTGAATTACATGCTACCGGATCGTTTTTCTGATGCCGAATGCCTGGCGAATCTGGCGTACTACGAGCCACGAACCATCCACGATTCCTCGCTCAGTAAAGCCATTCACGGCATCGTCAGCGCGCGCTGCGGCCGCGTAGAGGAAGGATATCGCCAGTGGCGAGACGGGACGGAAATCGATTTGGGCGACGAGCCGCACAGCAGCGACGACGGGATTCATGCCGCCGCGACGGGGGCTATCTGGCTGGGGGCCGTTCAAGGCTTTGGCGGGCTAAGTATTTGCAATGGCGAACTGCATCTGGCCCCGGCACTCCCGGCGCAATGGCAGCGGTTATGCGTGCCGGTTCGCTGGCAGGGCGCGAGCCTGACCCTGGATATCACGCCGGAAGCGGTCACCCTGAACACCAGCGCAGAAATTCATCTTTGGCTGTGGGGCCGCGAAATTTGCCTGAATGGGCAGCAGCGCTATCAGCAGTCTGATTTTTTTAGCACTCAAGTTGGGACCGCTACCATGGAGAAGGCCGGATGAAACTGGATGCCGTTATCTTCGATCTTGATGGGGTCGTGACCGACACGGCGCATCTGCATTACGTCGCCTGGCGCGATGTGGCGCAGGAAATTGGGATCAGCATTGACGAAACATTCAACGAGCAGCTGAAGGGCATCAGCCGAATGGCGTCGTTGCAGCGTATTTTGCAACACGGCGGTAAAGCGGCGCACTTTTCCCCCGCCGATTGCGAGGAGCTGTGCGCGCGTAAAAACAACCGTTACGTCGCCACGCTGGCGTCGCTCACCCCTGAGTCGATTTTGCCAGGCATTACTGCGCTTTTGCAGGCGCTACGTGGCAGAGGAATACGCATCGGGCTGGCCTCGGTGTCGCTCAATGCTCCGGTTATTCTGAATGCGCTGGGAATTTCGCATCTCTTTGACTATTGCGCAGATGCCTCGCGTATCGTGCATTCCAAACCCGACCCGGAAATTTTCCTGCTGGCCTGCCGGGGATTAGGTGTGGCAGCGCGCCACGCTATCGGGATAGAGGATTCCCTGGCCGGGATCCAGGCGATTAACGCCAGCGGCATGGCATCAATCGGGATTGGCGAAGATTTGATGGGGGCGGGGCTGTTATTACCGTCCACACGGGAACTGAACTGGCATCGGTTGGATGCGTACTGGCAACGCCTCCATCCAGCCTCTGCACCTGTAAAGGAATAAACCCATGGCTCAATTATCACTGCAACATATTCAGAAAATTTATGACAACCACGTGCACGTGGTGAAGGATTTCAATCTCGACATTGAAGACAAAGAGTTCATCGTTCTGGTCGGGCCGTCCGGCTGCGGTAAATCAACCACCCTGAGAATGATTGCCGGGCTGGAGGCGATCAGCCATGGCGAGTTAATGATCGACGGCGTACGCATGAACGATGTTCCGGCGAAGTCACGCAATATCGCGATGGTTTTCCAGAATTACGCGCTCTATCCGCACATGACGGTGTACGACAACATGGCCTTTGGTCTCAAGATGCAAAAAATTGCGCCGGAGGTCATTGAAGAACGTGTCAGCTGGGCGGCCCAGATCTTGGGTTTGCGTGAGTATCTGAAGCGCAAACCGAGCGCGTTGTCCGGCGGTCAGCGCCAGCGCGTGGCGCTCGGGCGGGCAATTGTGCGTGAAGCGGGGGTGTTTTTGATGGATGAACCGCTGTCGAACCTCGATGCCAAGCTGCGCGTACAGATGCGAGCTGAAATCTGCAAGCTGCATCAAAAACTCAACACCACCATGATTTACGTCACGCACGATCAGACCGAAGCCATGACCATGGCGACACGGATAGTGATTATGAAAGACGGTATCGTGCAGCAGGTTGGGGCGCCGAAGCAGGTCTACAACCAGCCCGCAAACATGTTTGTCGCCGGGTTTATTGGCTCTCCGGCGATGAATTTTATCCGCGGCGCCATCGACGGGAATGATTTTGTCACCGAAACCCTGCGCTTGCCGATCCCTCCGGACAAGATGGCGGTGCTCAACGCGGCGGGCTATCAGCGTAAAGCGATTGTGTTGGGCATTCGCCCGGAAGATATCGTCACCGGCGCGGAGTCGACTATCCCGGTAGAGGCGCGGATTAGCGTGGCGGAATTAACCGGCGCGGAATTTATGTTGTATATCACCATTGGTGGGCATGAACTGGTGGTTCGCGCGCCGTCGACCAATGATTATTTCGCAGGCGATAATATTATGTTGTCATTCGATATGGCGAAAAGTCATTTCTTTGATATTGAAAGTGAGCGAGCCATCCGCGAATAACAGAAATTAAAAACCTGGGAGGATGTCATTCCTCCCATTATCTCTACGTTGTTAATTTTCAGGATGAATATTATGAACACACTACCTCGGTGTGCAGCACTGCTATTGGGTGCGTGTACTCTCACAGCTTATGCAGAAAATAATGATGGCTGGAAATTTAATATTGGCGCGATGTATGAAATCGAGAACATTGAAGGGCAAGCCGATGATATGGACGGGTTATACGAGCCGTCGGTATGGTTTAATGCCTCAACAGGACCATGGAAAATATCGCTAGCGATGTATCAGGAAGGCCCGGTCGATTACAGTTCCGGCACGCGCGGGACCTATTTTAATCGGCCTGAACTGGAAATTCGTTATCAGGTGCTGGATAACGATGACTTTACTCTCGGTCTGACTGGCGGTATTCGTAATTATGGCTATCACTTTAAAGATGAACATAATAAAGAGGCGGGAACCGCTAATATGCAGCGTTATAAGTTTCAGCCAGACTGGAATTTACGCCTGACGGATGACGTGCATTTCAACGGTTGGCTGGCGGCTTATCAGTTCGTGAATGATCTTCAGCAAACGGGGTATTCCGATAGCCGGGTAGAAACCGAAACCGGGTTTACATGGAAGCTGACAGAGACGGTCTCGTTGCTGACGAATTATTATCTGGAGCGCGGGTTTAACCTTGATAAGAGCCGGAACAACGGTGAGTTTTCAACCCAGGAAATTCGTGCATATCTCCCCATCTCTTTTGGTTCCACCACGCTGACGCCGTATACCCGTCTCGGTCTTGACCGTTGGACAAACTGGGACTGGCAGGACGATCCGACTCGCGAAGGCCATGACTTCAACCGGCTGGGCTTACAATACGCCCACGACTTCGATAACGGTGTTTCGGTTTCTCTTGAATACGCCTACGAGTGGGAACACCACGATGAGGGCGACGACGATCGCTTCCATTATGCGGGTGTCGGCATCAACTACGCGTTTTAACGCCCTGTGGCCGGAGGGCAAACCTCCGGCGTTAGGCCAGTGAGTCGGTCAGCGAAATATGGGTGGAAACGATAACCCGTCGTGGACCTGGTTTACCGGCGAGGCATTTGAAAAGCTGATCGCAGCTTTTTAGACCCAGCTCGTAGGTAGGCACATCAATTCCGCCTGGTGCGGGAGACAAAATGAACGACAGCGTTTCGTTACTGTAGCCAACCACGGCAAGCTGTTGCGGTATTTGAATGCCTGCTTCAAATGCGGCCCGGTACAGGCTTAACAGCTTCATGCTGTCGGTGGCGAAAACGGCATCCGGACGCGGTTCCATTGCCAGCAACGACTTCGCCGCGACCAGCGCGGTTTCATGGGTATAACCGCTATCGATGACCCATTCTTCACGCAGTGGAATATGGTGCTGGCTGAGGCACTCTTTATATCCCGCCAGGCGGTCAACGGAAACGTGATAATCCAGCGGGGCATGCAGGCAGGCGATATTTTTATGCCCACGAGAAATAAGTGCATGGGTCAATGCAATACTGTCCTGATAATTATCGGTGTCGACGGAATAGACGTGCTGATAATCCCCTTCAACTTTACCAATCACCACCACCGGAATTTGATACGCATCGACGCGCGAGAAAAAGGATTCATCGGCCGGGGAGCTCAGCATAATGATCCCTTTGATCATCTTTTGCCGAATTTTGCTTTCGCATTTAAGCAGGTCATCTTCGGTGCTACGTGATGTTTGTAATATCACATCAAAGCCTTCTTCCTCCGCCCGGGAAGTAATGGCGTGAAGCACTTCAGCAAAGAAAGGATTGCCTGCCGTGGTTTTCGTTGAGCGAGTAGAAATGACCATAATAGCGTCAAACCCAGAAGACGTTAGCGCCCGGGCAAGCTTATTCGGCTGATAATTAAGATCCTTAATCGCTTTCTGCACTTTTTCCAGCGCCTCTGGCGAAATATTGGTTTGATTATTCAGCACGCGAGAGACGGTAGATTTTGAGACACCAGCAACCCTGGCAATATCATATATGGTCGGTGACATACACCTGTCGAGCTCCATCGTAGAGTCAATCAGATGCATCTTACTGGAGAAAAAGCCTGAAATACAGCGAAGTGCGGTTGATAATTATCTTCATGGACCTCATGTCATGTATCCTGAAGGATAAGCAAGAATCGGACAAAGCGGGATGGCGATGAAGCGACTCAAAACCGAATTTAATGCGCTGCTCAATCGCGGTGTGGACCGACATCTGCGCCTGGCGGTGACCGGGCTTAGCCGTAGCGGCAAAACCGCGTTTATCACCGCGATGGTGAATCAACTGCTGAATCTGCACGCAGGCGCGCGTTTACCGCTGCTGAGTGCGGTACGTGAGGAGCGGTTGCTCGGCGTGAAGCGCGTGCCGCAGCGCGACTACGGGATCCCCCGTTTTACCTACGACGAAGGCCTGGCGCAGCTGTACGGCACGCCACCGACGTGGCCGACACCGACGCGTGGCGTGAGCGAGATTCGCCTGGCCCTGCGTTTTCGTTCTAACGATTCCTTGCTTCGCCACTTCAAAGACACCTCCACGCTGTACCTGGAAATCGTCGATTATCCGGGCGAATGGCTGCTGGATTTGCCGATGCTGGCGCAGGACTACCTGAGCTGGTCGCGACAGATGACCGGCCTGCTGAGCGGGCAGCGAGCTGAGTGGTCTGCCCGCTGGCGTCAGCTTTGCGAAGGGCTAGACCCGCTGGCACCGGCAGACGAAAACCGTCTGGCGGAAATCAGCCAGGCGTGGACCGACTACCTGCACGCCTGCAAACAGGAAGGTTTGCACTTCATTCAGCCTGGTCGTTTTGTGCTGCCGGGCGAAATGGCGGGCGCACCGGCCTTACAGTTCTTCCCGTGGCCGGACGTGGATGCCACAGGTGAGGCCAAACTGGCGCAGGCTGACAAACATACCAACGCCGGGATGCTGCGGGCGCGTTTTGACTATTACTGCGAACACGTCGTTAAAGACTTCTATAAAAATCATTTCCTGCGTTTTGACCGCCAGATAGTACTGGTCGATTGTTTGCAGCCGCTGAACAGCGGGCCGCAGGCGTTCAACGACATGCGTCTGGCGCTGACGCAATTGATGCAAAGCTTCCATTATGGGCAGCGCACGCTGTTCCGCCGCCTGTTTTCCCCGGTCATCGACAAACTGCTGTTTGCCGCAACTAAAGCCGACCACGTCACCGTCGATCAGCATGCGAACATGGTTTCCCTGCTGCAACAGCTGATTCAGGATGCGTGGCAGAACGCGGCCTTTGAAGGTATCAGCATGGATTGTCTGGGGCTCGCGTCAGTGCAGGCTACGCAAAGCGGACTGATTGACGTCAATGGCGAGAAAATTCCCGCGCTGCGCGGTAACCGCCTGAGCGACGGCGAACCGCTGACGGTGTATCCGGGCGAAGTGCCCGCCCGTTTGCCGGGGCAGGCGTTCTGGGAACAGCAGGGCTTCCAGTTTGAGGCGTTTCGCCCACAGACCATGGACGTCGATAAACCGCTGCCGCACATTCGCCTTGATGCAGCCCTGGAGTTTTTAATTGGAGATAAATTGCGATGAGCGAACCGTTAAAACCGCGTATCGATTTCGCCGGGCCGCTGGAAGCGGACAAAACGGAGCACCTGCGTGGGGCTCAAACCTTTGAACAGAATCAGGCCGACAACTTTGCCCCGACGGTGATTGACGATCCGTTAGAGGACGAAGGGCAGGCCGAGGCCGTGGTCGAAGCGGCGCTGCGCCCGAAACGCAGCCTGTGGCGACGGATGGTGACCGCAGGGTTAGGTATTTTCGGTATTAGCGTGGTGGCGCAGGGCGTGCAGTCGACGATGTACGCCTGGCAAACCCAGGACTGGGTGGCGCTCGGTGGATATGCTGCAGGGGCGTTGATTATTGGTGCAGGCGTGGGGTCCGTGGTGACCGAATGGCGGCGCCTGTGGCGCTTGCGACAGCGGGCGGAAGAGCGTGATGAAGCGCGTGACCTGCTGCACAGTCACGGCACCGGCAAAGGGCGGGCGTTCTGCGAACAGCTTGCAGCGCAGGCCGGAATCGACAAATCGCACCCGGCACTCCAGCGTTGGTACGCGGCCATTCACGAAACGCAGAACGACCGGGAAGTGGTCACGTTGTATTCCCATATCGTGCAGCCGGTACTGGACGCCCAGGCGCGGCGCGAAATCAGCCGCTCGGCGGCAGAATCAACGCTGATGATTGCTGTCAGCCCGCTGGCGCTGGTGGATATGGCGTTTATCGCCTGGCGTAACTTACGCCTGATCAACCGCATCGCCATGCTGTATGGCATTGAATTAGGTTATTACAGCCGCTTGCGCCTGTTCCGCCTGGTGCTGTTAAATATTGCCTTCGCTGGAGCCAGCGAACTGGTGCGCGAAGTCGGTATGGACTGGATGTCGCAGGATTTGGCCGCGCGTCTTTCCGCCCGTGCGGCGCAGGGAATAGGCGCTGGCCTGCTGACCGCGCGTCTGGGCATTAAAGCGATGGAAGTGTGCCGTCCGCTGCCGTGGATCGATAACGACAAGCCGAAGCTTGGCGATTTCCGCCGCGAACTTATCGGGCAGTTGAAAGACACCCTCAATAAGAAACCGGCTTAACGTTTCGTTTGCCATTTATCCCTCTCTTTACTGAGAGGGATATGTCACTCAACCGCCGCTGCAAAAATCACATTTGACCTTGTCCCTTTGTGCTTTACTCGCCGTGTTTACGGCAAAGCGCCTGATTTTCCGCCATACTGTCAATAATTGTTGACAGCCATCTTCCCGCAGGCGGGGAACTGTCTTATCATCCATGCGTTATTGGCTATGAGGGTGATACTCCCATGCGTCTTGAAGTCTTTTGTGAGGACCGTCTTGGTCTGACCCGTGAATTACTCGATCTGTTGGTGCTGCGTGGGATTGACCTGCGCGGGATCGACATCGACCCCATTGGCCGAATTTACCTTAATTTCGCGGAGCTGGAATTTGACAGCTTCCGCACCCTGATGGCGGAAATCCGTCGCATCGCTGGCGTGACCGATGTGCGTACTGTGCCGTGGATGCCGTCGGAACGTGAACATCTGGCGCTGAGCGCGTTACTGGAAGCGATGCCGGAGCCGGTACTGTCGCTGGACACTAAAAGCAAAGTCGAGCTGGCGAACCCGGCGAGCTGTCAGTTGTTCGGTCAGTCGCAGGAGAAACTGCGCAGCCACAACGCCGCACAACTGATCAACGGCTTCAACTTCCAGCGCTGGCTGGATGACACCCCGATGGAGTCCCACGCAGAACACGTGGTGATCAACGGGCAAAACTTCCTACTGGAAATTACCCCGGTCACGCTGGAAGGCGAAAATGCCACGCGCGTTCTGATGGGGGCCGTCGTGATGCTGCGTTCTACATTACGCATGGGCCGTCAGCTGCAAACCATGACCAGCCAGGACGTCAGCGCCTTCAGTCAGATTATCGCCGTTAGCCCGAAAATGCGTCACGTGGTTGAGCAGGCCCGCAAGCTGGCGATGTTGAGCGCGCCGCTGCTGATTGTCGGTGACACCGGCACCGGGAAAGATTTGCTGGCGAACGCCTGTCATCTGGCAAGCCCGCGTGCGCAGAAGCCGTATCTGGCGCTGAACTGCGCGTCGATTCCGGAAGATGCGGTCGAAAGCGAACTGTTCGGCCATGCGCCGGAAGGCAAAAAAGGCTTCTTTGAGCAGGCCAATGGCGGCTCGGTGCTGTTGGATGAAATCGGTGAAATGTCACCGGGGATGCAGGTCAAACTGTTGCGTTTCCTGAATGACGGTACGTTCCGCCGCGTCGGTGAAGACCACGAAATTCACGTCGATGTGCGGGTGATTTGCGCCACCCAGAAGAACCTCGTCGAACTGGTGCAGAAAGGGCTGTTCCGCGAAGATCTCTATTATCGTCTGAACGTGCTGACCCTGAACCTGCCGCCGCTGCGCGATCGGGCTCAGGACATCATGCCGCTGACGGAGCTGTTTGTGGCCCGTTTTGCCGATGAGCAGGGGATTGCGCGTCCGAAACTGGCCGCTGATTTGAACACCGTGCTGACCCGCTACGGTTGGCCGGGCAACGTGCGTCAGTTGAAAAATGCCGTATACCGTGCACTGACACAGCTGGACGGTTACGAGCTGCGCCCGCAGGACATCTTACTGCCGGACTACGACACCACCACGGTGGCGGTCGGAGAAGATGCGATGGAAGGTTCGCTGGATGATATCACCAGCCGCTTTGAGCGTTCGGTGCTGACTCAGCTTTATCGTAGCTATCCGAGCACACGTAAGCTTGCCAAACGCCTGGGCGTTTCGCATACGGCGATTGCGAATAAGTTGCGGGAATATGGCTTAAGTCAGAAGAAAAACGAAGAGTAAATGCGATGCCGCCTTCAGTGATGAAGGCGGCATTTTTTTATCAGGCTTTCAGTGCTTCCAGCGCAGCATCATAGTCCGGCTCGTTGGTGATTTCGTTCACCAGCTCGCTCAGAACCACGTTGTCGTTTTCATCAAGCACGATGACCGCGCGAGCAGACAGGCCTTTCAACGCGCCGTCTGCGATGCCAACACCATACTGCTGCAGGAACTCTGGCGCACGCAGGGTGGACAGGGTAACAACGTTGCTCAGGCCTTCTGCACCGCAGAAGCGGGACTGGGCGAACGGCAGGTCAGCAGAAATGCACAGCACGACAGTGTTGTTCAGTTCGGTTGCCAGCTGGTTGAATTTACGCACGGATGCAGCGCATACGCCGGTATCAATGCTCGGGAAAATGTTCAGCACTTTACGTTTACCAGCGAACTGGCTCAGTGCGACGTCGGAGAGATCCTTAGCGACCAGAGTGAATGCTGATGCTTTGGCGCCCGCCTGCGGAATGGAGCCCTGAACGGAAACGGGGTTGCCCTGGAAATGCACAGTTTGTGACATGATTATCTTCCTGTTTACATATAGTTAACGTCGCGGCTAGTGTATGACATCAACAGTTAACACGGCAAATCCTTTTAGTGCTGGTAAATCGAGGGGCAGGGAATGAGAAGTTTGAGAGTGTACGAGGAAGCCTGGCCACTGCATACGCCATTCGTCATCGCCCGCGGCGCCCGCAGCGAAGCGAAAGTGGTGGTGGTGGAAATCCAGGAAGAGGGTGTGACAGGGACAGGAGAATGTACTCCCTATCCGCGCTATGGCGAGAGTATTGCCTCGGTGATGGCGCAGATTGCCAGTATTGGCGAACAGCTTGAATCCGGACTGACGCGCGACGCTTTGCAGCAGCTTCTGCCCGCGGGCGCGGCACGCAACGCCGTAGACTGTGCGCTGTGGGATATTGACGTGCGCAAAGCGGGGCGCTCGCTGTCGGATTTAGCGGGCAGCGAATTACCCTCCGAAGTGACAACGGCGCAAACCGTGGTGATTGGCACACCGGATCAGATGGCGAATAGCGCCAGGGCGCTGTGGGATAAGGGCGCGCGGTTGTTAAAGGTTAAGCTCGATGACCATCTGATCAGCGAAAGAATGTTCGCCATTCGTGCAGCCGTCCCGGAGGCCACACTGATTGTCGACGCCAACGAGTCCTGGCATAGCGATGGGCTGGCTTCACGCTGTCAGCTTCTGGCAGATTTGAACGTCGCGATGCTGGAACAGCCGTTACCCGCAGGGGAGGATGGTGCGCTGGCGAACTTTATTCATCCGCTGCCGATTTGCGCTGATGAAAGCTGTCACACCCGTAAAAGTCTGGCGAAACTCGCCGGACGCTATGAAATGATTAATATCAAACTGGATAAAACCGGTGGTTTAACCGAAGCGCTGGCGCTGGCGACGGAAGCCAAATTGCAGGGATTTGATCTGATGCTAGGCTGTATGTTGTGTACCTCTCGCGCCATCAGCGCCGCACTGCCGCTGACGCCGAAGGTGCGCTTTGCCGATCTCGATGGCCCGACGTGGCTGGCAATAGATGCCGAACCCGCATTACGCTTTGGCACCGGTACGCTTTACCTATGAAATCGTTAATTTATTTATAAACAGGATCCGGCACAAAACGATCATCCGGCATCCGCAAGGCGCGTTTAGGATATGCCCGTCACAAATTTGAGGGTGCTGAGATGATTGAGTGGGAAGACGAAAGCGTCGCAACGCAGGACGAGCTGATGAAACGGATGATTGATACCGTGGCTGCCGTCGTGCTTGTCCTCATCGTGGTAGCTGGGTTGTATTTTGCCTGACGTACCAGATGATTTGTAAAAAAACCCGCATTGCTCCGGCCATGCGGGTTTTTTATTGGCTGATCCGTCGCCGCAAATGACTCAAAAAAATCTCATCGCGTTGATGATAATTCCGGATGCCAGTGCAGCAGGCCGGTCATTGCCGCCAGATATTTTTCGCTCGCTTCATCGGATGAAATCGGCGGGAATTCCGCGGTGATGCAGTGCAGGCCGAGATCGGCACACCAGCTGCCAAACGAGCCTGGCGTCGCGTAGCCAACGCTTGTCACCAGCGGCAGTTCAAAGCTGTCTGCCAGCCATTGGCCCAGAACCGTTTGCTGCGGATCTTCAATACAGGCCAGCGGATCGTGGAACGACACCACCCACGCCGGGTGAATTTTGTGGATCAGTTGACACAGCGCTTCGGTTTCCGGTTCGGAGCCGGGGTTATCCCCTGTCAACAGCACCACGTCACGGCTCTCTGCGGAACTGTTCCAGCGATAAACCGTTTCACCGGCTTTCCAGTTTGCGGCCGGAAAGTTACGGTTGAGATCAACCCCGTTAGCGTTGGCACGTAACCCCAGCTGGCAACCGTCCGGGTTAACGGTCAACACCACGTGATGACGTCGCAGGTCAGGGGCCAGGGTGCGCAGCGCGCAGGAAAGGGTGACGATGGACGAGTTTTCGTCACCGTGGGTGCCCGCAATAATCAGCCCGCTGTTGTGGTCGGCGAGCGGGGCGGGGAACCAGATCAGCGGTGCGCCCAGCAATGAACGGCCATAGTGTTGAGTTCCAGGCGGAAACGCGCCGCGCTGCTGGCGTGGTCGGGTGGAAGACATGCTCAATCCTGCTTTATTGTGTTGTTTCTGGCAGTGTTGTTCATAACTCACCGAGAATCAAATAGTTTCCCTTTTCCCCGCCTCACTTCACATGACCGGTGTCCCGGGTGAAGCAGCGTTATGTCTGAAATATCTCCACCGTATGGTTTTGCCCGTCATCGACGAGTGGGATCCTGTCGTCCGGCAGCGTAACGCCATCCAGCACAACCCGATACGGTCCGCCATCACGTGAAACGGTTATCTGATACTGACTTTGGCCCTGCAGGTAGCGCATGCTGACCCTCGGCCAGTCTTGCGGGAGTTGGACATGCACCGTGAAGGCTGAAGCGTAACGTTTGATCCCCAGGAGTTCCTCGGTCAGCAAGCGGTAAGCCCAACCTGCGGAGCCTGTATACCAACTCCAGCCCGCGCGCCCACGATGTGGCTCAACGCTGTAGACATCGGCGCTCATCACGTAAGGTTCGGCTTTATATTTCTCGATGGCGCTGGTGGTTAGCGTGTGATTCACCGGGTTGATTAGGGACCACAGCTGCCAGGCACGCTCGGTGTTGCCCATGCGTGCAAAAGCCATCACCGCCCAGATGGCGCCGTGGGTGTATTGCCCGCCGTTTTCGCGCACGCCCGGCAGATACCCCTGAATGTAGCCTGGGTTCGGGCCATGCCCATCGAACGGAGGAGTAAGCAGTTTAATCAGCCCCGCATCGTCATCCACCAGATGTTTATCCAGCGCATTCATGGCCTGGCTGCTTCGTTCCTGACCTGTGGCGCCAGACAACACGGCCCAGCTTTGAGCAATTGCATCAATCCGGCAGTCCTGCGACGCTTTGGAACCCAGTGGAGTGCCATCGTCAAAATATCCGCGCCGGTACCATTCGCCATCCCAGCCAGAGGTTTCCAGGCTCTTCTGCAAGCGTGTGGCTGCGGTCCGGCAGAGTTCGCTGATGCGGGTGTCCTGCCGCTTGTCGGCCAACGAGGCAAAGCGCTCTAATACGTCGAACAGGAAGAATCCGAGCCACACGCTTTCACCTTTGCCGTCGATCCCCACCCGATTCATGCCGTCGTTCCAGTCCCCCGCGCCCATCAGCGGCAGGCCATGCTGACCGAAACGCAGGCCGTGCTGAAGGGCTTTGACGCAGTGTTGCCACAGGGTATCTTCGAGAGCGCTGATAACCGGCTGTTCGTACACGGATTCTTCGCCTGCCTGCAGCGAACGCCCCTCGAGCCAGGCAATACGCTGTTCGAGGATGCCGGTGTCGCCGGTGGTTTCCACATAATGACAGACCGCCAGCGGCAGCCAGAGATAGTCGTCCGAACAGCGGGTGCGCACGCCGTTGCCCTGCGGCGGGTGCCACCAGTGCTGGACATCGCCCTCGATAAACTGCCGGGACGCGCACAGCACTATCTGTTCGCGAAGCCGTTCTGGCGCGGCATGGCTGAGGGCGAGCGTATCCTGTAGCTGATCGCGGAAGCCAAATGCCCCCCCGGACTGGTAGTAGCCGCTGCGCGCCAGCAGGCGACAGGCGATGGTCTGATACAGCAGCCAGCCGTTGACCAGTAAATTCACGCTGGTATCCGGCGTGTTGACGACCAGTTTATCCAGCAGGTTGTGCCACATCCGGTGGACCTGGTTCAGTTCATTACGAGCTGCATCTTCATTGAGATAGCGGCTAAGCAGCGCCTGAACCTGGGCCTGATCTTCACCCACGCCGAGCACAAAAATAAACGTCGTCTGGTCGCCATCGATGAGCGTGGTCGCAGACTGTACCGCGCCACAGGGATCGAGTCCGGCCCCGGTTTTATTCGACAGCCAGCGCAAATTCATCGCGGCCGGTTTTTCCAGAGAACCGTTCCGTCCGATAAATTCACGCCGATCGCCCGTCAGCGAGCAATGCGCACCGCTGACGGCAAAAAAGGCCGTGCGACCGCCGCCATCCGCCCCATAAAAGTTATTTGCCATGACCGCGCAGCCGCCGCTCACGCTGGCTTCATGGGTGACGATATGGAGGGTAGAGCGCGCGCGCGACTCAGCAAGGGTCCATTCCACAAAACCGGTGACTGAGAGTTTACGCGGGCGACCGGAGTTGTTACTGAGCGTCAAAATAGCCAGTTTGACCGGGGCTTCTTCGGCCACCAGAATGGTCAGTTCGCTGTCGATGCCGCTCTCGCGATGGGCGAATACGCTGTAGCCAAACCCATGGCGAGAGAGATAATCGCCCTCGCCGCGCACCGGCAACGTAGTCGGAGACCAGTACGCACCGCTCTCTTCGTCACGCAGATAAAATACCTCGCCGCTGCGATCGCTGATCGGATCGTTTTCCCACGGTGTGAGTCGGTATTCATGCGCGTTCTCATACCAGCTATAGGCCTGGCCCGCCTCAGACAACACGCTGCCGAAACGGGCATTAGCCAGCACGTTTGACCACGGCGCGGGCGTCGGTTGATTCTCCCGGAGCACAATCTGGTATTCGCGACCATCCTGCGAAAAACCACCGTGACCGTTGAAATGCAGAAGCTGACGGGTGTCGGGCGACCACGGAATATGCAGGTTGTCACCCGGGCTAACGTGCGGCACGAACGGCCTCGGTAGCGCTTTTAAAGTGTGAATACGTTGATCGAGCTGTTCATTCAGACCGCCCGATCGGTCATCAAGAAACAGATGCGCTACGCTCATCAACAGCAGTTTGTCTTCAGCCGAAAGGTGCTCGCCGTTGCGCACAAAAATCCCGCCGGATTTATCCAGCTGGCTGGCTTCTGACCCGGCGTAAATCAAATCCATTATCGTGTTTTGCAGTCCCTGCTGATAACCACCGGGGCTGTTATTGAGGATAACCAAATCCACCGCCAGCCCTTTCAGTCGCCAGTACCGGTGCGCCTGAATCAGGGTGGTGACGGAGAGAATACTTTCCTCGTTAGTGATGGTGAGCAACACGATCGGCAGATCGCCAGAAATTGACCAGCCCCAAAGGCCGGACTGTCCGCGACGGTTGCGGCTGATATCGCGACTGTCGGCGCGCAGTTCCTGACACGGGTAGACAATGGCGCTGGCAAGGCGGTTAAACAGCGCGGCGTCATCTTCGTTGGCGTTGATTTGACGCAATACCACCAGACTGTGCGACCAGGCGAGTTCGAAGACGCGATCGGCGATCGGGTGATCGCGGTATTTTTCCAGAAGCGCCAGGCTTTGCTGGCGGTTGTCACTCACGCCATAGACGATATCGACGATGACGGGCTGGCCTGGTTGCAGAGTGATGGTCTGGCGGATAGCCAGCATCGGATCCAGCACTGAACCGGAGGTGTTGCTGAGCGGCCCGCTTTGATGGGCTGCCAGCGCATTCGCCGGGCCATTGCCGCGCCCGAGGAAATTCGCCCGATCGGTTTCGAACGACGCTTCGCTCTGGTTGTCACCATGTACCACCATCATGTGGAACAGCCATGGGATTTTTTCATCCGGCGAGCGAGGTCGACGGTGGCACAAAATGGCATTCTGCGCGGCAATCAACTCCGTCTGGATAAATAGATTACTGAACGCCGGGTGCGCCTGGTCGCTGGTGGCAGGGGCCAGCACCACTTCGGCATAGGTCGTCAGTTCGAGGGGACGCGGCTGACGGCCACGGTGCAGCAACGTGATGCGGCGCAGTTCAATATCATCTTCCGGCGACACCACAATCTGCGTTTTGATGCTCAGGTTACCGATAGTGCGCCTGTATTCTGCGCCCGATTCGGTAAAGATAATTTCGTCGTTGCTGTCGATATCGCCGACCGGCTGCCAGCTGTTGCTCAACAGCTCGCCGGTTTGCGTATCGCGGATATAGCAGAATGCCCCCCAGTTATCGCGGGTGGTATCGCTACGCCAGCGGGTAAGGGCCAGATCATTCCAGCGGCTATAGCTGCCGCCGGTATGGGTCATCATCAGGTGATAATGGCTGTTGGACAGCAACTGAACTTCGGGCACCAGGCTGTCCGCCCCGGTAAATATACGTGGCTCGTAGCGCACGGGTTTAACCCGGCCTTCATGGGACTCAAAATGACGACGAGGGCTGTAGAGATCGACCGCATCCGGCACACGCTCTTGCAGCAGCAGACTCGCCGACTGAAACGCGGTGCTGGCCATAAATCTGTCGACCATTGGCGCGTCGAGCAACACGTGCGCCAGCGCCTGAAACGCCATGCCCTGATGGTGCGCCATCCACGATTGCACCACAGCATACAGCTGCCCGGTGGCGAGACGCGACGGCGTGTAGTCCAGCGCTTCATAAAAACCGTATTCACCTCGCGCGCCGATTTTCTCCAGGCGGGTCAGGTTTTCACAGGCTTTTTGCGGTGAAATCATCAACGCCAACAGCGTGGCGTACGGTGCAACCACCATGTCATCGGCCAGCCCGCGCCGCAGCCCGAGGCCGGGCACGCCAAAGGCCTGATACTGGTAATTCTGCTGAACATCAAATGCATGGTAGCCCGACTCGGACACGCCCCACGGCACCCCGCGCTCTTTGCCCCAGTCTATCTGGCGCATGACCGCCGACTGACTCATTTCATCCAGCAAACAGCCCGGCCAGGTTGGCATCACCAGGTTTGGCATCAGATATTCAAACATCGAACCACTCCACGACATCAGCGCGGTTTCGTTATCAATAGTGGTGAAAAGACGCCCGAGCGCGAACCAGCTTTTGAGCGGCAGTTGATTGGTGGCGATGGCAAGGAAACTGGTCAGCCGAATTTCGGACGGCAGCAGGTCATAATGGCTTTTATCCGCCATATTGCTGTCGCAGTTGTAGCCGATGCTGAGGAGATTGGTCACTTCGCTGTACAGGAAAGTGAAATCCATTTGCGCATGCTCATTCAGGCGCTGTTCGAGCTCGGTAATGATGTCCAGGCGCATACGGGCCAGCGAGATGGCGGAGGCCGGAGGTGAGCCTTCGCCGGTATGCTTTGCCTGCGCCAGCCAGCACAATGACGGCAGCGTCTGCGCGTCATACGTTGAGGTTAACCAACTGAGCAGATGTGTCCATTCGTGGCACAGCAGGACCAGCTGATGCTGAAGATGTTCAATCCAGCGCACCACCACTGAGTTTTCATGATTGCACAAGGCGTGCAAATGGTTGCTTTGGCTGCGCATCCATTTGAGTTCGGTAAACAGCTCATTCGGTGGCAGAAGGGCGGCGCTGTGGCAATGCTGACGCAGCAATCGCAGCGCGGTCGGAGTGCTCTGGCCCCAGTGTTTCTCGAGAATAACCAGCGTATCGTCTATCCCTGCCAGCACCTGTACGGCGTTTAATATTGGCTGATTACGCATGGCCGACAGCCCTTCGCGCAGGGTCAGTAAATGCCCAGCCATATTGCCGCTGTCGACGCTGGAGACATAGCGCGGACTTAGCGGGGCAAGGGTGCGAGTGTCATACCAGTTATACAAATGCCCGCGGAAATGCTCCATTTTATCGAGCGAATCGAGGGTTAGCGTGATGCGTTGCAACACGTCGCCAATCGGCAGATAGCCAAAATCCCAGGCGGTCAGGTTAGCCATCAGCGACAAGCCAATATTGGTCGGTGAGGTTCGGTGCGCAATCGTGGGCTGCGGTATTTCCTGATAGTTATCCGGCGGTAGCCAGTTTTCTTTGGCGTTGGCAAAGGTTTCAAAAAAGGCCCAGATTTCACGGCTGGTCTGGCGCAACAGCTGTTTTTGTTCTTTGTTAGGTGAAAACGTTTTACGTGCAGGCTGGCGGCTCAGCCAGCTCAACAGCAGTGGTGCCAGGCACCAGACAATGCCAATGGGCAGTGCAACGGTCGAGAGCCACGGCGCAACGTACGCGGTGAGCCCCGTTAATGCCACGCCGGCGACGACGTTGAGCCACATCGCCCGGTAAAAACGGATGGGGGAGGTTTTGAATAGCGTATTATCCGGGCTGAAACTGACCCACTGGCTGAGATTGCGCTTACTAAAGCCCAGCCGCCACAGTGTTACGGCTATGGCGTACAGCGAATACCCGGCCTCGTGCGGCAGGGTGATGAAATTCAGTCCGACGCGGGAAAGACGTTTCAACGCCCCAGCCACCACCAGCAGCAGGTGCTGCGTTAACAGACGACGGGCAGGTTTACGCAGAAGGTCGTGAGTGACCGCCAGCGCCGTGGGCATCAGCCACACCGTCGCCAGCACGCCCAGCCAGTACAGCGGGTTTGGCACCCATATCAGGGTACAAAACAGTAGCGCCAATAAAGACGGGGCTACCAGGCTGCGGCGCAGGTTATCCAGAAGTTTCCAGTAAGAGAGGGCGGATAACGGGTTTTTGTCGTGACTGCCATCCGCTTTTCGCACCCGCGGTTTAAGCCAGTTGAGCAATTGCCAATCGCCACGGATCCAGCGCGTACGCCGTGCCACATCCGATAAATAGTTATTTGGGTACTGTTCATACAATAAGACTTCGCTCAATAACCCGGATCGGGCATAGCATCCTTCCAGTAAATCATGACTGAGGACCAGGTTTTCAGGGCAGGTGTTGGCGGTGGCCTGTACAAAGACATCGACGTCATAAATCCCTTTGCCGACGAATGATCCTTCGCCAAACAAATCCTGATAGATATCGGAAGACATCATCGAATAAGGGTTGTTACCCGGAATACTGCTGCACAGGGCGGCATAGCGGCCTTGCCCGTTGCGCGGCATTTCTTCCGCCAGCCCCGGCTGCAAAATACCGTAGCCTTTCACCACGCGCTGACGTGCGGGGTCGTATTCGGGCCGGTTGAGCGGATGCGCCATCGTAGCGACCAGCTTGTGCGCCGTTTCGCGCGGCAGAACGGTATCACTGTCGAGGGTTATAACGTATTTGATGCGTTCAGGGAGTTGTTCAGCAGTCAGGTCCATTGCGCTGGAGAACTGTGCGGTGGGATGGCGTAACCAGCTGTTCAGTAGCGCCAGTTTGCCACGTTTACGCTCATATCCCATCCAGACGCCCTGCGGTGGGTTCCACTCTGGGGCGCGATGCAACAGATAAAACCGCGGACGGCTCGCCGGATAACGCCGGTTCAGTACCTGAGTTTGCGCAATGGCCTGATCGAGTAGGGTGCGATTATCCAGTGAGTTTTGGCTGATGGAATCGGTGAGGTCGGTCAGCAGCGCAAAACGCAGATGTTCGTGCTGATTGCCCAGCCAGCAGATTTCCAGGCTGGTAAGCAGTTTGGTGATGTTTTCAGGGCTGGTCAGCAGACACGGAATCACCACCAGGGTCGCCGATTCCGGCGGGATCCCAGCTGAAAAATCCATGCGTGGCAGCGGGCGCGGGTGACGAAAACGGGTGGTCGTTTCACTGAGCAAATCGCTCACCAGCTGGCTGACCGCCACGACCAGCGGCACCGTCAGGAGCATAAGCAGCCCGCTGATGCCTGACAGCGCCATTTCGTGCATGATAGCTGCCGTTGTCGCCGTCGTCAGAAGACTCAGGCTGCCAAGCCAGGAAAGCAGAGGGATTTGGTTGAAACTATGACGCAGGCGAATAAAGCGCGACGTGTCCGCCGCCAGCTCCATTTCGAGCTGCTGACGTCCGTCGCCCATCAGCCAATAGCCAATGTGATGGCCTGGGGTCTCCGGCGCGTTTTGCGTTGCGAGGGTCAAAACGTGTTGGGCGACCTCAGGCTCACTGGTGCGGCTACCTCGGGCAAGAATTTCAATCACATGGCGATAGTGGTCACGGGTATCAAAATGCATCAGCGGATAGACTCCCGCCGGGTCGAGGCGCAGCGTTTGCTCCACCACGCTCATTGCTTCTGCGAAATCCGCCCAGTTGGTATCACTTAATAACCGCAATCCGGCAATGCTATTGCTCACCGAAATCTGACCGGTCGCCAACTGTTGATTGAAACGATGAATGAGCGCATCGGTAGTGACGCCCTGTTCTGCAAGACGTTGCTCAATCCAGGTAAGCGGTAGCGCCAGCATGTTGCTGCGTCCCTGAAGACGACGCACCATTTCAGCGACAAACGCGCTGCTGAGCGGGGGGCGCGAGCGCGCCATATCGGCAATCACCATAATCACATCGGCAGGGGCCTCTTCTGCACAGTCAAAAATGCGCGTCACCCAGCTATCGGCCAGGTTGCGTTCCTGCTGCGCTTTCACCACATCGATGCTGACGCGGCGCAGGTTTTCAATTAACGCCAGGCGCATCATGCCAGGGAGCGCCCAGACTTCTCCTAAGGTCAGCTGTGTGTGTTGCTGGTAGGCGCGGATGTAAATGGTCAGGCTGGCGGCGTCCCAGCGCCCGTCTCCGTGGGCGATCGCTTCGGCTGCAATATCATAAATGCGAGGGCAATTATGCGGTGAAGCCAGCGCAGGCAGGCCTTTGCCGAAGTTTTTCGGCAGGTGTTGCCGGACGAGGCGAATTTGCTCCTCTATCAGGTAATAATTATCCAGCAGCCATTCCCCGGCGGGCATGATGCTTGCCTTTTTGCCGGCATTCAGCGTGTAGCAGTTTTGCGTGATGATGGCTTCGTTGTCGCTCAGGCGCTTGAGAAGATAATACGGCAATTTATCAGGCGATAATTTATGCGAGCGGGCGAGCTTTTTGCCAAAGCGTTCCATTTGGGCTGAGGAAAAGAGTTCTGCACGAAGACTATTTTCACCGGCAGGATCGTTGGCCAGGAGCGGGACGAGATCGGGAGCTTGGGTCAGGGGCAGAGAGCGGCTCAGCCACCCTTTGGGATTCATTTTCATAGCGTTGCTCTGATGCGACATGAACGCGCAGGAGCAGTTGCGAAATCAGTTCAGAAACGTTCTCTCAAGATGGGCGTGAGGCATCGGGGATTTAACAGCTGCCGGAATAACACTTAAGTATAGAACACCGACGTTGAGTCGGAAGGCACTTCAGGGATCGACGCGGGAAGACAAACAGGGCTAACTATCCCGGGCAGAGCATCGTGTGCGTGAGACGATTTTTTGAGGCAGACGGCTTTGATTTGAAGCCACAATCAGGGGAAGTGACGGTGGTCTCGAATGAAGGAGTTTTATCCTATCACGAAGTCATCGAATAACATGCGAACAATCACCATCAAGGTTGGATTCATTCTCAGGGCTGCAATGGCAGCGTTTCTGACACCTTTTCGCCATCTCCTTCAATTTATTGCCACAAGTCGTTTGCAATTCCTCCTGTTGAAACAAATAATTACCCGACTAAGTTGGCTGAGTTTATTGGAACAAGGGGATCCCATGAAGTTTCCTGTATCGTCTATCTGTTTTGCGCTGGCGCTGAGTGGCGTTTCTTCTCTTTCCTTTGCGGCCGACGTTCCGCCGGGAACCGTTCTGGCGCAGCAGCAGGTGCTGGTTCGTCACATCAAAGATGAGCCTGCGTCGCTGGATCCGGCGAAGGCGGTAGGGTTACCGGAAATTCAGGTGATCCGCGACCTGTTTGAAGGCCTGGTGAACCAGGACGGTAAGGGCAATATTACTCCGGGTGTGGCGACCAAATGGCAGACCAACGATAACCGCACCTGGACATTCACTTTGCGCGATGACGCGAAATGGTCCGATGGCACGCCGGTAACCGCACAAGACTTTGTTTACAGCTGGCAGCGTCTGGTTGACCCTAAAACGACGTCGCCGTTTGCCTGGTTCGCCGCTCTGGCGGGTATTACCCATGCGCAGGATATTATCGATGGCAAAGCGACGCCGGATAAGCTCGGCGTGACAGCAGTCGATGCTAAAACCCTGCGTGTTCAGCTGGATAAACCGTTGCCGTGGTTTGTGAACCTGACCGCCAACTTCTCTCTTTATCCAGTGCAAAAAGCCAACGTCGAAAGCGATCCGAACTGGACCCGCCCTGGCAAGCTGATCGGTAACGGCGCCTACGTGCTGAAAGAGCGCGTGGTGAATGAAAAGCTGGTGGTTGTGCCAAACGCAAACTACTGGGATAACGCTAAAACCGTCATCAAGCAGGTGACGTTTGTGCCGATTAATCAGGAATCGAACGCCACTAAACGCTATCTGGCGGGCGATATCGATATCACCGAATCGTTCCCAAAAAATCAGTACAAGCAGTTGCTGAAAGACATTCCAGGCCAGGTGTATACGCCGCCGCAGTTGGGGACGTACTACTACGCGTTTAACACTCAAAAGGGGCCAACCGCGGATTCTCGCGTGCGTCTGGCGTTGAGCATGACCATTGACCGTCGCATCATGGCGGATAAAGTGCTCGGCACCGGCGAGAAACCCGCCTGGCACTTTACCCCGGACGTGACGTCGGGCTTTACGCCGCAGCCAACCGCCGCGGAAAAAATGAGTCAGGAAGAGCTGAATGCGCAGGCTAAAACGCTGCTAACTGCCGCTGGCTATGGACCGGGGCGTCCGCTGAAACTGACACTGCTGTACAACACCTCTGAAAACCACCAGAAAATCGCCATCGCGGTAGCGTCGATGTGGAAGAAAAATCTGGGCGTTGATGTGAAGCTGCAAAACCAGGAGTGGAAAACCTACATCGATAGCCGCAACACCGGCAACTTTGACGTGATCCGCGCGTCCTGGGTGGGTGATTACAACGAACCGTCAACCTTCCTGTCGCTGCTGACCTCCACGCACAGCGGGAACATTTCTCGCTTTAACGATCCGGCGTACGACAAAGTTATCAACAAGGCGACGCTGGAAACGACCGATAAAGCGCGTAATGACGACTATAACGAAGCCGAGAAAATCATTGCGGCTCAGGCTCCGATTGCGCCGATTTATCAGTACACCAACGGGCGTCTGATTAAACCGTGGCTGAAGGGCTATCCAATCGATAACCCGGAAGATGTGGCGTACAGCCGCACAATGTACATCATCAAGCATTGATTCCTCTGAATCGCTTCGAGCCCGGCGTGAATATGTCGGGCTTTTTTCAGGATAAATAACCACTCTTTGAATATGGATAACGCAGCGTGCGCGAACTATGCTTAGTAGATATCCTGTATCAGGAGGGGATATGTTGACGCATTCTGAAGCAAAACGATGGGCCGCGATCATGCTGAAATCCGCACTGTGCGATGGTATGAAGGCAGAAGAAATTTTCAGGCAAGTGCATTTGGTGTGCGATAAGCATGGGAAAGAGTGTCTTGAGGAATTAATAGAAGAGATCCTGGTGGAAGCCGGGCGAATCGGGCCTCAGCATAGCGCCGGTGAATACAAGCACCATTGACGCCAACGTACAACAAAACCGTCTGCGTGAAGTAATGTGCCCACAAATGGGGTTCACTTCACAATGGGCGGTTTTTTTATGCCACCAGAACTCTGCTGCGGCCGTGATGTTTGGCCTGATAAAGCGCTTTATCGACGCGTTTAAAATGCTCATCGATATTTTCTGTTGCCGCATGAGGAATGTTCGCCCCTTCAAACAGGATGACAGGCGCCAGGCCAGGAAAAGTGGCTAACGTCAGCCGACAGTGCCGCGCTAATTCACCTGCAGTGGACGCCAGCGTCCAGATTTCGACGATTTCATGCTGATGCTGAAGGTCATTGAGATACAGCGACAGCCGCGTTTGCGTACAGGCAGAAAGCGGCCCGAATCGCAGGGCTGATAAAGAGCTTTCCCCCGTCAGCGCTTGCGTGGCGTGGTTGGCAAAAATTAAACGCTCATCAAGCGGATCCACCACCCAAAGCGGCGTGGTCAGGTGATAATAAGCGGACAAACCGCGGGCAACATTGCATTATCTCCCTGGGCGAATGTCACTCCGCCACCGGCACGTATTAAACATAATGCATCTGCGGTTTCACGCCTGTTTTTTTTGCACCGCCGTGACGATGGGCGCGACGGTGATGTTTTTCGCACTGTCGATTTTCGCAAGCAACTGCGGGATCTCTTTTACCGGCAGGGCTTGGGAGAATAAAAATCCTTGTAAATAGCCACAGCCGAGGCTGGTTAATAGTTGCTGCTGATCCTGCGTTTCGATACCTTCGGCCACCACATTCATGTTCATCGAATGGGCGATATCAATAATAGTGGCGACAATTTTGACGTTCTTGCTGTTGTCGCGAATATCGCGCACGAAACTTTTATCTATTTTCAGCTCCCGCGCTGGCAGGTTTTTCAGGGTCAGCATGTTCGAGTAACCGGTGCCGAAATCATCGATTGAAACGGTGATGCCTATCCGGTTGAAGTCGTTAAGAATGTCGATGCTGCGCTCAAGATTGCGCAGGGCGGTGCTTTCGGTCAGCTCAATGGTCAGGCGCGACGGCGACACGGCGTGCCGTGCCAGCGCTCCGCAAATGGTGTCGTAAATATCGAATTGCTCAAACTGCGCCGCAGAAAGGTTAATTGACAGACTCCAGTCCTGATGGCCCTGATCGTCCCACTGGCGCAGCTGCATGCAGGCCTGGTCAATAACCCAATAGCCCACAGGAATGATAAGCCCGCTATTTTCCAGGGTTGACAGGAACACTTCCGGCAGCAGGATGCCCTTCGCCGGATGACGCCAGCGCAGCAGCGCTTCGAAGCCGTGAATACTTTTATTTCCTGCGTGATACTTTGGCTGATACCACAGCTCGAACTGATCGCGCTCCAGCGCCTGAGTGAGATCTTGCAGAAACTCAGCGCCTTCCCAGGCTTTTTGCACCATATCAGGATGGTAAATCGCCCAGCCGTTTCGGCCCTGCTGCTTAATGTTGTACATCGCGGTATCGGCACGCAGCTTCAACTCCTGCAACGTTTTACCGTGCTGAGGGAACAGGCTGACGCCGGCGCTCAGCGACACTTGCAGAATTTGCCCGGCCTCGTAAAACGGACGGCGAACGCACTCCACCATGCGCGCCACTAAATCTTCGACGTCGCCCGGTGTGGCGTCAGGAACCAGTAAAATAAACTCATCTCCGCCCAGGCGGGCGAGGGTCATTTTCGGTGAAAGGCAGGCGCTGATGCGGTTGGCGACGGACACCAGAAGGTGATCACCGACGTGATGCCCCCATGCGTCATTGACCAGTTTGAAACGGTCCAGATCCATAAAAATCAAAGCAAACGGCGACTGAGTCACCTGTGATTGCTGCAGGCAGGCTTCGAGACGTAAATCAATCTGGCTGCGGTTCGCCAGACCCGTCAGTCCGTCAAAACGCGCCTGCTGCTCAAGCTGTTGGTTGAGCTGCTGCAGATTCTCAGTAAGACGATTAGTTCGCAGTTGCGAATCGACCATCGAGATTATCAGCATCACGCCAAGAATAGCCAGGGTTGTGGCCGACACCCAAATGGACAGCCCGAGCTCGCTCACGCCACCGACCATGGACATATTGTGGCCCTGATCTTCGAATTCTGCGGCACTCATGCCGGTGTAGTGCATGGCGGCGATGGCGATGCCCATCACAACTGCTGCGGTCATACGATTAATCAATGCACCTTTGCTGTTGAGGCGCAGGCTGAACGCCAGCCACAGGCCGACTCCGGAGGCGACAATGGCGATGATTATCGAGAGCGCCACCAGGCCGTAATTCCAGCGAATGTTGTCATGCATCATCAGCGCGGCCATGCCGACGTAGTGCATGACAACCACACCACTGCTGAGAATGGCGGTGGCGAGGCACAGGCGTTTGAGAGATAACACATTGCCGTTAACGGCAATATTGATAGATAAAGTCGCTGCAACGACTGCCACCAGTAATGACACCGCGGTTATCGCAAAATCATAATGCATCATCATCGGCATTTTCATCGCCAGCATGCCGATAAAATGCATAGACCAGATCCCAATTCCCAGCGTTGAACCGCCGGCAAGTCGCCAGAAAAGGGCAGCTTTTTTATTGGAGGCGGCAATCTTTGCCGCACTGTCCAGCGCCACAAATGACGCAATAAAGGCGACTAAAAAGGAAATACCGACCAGAACCGGGTCCCACGAAACGTACAGCATCATGCAATCCACTTCTTTTTAAGATTGTTAAAGTAATGTAACAGCAAATCCTCAGGTGATGCCAATGAAATAAAGGAGAAGAAATGCCGTATTTCTTTTGATTGAATCTGCGCTTTTGATTTTTTACTGAAAGGTAAAAAATATCGCGCAGAAAACAGACTAAGACTTAAGTATTACTTAAACGCCATATAGCGCCAGTAAAATGAAATGCGATTTGTGAGGCTGCATGGGCGATAAACCATCGCATTGTTGACATGAGATGTTGATTTTCAGAATAAAAACCTGGAAGGGTGGTTGCGTGTCAGATAAATCATTTGCCAAAGTCAAACTCACCATCTTTAACCGTGAATATTAATTTGCAATGGGAATTATATTGAAATGGCGAAAGCAACTGCTATAACCATATCATCCCTCGGAGTATCTCTGTGAGTCTGATTATGTTAAGAAATATTAGTGTCAGAACATTCATATTGATGTTTTTACTGGTGGTTTTCTTCAGTATCGATATTTTTTTCGTTCTGTTGTCCGCGAGTGTAGCGATAATGGTCATATTTAATATTTCATGGCTGGTGGCAATAACGCTATTGTGGCTTTATATGACTAAATATCTGGTGACGCCAATTAATGCGGTAAAACGCAGCATTGATGAAGTCACGTCAGGTAATTTATCGGTGTATATCCCTGAGTTTGGTAATAACTGTGCAGGGCGATTAATTCCAGGCATTAATAGTCTGTCGACGAATATTTCAACGCTGGTATCGGAGATACGTGCATCGTCGCAAACCGCGATGACCTTATCTGAGCAACTGGCGAACCGCAGCGCAGAACTCTCGGTGACATCAGAGCAACAGTCTGCAACCCTGATGCAGACCGCGTCCAGCATGGAAGAGATCGCCGCCAGCACCAAAAACAATGCGGAAAATACCCGTCTTGCCAGCGGGCGTGCGGGCGATGCTACGCTCTGTGCTCGTAAAGGCGGCGAATTGATGGGGGAGGTGGCGACCAATATGCAGTCTATTACCGACTGCGCCCGTCAAATGACGGAAATTATTAGCCTGATTGACGGCATTGCGTTCCAGACCAATATTCTGGCACTTAATGCAGCGGTAGAAGCAGCACGGGCGGGCGACCACGGAAAAGGATTCTCGGTGGTGGCCGGTGAAGTGCGAAATCTGGCTCATCGCAGCGCCGAGGCAGCGAAAAATATTAAAACCCTGATCAGCGTTACCAGCGATAACGTGACCCAGGGGGCCAGTATTGTTGCCGAAGCCGAGAAGAATATGCAGGAGATTGTTTCTGGCTCCGGATTATTGAGTAATCTGATGGAGCAAATTTCCTCCTCGACGCTGCAACAGGAAAAAGGAATTGAACAAATAGCGCAGGCTTTATCTGAACTGGAAAAAGTGACGCAGAGTAACGCTGCGGTGGTAGAGGAATTAGCCGGCTCGTCAGATGTCTTAAAACATCAGGTCGTGGAATTGCAGACCCGGACACGGAATTTCCGCCTTGGCAACGATGCGCCAGCGTCGGTCGCTCCGGCGATAACGCCACAGCCAGTGCCTGCGGCGGCAACCGGCAATGACCGGAACTACTGGCACTCGTTTTAACCGCATATGATTCTCGCTTAACGGGTCTGCTCTGGCAGGCCCGTTTTATTTCGCGCTCCCGATATTTCATTCTTGTTAACGATTTGCACATTGCGCAGCGCAGCGGCCTGCCAGATAATTCGGCTTTCATGAACGAATTCAGTGCGATGCCGGGGCGGCATTTTGCGTATTGTCCTCGCGAGGCTAGACTTCATTGCACATTCAGAAGATTAATGGAGGCGTTGTGGAA
Organism: Scandinavium manionii; assembly: GCF_024764775.1. Lineage (NCBI taxonomy): Bacteria > Pseudomonadati > Pseudomonadota > Gammaproteobacteria > Enterobacterales > Enterobacteriaceae > Scandinavium > Scandinavium manionii. Next base: position 277,788 of record NZ_JALIGC010000035.1, on the reverse strand, counting down.
GCCATTAAGGGAGCCGAAGTGAACGTACCTGATGCGGTTTTTGCCTGGATGCTGGACGGAAAAGGCGGGGTTATCCCGTTGGATGATGACAGAACTATTGATAAAGAAAACCCGTGCTGGCTGCACCTCAACTACACCCATCCCGATAGCGCAGAATGGCTGGCAACCACGCCGCTGCTGCCAAACAGCGTGCGCGATGCGCTGGCAGGCGACAGCCTTCGCCCTCGCGTGACGCGTATGGGCGAAGGAACGCTGATTACGCTGCGCTGTATCAACGGCAGCACTGATGAGCGACCGGACCAGCTTGTAGCGATGCGTCTGTATATGGACGAGCGCCTGATTGTGTCGACGCGCCAGCGTAAAGTGCTGGCGCTGGACGACGTGGTAAAAGATCTGGAAGAGGGTACCGGCCCCACTGATTGCGGCGGCTGGCTGGTAGATGTCTGCGATGCCCTGACCGATCACGCCAGTGAATTCATCGAGGAGCTGCACGACAAAATCATCGACCTCGAAGATAATCTGCTCGATCAGCAAATTCCCCCGCGCGGCTTTCTGGCTCTGCTGCGCAAACAACTGATTGTGATGCGCCGCTATATGGCGCCACAGCGAGACGTCTTTGCGCGCTTAGCAAGTGAGCGTTTCCCGTGGATGAATGATGATCAGCGCCGCAGAATGCAGGATATCTCTGACCGACTTGGCCGTGGGCTGGATGAAATTGACGCCTGTATCGCCCGAACAGGGGTGATGACCGACGAAATCGCACAGGTGATGCAGGAATCTTTATCACGCCGAACCTATACCATGTCACTGATGGCGATGGTGTTTCTGCCGAGCACATTCCTGACGGGGTTGTTTGGCGTTAACCTCGGCGGCATTCCGGGCGGAGGTTGGCATTTCGGCTTTTCGCTGTTCTGTATCGGGCTGGTGGTGCTCATTGGTGGTGTTACGTGGTGGTTACACCGCAGTAAATGGTTGTAAAAAATAGGCTTTATGACAACTTATGCCCCTAAAAACGCCGCCAAATTTGAGCGAGGTCAATAAACGCTCTACCTATTCAGGGCAATATCTTTCTCGCAGGTGAATGCAACGTCAAGCGATGGGCGTTGCGCTCCATATTGTCTTACTTCCTTTTTTGAATTACTGCATAGCACAAATTGATTCGTACGACGCCGACTTAGATAAGTCGGCTTTTTTTTGCCTCACACTCCAGAACAACTACCCTTAAGGAACACCCAAAGAACTGGAGGCAAAAATGACGTGGCGACTCAGCGATCCGATTCCCACCGATCCCGTGCCGGTGCCTGACCCCATTCCACGACCACAGCCGCTGCCCGATCCGCCAGGCGATCCAGATCCGCATCCGATTATCGATCCGCCGCCGTTTGGCTAGTCATCGGACGTAAAAAAGCCCTCGCGAAGAGGGCTTAATCATCGAGTGTGGCGCTTACTTGATTTCGACAATATCGAGACGGTTAGCGAGAATATCCGTTTCTTCATCTTCCGGCTGCCAGCCAGCAGGCTGTAACGGGATTTCTTCTCTGTCGAACGCCAAATCGCCGCCGTTCACGACTTCTGCGCCGTGTTTCAGACCTTTAAAGTCAAACATGTCGGTATCGCACAGATGCGAAGGCACCACGTTTTGCATCGCGCTAAACATGGTTTCGATACGGCCGGGATAACGTTTGTCCCAGTCGCGCAGCATATCGCCAATCACCTGACGTTGCAGGTTAGGTTGGGAGCCACAGAGGTTGCACGGAATGATCGGATACGCTTTCGCTTCGGCGAAACGTTCGATGTCTTTCTCGCGGCAATAGGCCAGCGGGCGAATGACAATGTGCTTTCCGTCGTCGCTCATCAGCTTCGGCGGCATCCCTTTCATTTTTCCGCCGTAGAACATGTTCAGGAACAGCGTCTGCAGGATATCATCGCGGTGATGGCCGAGGGCGATTTTAGTCGCGCCAAGCTCCGTGGCTGTGCGGTAAAGAATGCCGCGGCGCAGACGTGAGCACAGCGAGCAGGTGGTTTTGCCTTCCGGGATCTTCTCTTTCACGATGCCGTAGGTGTTCTCTTCGACAATCTTATACTCAACGCCGAGCGTCTCGAGATAAGCCGGAAGAATGTGTTCCGGGAAGCCCGGCTGCTTCTGATCGAGGTTAACCGCGATCAGGCTGAAGTTCACCGGCGCGCTCTGCTGCAGATTGCGCAAAATTTCCAGCATCGTGTAGCTGTCCTTGCCGCCGGACAGGCACACCATAATGCGATCGCCTTCTTCAATCATGTTGTAGTCGGCAATGGCTTCGCCCACGTTACGACGCAGGCGCTTTTGAAGTTTGTTCAGGTTGTACTGGTCTTTCTTGCTCGTTTCTTGATTTTGCGACATGTAATGATGGCTCTGGTCGTAGGTAAATGGCAGCCAGCGTCAGGAGCACTGACGAACACCGGGATCATTGATGGATTGTAGCAATAATCTGCTGCTGCCCTGGCGAAAGTCTGGCGTGTATGGTACGGATTACAGCGCCGAATACCAGCGTGATTTATGTCGCAATGCGTTTACTTGCCGGGTTTTTTGATTTCGCTGATGGGCATCATTAGTTCTTTCAGCAGCGCGTAGCGTTGCGCTGGGGTCAGATACAACGGACCAAGGTGATTGCTACCCGTCGGTTCTTGCAGCCAGGCAGCTTTGAGATTGCGAAGCCAGGTGTGGACACTGTTCATGATTTCATCTCCTGTTGTGATGAATTCACTGTAGAATAGTAAAACCGGAAGAAAAACGGATGGCATTAAAAAATCAGTTCCGGGTTTGTTGCAGTAGGCTGAAAGTGAGCAATAAACAACCGGACGACACTCATTTTTATCCATATTGTGCGGTAGAAAAAAGATTGAACTTATCCCTCATTGTTACATTTTAGATGGTCGTTTCTTTCTCAATGGGATAATAAAGTGAACTCACAAGACAAACTTCTGTCATTTGTCGGGAAGAATAGGGGCCGGTTAAGTTCATTCTCAGCCTCAACGTGATTTCTGATTGTGTTTTTCAGGCGTAAAAAAACCCGCCGATAATGGCGGGTTTATTACAACAAGCTTCGACTATATTAGAACTGGTAAACCAGGCCCAATGCTACAACGTCGTCGGTGTTCACGCCGTTGTCTTTGTAGAACTGGTCGTCGTTATCCAGCAGGTTGATTTTGTAATCAACATAGGTGGACATGTTTTTGTTGAAGTAGTAGGTCGCGCCCACATCAACATATTTAACCAGATCTTTGTCGTCGCCGTAGGAAGAGTTCAGACCCTTACCTTTAGACTGCAGGTAAGAAACCGCCGGACGCAGACCGAAGTCGAACTGGTACTGTGCGGTGATTTCAAAGTTCTGAGTTTTGTTTGCGATACCGCCGTCTTCGTCTGGGCGATTAGCGTAAGACTTGCCAGCACTACCATAGGAAGTCATGTTACGAGTTTCAGAATACATGGTTGCCAGGTAGATGTTGTTCGCATCATATTTCAGACCGGCAGTCCATGCTTCAGCTTTCTCGCCGCCTGCATCCATAGTGTCGCCACGACCATAGTTAACCTGGTCGTTGGTACGATCGGAAGTGGTGTACGCAGCACCAGCGCTGAAGCCTGCGCCGATGTCGTAGGTGGTGGAGATACCGAAACCGTCACCGTTCGCGTTACGATAGCTACGGTCACCGTTGTTGGTGCCTTCGCCAGAACCTGGGTTTTCGTTTTTACCCTGATACTGCAGCGCGAAGTTCAGACCATCAACCAGACCGAAGAAATCGCTGTTACGGTAGGTTGCCACGCCGTTAGCACGGTTGGTCATGTAGTTGTCGGCTTTAGAGTAAGAGTCGCCGCCGAACTCTGGCAGCATATCGGTCCAGCCTTCAATGTCGTACAGTACGCCGTAGTTACGACCGTAGTCGAATGAACCGTAGTCGCCGAATTTCAGGCCTGCAAACGCCAGACGAGTCCATGCCTGATCGCTGGAGCCTTCAGTGTTGTTCGCCTGAACGTTATATTCCCACTGGCCGTAACCGGTCAGCTGGTCGGTAATCTGAGTTTCGCCTTTGAAGCCCATACGGATGTAGGTCTGATCGCCGTCAGCACTGCTGTCATCGGAGAAGTAGTGCAGGCCATCAACTTTGCCGTACAGATCAAGTTTGTTGCCATCTTTGTTATAAATTTCTGCTGCGTGAACTGCGCCTGCAGTTAATAACGCAGGGATTACGAGTGCCAGTACTTTTCTTTTCATTTTAATAATCCTTTAAGCTGTTTTTATACTCTGCCTTCCTTACGGGAAGTAAGGCCATGCTAATGTAGAGATATCTAAAGAAGGTAAGCCTCAATTGTTACGATATAAGTAAAATCTAAATAAAATAATACGACTGAAATCTTGATTCGTTTGGTGAATGAATGGTGTGGAGTCATTGATGGTGGGAATTATACAGAGGAAGTAAATCGATCTATTATGGCGCCGTTATATGCCTAATTTGCCACACAAATTGAGACGTTGCTGTGTGTCGTTATGTGATTTCTATATTAGTCAATATTAAAGTGACAAGCCCGAACAGATGTTCGGGCTTTTTTTTATTTATTTTTGGATTGCGGGTGATAATTAATCACTGGATGACTTTTCCGCCTTGCCTGCCATTTGCGCAAGAAAATCGTAGCGTTTTTGCAAATCGGCTGCGGCGTCTTTCCACAGCTGTTCGGCAACCTCAGGCTGCTGCGCGTTCAGACGACGGAAACGCTGCTCTTTCATCAGCGTGTCGGCGAGGGCATCTGACGGTGGACGCGAATCCAGTGCCAGCGGCAGTTTACCTTCATCAGCACGACGCGGATCAAAGCGATACAGTGGCCAGAAGCCGGTAGCGGTGAGCTGACGCATCTGATCATGGCTCAGAGCCAAATCGTAGCCATGTTCCTCACACGGACTATAGGCAATGATAAGCGACGGTCCGGGATACGCTTCTGCTTCCTGAATGGCTTTCACCGTCTGGTTAAGCTGCGCGCCGAGCGAGATTTGCGCCACGTAGACGTGCCCGTACATCATCATGCTCACGCCCAAATCTTTGCGCGATTTACGCTTCCCGTGCTCGCCGAATTTGGTGACTGCGCCGAGCGGCGTTGATTTCGAAGCCTGACCGCCAGTATTGGAATAACACTGCGTATCCAGCACCAGAATATTAACGTTTTCGGTCAGACTCAGAACGTGGTCAAGACCACCAAAGCCGATATCGTAGGCCCAGCCATCGCCACCAATCAGCCAGATGGATTTCTCCACCAGCGCGTCAGCGTCGGTGAGCAGTTCCGTCGCGCCGTCCACGCCCTGTAAATGCTGGCGTAACGACGCGACCTGTTCACGGCGTTCTTCAGGTGTGGCTTCGGCGTGCAGCGCCTCGTTCAGCTCAGCCGGTAGTTTATCCGTGAACGTTTCGAGCAGGCGCATCACGCGTTGGCGGTGCTGATCGACCGATAAACGGAAGCCCAGTCCGAATTCGGCGTTGTCTTCGAACAGTGAGTTCGCCCATGCCGGGCCGCGACCATTAATGTCGGTGGTATATGGCGTTGAGGGCAGGTTGCCGCCATAAATAGACGAACAACCGGTGGCGTTGGCGATCATCATTCGGTCACCATACAGCTGAGTCAGCAGCTTGATGTACGGTGTTTCACCGCAACCGGAGCAGGCACCGGAGTATTCAAACAGCGGCGTGATCAGCTGCGAAGTACGGATATCGATACGTTCCAGTTTGGTTCTGTCGATTTCCGGCAGGTCGAGGAAGAAGTCATAATTCACTTTCTCTTCTTCAACGTGATCCAGGCGCGACATCATATTGATGGCTTTGATACCTGGATCCTGACGGTCTTTCGCCGGGCAGACTTCCACGCACAGGTTACAGCCGGTGCAGTCTTCCGGTGCGACTTGCAGCACATATTTCTGGCCGCGCATATCGCGGGATTTTACGTCCAGGGAATGCAGGCTCGCTGGCGCGTTTTCCATATCCTCTGGTGAAACCACTTTGGCGCGAATGGCAGAATGCGGGCAAGCCGCGACGCAGTGGTTACACTGGGTGCAAAGGTCTTCTTTCCAGATTGGAATTTCTTCGGCGATATTGCGTTTTTCCCAGCGCGTGGTGCCGACAGGCCAGGTACCGTCTGGCGGCAACGCGGAAACTGGCAGCGCATCGCCAAGCCCGGCCAGCATCGCGGCGGTCACGGTTTTGACAAAATCGGGCGCGGCATCGGAAACCACCGGTGGGCGATTTGGACTGTTGGTATCGACCGGCTGCAGCTCCACTTCGGCCAACAGTTCGCGCGCCATCGCCAGCGCCTGCCAGTTGCGTTCGACCAGCTCCTGACCTTTGCTGCTGTAGCTTTTGGCAATAGCGCCCTGCAGTTCAATCAGCGCGCTGTCGCCCGGCAGAATTTGCGTCAGCTGGAAGAACGCCATTTGCATCACGGTGTTGATGCGCGCCGCCAGGCCGCATTCACGGGCGATTTTCGCCGCATTGACGATATAAAAACGGGCCTGCTTCTGATTCAGAACGGCCTGAACTTCACGCGGCAGGCGAGACCACACTTCCTCAACGCTGTAAGGCGTGTTGAGCAGGAAAATCCCACCCGGCTTCAGGCGCTCGGCCATCTGATATTTGTCGATGAACTGCAGCTGGTGACAGCCCACAAAATCTGCTTGTGACACCAGATACGCCGAGCGTACCGGCTGCTCAGAAACGCGCAGATGCGACACCGTCAAACCACCGGCTTTTTTCGAGTCATACACGAAATAGCCCTGGGCGTACCATGGCGTGGAGTTGCCAATGATCTTGATATTGTTCTTAGTCGCCGACACGCTGCCGTCGCTGCCCAGCCCATAAAACAGGGCTTCGAGCTTCGCGGTCGAGGGCAGGGTGTTTTCCGGAAGCGGCAGGGATAAATTGGTCACGTCGTCGTAAATACCGACGGTAAAACGTGGCTTCGGCTTGGCGGCGCTCAGCTCATTAAAAACAGCCAGCACACAGTCTGGGCCAAACTCTTTCGAGGACAGACCGTAGCGGCCACCAATGACGCGTGGCAGCGTTTCGCGCTCGCCGCTGTTAAAGGCTTCCGCCAGGGCGGTCATTACATCCAGATACAGCGGTTCGGCGTGAGCGCCAGGCTCTTTGGTGCGATCCATCACCGCCAGCGTTTTCACGCTTTGCGGGATCTCTGCCAGCAGATGAGCGGTTGAGAACGGGCGATACAGACGCACTTTCAGCACACCGACCTTTTCTCCGCGGGTCAGCAGTTCATCAACCACTTCTTCGCAGGTGCCAATCGCCGAGCCCATAAGTACGATAACGCGTTCGGCCTGCGGATGGCCGTAGTATTCAAACGGCTTATACTGGCGGCCGGTGGCGTTCGCGAAATCATTCATCGCCTGTTCAACATGGCTGTAAACCGCGTCATACCACGGGTTGGTCGCTTCGCGAGACTGGAACCAGGTATCCGGATTAGCAGACGTGCCGCGAATCACCGGATGCTCCGGGTTCAGTGCGCGGGTGCGGTGTGCGTCGATTTCGGCCTGCGGCAGCAGATTGCGAATGGTGTCGTCGGCCAGCGGCACGATTTTGTTGATCTCATGCGACGTGCGGAAACCATCAAAGAAATGAATGAATGGCACCCGGCTTTTGAGGGTCGCGATATGCGAAATCAACGCAAAATCCTGCGCTTCCTGTACGTTAGCCGCGCTGAGCATCGCACAGCCGGTCTGACGCACGGCCATCACATCGGAATGATCGCCAAAAATAGACAGCGCGTGGGTCGCGACGGTACGCGCGGCGACGTGCAGCACAAATGGCGTCAATTGGCCGGCCAGTTTGTACAACGTCGGGATCATCAGCAACAATCCCTGGGATGAGGTAAACGAGGTGGAGAGGGCACCGGTCTGTAAAGCACCGTGAACCGCGGCGATCGCCCCGGCCTCAGACTGCATCTCCACGACACGTGGGACGTCGCCCCACACATTCTTCAGCCCATTTCCCGCCCAGGCATCGGCCTGTTCCGCCATGGTTGAGCTTGGCGTGATGGGGTAGATGGCGATAACTTCACTGGTGCGAAACGCCACCGAGGCGCACGCGCCATTACCATCGGTTGTAATCATTTATGACACCCTTACATTGCGCAAGAAAAAGGGACCCGTGATACGTCGACGTGTCCTGTAGTTATCTCTTCATTTTAGCAAAGCACCGGGAAAGCCATTTTTGCTTTTGTGTCCTTGGGGGCGTTTGGACGTTGTGCAGATCAATTCTGACGGCATTAAATTGGCAGAAAATGTTTCAGAACACCGAAATGCGCGCCTCGTCTCTCGACGGCAGGGCGCTTGCTGCCTATTATGAACAGGTTTTGCGAACCGTATTTGACAGGGGAAAGAAGAGAATGCGAGCAGCTTTTTGGGTAGGGTGTGCAGCACTGTTATTATCAGCATGCAGCAGTGAACCAGAACAACAGGCCACAGCGGCCCACGTCACGCCGGGTATGCGGGCAGCAATGTCAGACTCAGGTCAGGCAAACTGTGCGATGGTCGGCGGCGCATTATCGGTTGCCCGTCAGCTGGACGGTTCTGCTATTGGGATGTGCGCATTACCCAACGGCAAGCGATGCAGTGAGCAGTCTCTTGCAACCGGGTCCTGCGCCAGCTACTAATTAGTTCATCAGGTCGGCGAGCTTATAAACCAGCGAATCATTAGACGTTGCCAGCGTTAACTGGTCTTCGGTCAAGTCTACCTGCACGCCATCCCGCAGCATGGTTTTGAGTGTACTGTCCAACTTATTGAGCTGCGGATCTGTGCACAGCATTCGTGTTATCGCGAGCTTTTGCACGGTCAAATCGCCGTCAGAAAGCTTTCCTTCACCGGTAAACTGGTTACACATGTTGGCGGAGATATGCATATCCTCACCAAAACTCAGCTCCAGCAGCTTCTGGCTGGTGACATCCGTCCCATTCACGCTTTCCAGCACAAAACGATGATGCTGTAGTTGCTCCGGTTGAGTGGTCACAGCGCTGGTCGATACACAGCCTGCCAACATCATTCCGGCCGCAAGCAGCGCGACGGTCATTTTAATAGTGCCCATTAAATATTCACCAAATAAATAATACAAAATCAGAATGACACTTTATTGCGGTGGGGGTGAGTGGAGATTGTCTGAAAGTGCTCCCCGTGGCCGGGGAGCAAGAATGGTTAAACCAGCGCGTTCGGTGTGCTTTCGCCATTATCGATTTGACGCAGGTTTTCCAGCGTGGTCTGCGAAATGCTGGTCAGCGCTTCGGCGGTCAGGAATGCCTGGTGGCCGGTGAACAGCACGTTGTGACAGGCCGACAGGCGGCGGAACACGTCATCCTGGATAACATCGTTAGATTTATCTTCAAAGAACAGATCGCGTTCATTCTCATATACGTCCATTCCCAGCGCGCCGATTTTCTGGTTTTTCAGCGCTTCGATGGCGGCCTGCGAGTCAATAAGCCCGCCGCGGCTGGTGTTAATGACCATCACGCCATCTTTCATCTGCTCGAACGCGCTGTGGTCCAGTAGGTGGTAGTTTTCTGGGGTCAGTGGACAGTGCAGGGAAATGACGTCCGACTGTGAAAACAGCGTCGGCAGGTCAACATATTCCACGCCGAGTTCCAGTGCTGCGTCACTTGGATACGGGTCGAACGCCAGCAGTTTCATGCCGAAGCCTTTCAGAATACGCAGCGTTGCGACACCGATTTTACCGGTACCGATCACGCCCGCCGTTTTACCGTGCATGGTGAAACCGCACAGGCCTTCCAGCGAGAAGTTGGCATCGCGGGTGCGTTGATAGGCGCGGTGAATACGACGATTCAGCGACATCATCAGCCCGATGGCATGTTCCGCGACCGCTTCTGGTGAATAGGCTGGCACGCGAACCACATGCAGACCCAGCTCTTTAGCCGCATCGAGATCGACGTTATTAAAGCCCGCACAGCGCAGGGCGATATACTTCACGCCTTGTTTTTTCAGCTCTTCCAGAACCGGGCGGCTGCCGTCGTCATTGACGAAAATGCAGACGGCTTCACAGCCGTGCGCCGTTTTGGCGGTCTTTTCGTTTAAAAGGAAGTCGAAAAATTCAAGTTCAAAGCCAAATGCATCATTAACATCTAGCATGTACTTTTTATCGTACTGCTTTGTGCTGTAAACTGCGATTTTCATAAGACTTTTCTCCAGTGATATTAACGTCACGGTAGCATATTTAAAATAATCATACAAATTTTAAAAATTAGTTTAATCATCAGGTTATAACAAAGAGTGTAGAGCATAACGTGCAGAGGTTTGATGGATTTTCAGGAAGGTGCAAAACACACCATCTATGCTTAAACCTGACGGTGACTTTAACAGGTGGGCTAAACATGCCACAATATGCGCCACTTCGGCTTTTAATTACACAGAATCAGGATGTTAACAGCCCATGAAGGGTACCTGGAAAGCCACGATTGCGCTACTGCTGTTACTGATCCTCCTGCCGCTGACACTTCTGCTGACGTTGACGCACTGGGTGCCGAGGCTCGCGGGTATCTGGCTTCCGGCCGGTACGCGAATCGCCATAGAGAAAAGCCCCCGTTTAACCCGCAATTCGGTGCTTGTACCTGAATTGCGTTATCTGGTGGGGGACTGCCAACTTGCAGAGGTTCACGATCTCGAGCTGTCACACCCTGGTCGTTGGCGCGTGCACGTGGGCCAACTCGACATGAATTCCACCTGCCTGAGTAAGCTTCCCGAAAGCACGCCGACGCCTGGCGCGCCGCGCAGTCTTGCCGAGTGGCAATCCATGCTGCCGAACAGTTGGCTGACTATCGATCAGTTACGCCTGTCGCCATGGGAAAAATGGCAGGGGACACTGGCGATATCATTGACCCCATCAATGCAAACGCTGGCCTACAACGGAGATGGGGTGCATTTACAGGCCAACCTGAAAGGACAGCAGCTGACCGTCAACCGCTTTGAAGCAAAAGTTCAGGCTGACGAACCCCCGATTAAACTGGTTGGCGAATTCACCATGCCGCTGGTGCCGGACGGTTTGCCCGTAAGCGGCCATGCGGTCACCACCTTCCAGATGCCAAATCCCTCCGCGCTGGTAGATGCCGAACTTGAGTGGCATGAAAACCAGGGCCAACTGGTCATGATGGAGCGCGGTAATACAGAGCCACTGCTTGATTTGCCATGGGAGCTGACCCGCGAACGGCTGACGATCAGCGATGGCCGCTGGAACTGGCCGTGGCAGGATGGCGTTCCGCTGAGCGGACGCGTCGGCTTAAAAATCGATAACTGGCAGCAGGGCATCGATAAGATGCAGATTTCAGGGCGGCTCAACGTGCTGACGCAAGGCGATGCCGGGAAGGGTAACGCCGTGCTGACCATCGGGCCGGGCACATTGAGTATGGACCATAGCGCCATGCCGTTGCAGCTGACCGGTGAAGCGAAATACGACGATCTGGTGCTGTACGCGATTCTTTCGGCCCAGCTCAGCGGCCCGTTAACCGACCCAACACTCAGCTTTGCGCCTGGCTCATTACTGCGCTCGCGCGGTCGTATTATAGATTCCCTGAATATTGATGAAATCCGCTGGCCATTGGCGGGCGTGCATATCAGCAGTCAGGGCGTTGATGGGCGTCTACAGGCGATCCTGCGCGCCCATGAGCAGGAAATGGGTGATTTTGTCCTGCACCTCGATGGTCAGGCTAATAATTTTCTGCCCGATAAAGGCAGCTGGCGCTGGCATTACTGGGGCGACGGACATTTCACGCCAATGCAGGCGCGCTGGGATATGAAAGGCGACGGGGAATGGCGCGACAGCTCTATCGTGCTTAACAGCCTGTCGACGGGCTTCGACAAACTGCAGTACGGCACCATGAATGTCAGCCAGCCGCGGCTGGTGCTCGAAAAGCCGATTCACTGGATCCGCAACGAGCAACACCCGTCGCTGACCGGGGCGCTTTCCCTTGATGCGGGCGAAACACTGTTCAGCGGCGGCAGCGTTTTACCGCCGTCAACGCTCAAATTCAGCGTAGACGGGCGCGACCCGACCTGGTTCCAGTTTAAGGGCGATCTTCACGCGGCGGACATTGGCCCGATCCGCCTTAACGGGCGCTGGGACGGCGAACGTCTGCGCGGCGAGGCCTGGTGGCCGAAACAGTCGCTGAAAGTGTTCCAGCCGCTGGTTCCACCCGACTGGAAAATGAATCTGCGCGACGGCACGTTGTACGCCCAGGTGGCGTTTTCCGCTGCAGCCGGGCAGGGATTTGAAGCCGGTGGGCATGGCGTTTTGAAAGGCGGAAGCGCCTGGATGACGGACAACCAATTCAACGGCATCGACTTTGTTCTGCCGTTTCGCTTCAGCGAAGGTGCCTGGGAGCTGGGCACACGCGGTCCGGTGTCTCTGCGCATTGGTGAAATCGTCAACCAGGTGACGGCCAGCAATTTTACGGCTGATTTACAGGGCAGCTATCCGTGGGACGAACGCAACCCGCTGATGCTCAGTGACGTGAACGTCGACGTTCTGGGCGGCAAGCTTTCGATGCTACAGCTGCGAATGCCGCAGCACGACCCGGCGCTGCTGCGAGTGCAGAATATCTCCTCCAGCGAGCTTATCAGCGCGGTGAATCCAAAGCAGTTTACGATGTCAGGCCCGGTGAGCGGGGCGCTGCCGCTGTGGCTCGACAATGAAAAATGGATAATCAAAGATGGCTGGCTGACTAACCCCGGCCCGATGACGCTGCGTATTGATAAAGACACCGCCGATGCGGTGGTGGAAGATAATATGGTCGCGGGTGTGGCGATTAACTGGCTGCGCTATATGGAAATCTCCCGTTCATGGACCAAAATCAATCTCGATAATCTCGGCCTGCTGACGCTGAAATCTACTGTGACTGGCATCAGCCGGGTGGACGGCAAAAGTAGCACCGTGAATTTAAACTATACCCATGAAGAGAATGTGTTCGATCTTTGGCGCAGTTTGCGCTTTGGCGACAATCTTCAGGCATGGCTTGAGCAAAACGCGGTCCTTCCCGACCCGCGCTGCCGGGCAGGCAAGGACTGTAAGGAGCAATAATGAAAGTGAAAATCGCCATGCTGAGCGGGCTGGCGGCCTTTAGCCTCAGCGGCTGTACGCCGCGCATTGAGGTCGCGGCCCCCAAGGAGCCGATAACCATCAATATGAATGTCAAAATCGAACATGAGATCCACATCAAGGTCGATAAAGACGTCGAAAACCTGCTGAAATCTCGCAGCGATTTATTCTGAGGCCGCAGCGATGAAAAAATTACTGTTAATGGCGGTTCTGAGTGTTGGGCTAATCAGCCAGAGCGTGTTTGCGCTGACGCTTGACGAAGCCCGAGCACAGGGGCGTGTCGGGGAAACCCTGACCGGCTATCTGGCGCCAGTGGCACAGGATAAAGAAACGGTGGCGCTGGTGAAGCAAATCAACGACGCGCGCAGCGAAAGCTATCAGCAGCTGGCAGACAGCAACAATTTGCCGGTGGATGAAGTCGCAAAGATGGCCGGGAAAAAGCTGGTTGTGCGAGCGCAGCCGGGAGAATACGTGAAGGGCCTGAACGGAAAATGGCTGAAGAAGTGATCAGCGATTGCGTTTGCGGTACTCGCCGGGCGACACGCCAAAGCGCTGGCGAAAGGCGGTAGAAAAATGGCTGTGATCGGTAAAGCCCCAGCTGAACCCGATTCCCGCCAGCTTTTCGTCATCGGCGGCGCTGCGTATCGCTTTGGCGCAAAGATCCAGCCGCCGGTTTTTAATGTATTGCGCCACCACCAGACCTTTATTAGCGAACATCCGGTACAGACTTCTTACCGACATCCCCGTTTCATTGGCCAGCCATTCTGGGCGCAGCATTTCTGACTGCAAATGGCTGTCTATCAGTTGCACAACCTTATCGAACTGCTTGTCGCGGCGTGACGGTGTCACTTCTTGCTGCTGCAACACTGGGCGCAGCAGGCACACAATCGCCTCCAGCGCGGCTTCGCTTTCTTTGCCGGACAGCTCGCGGTTATTCATGCTTTCCTGCAACAAGCGATGACTCATTTGCACCATCGGCAAGTTTTTCCCTAAACGCTGAACGCAATGGCTTTCGCCCACGCGCAGCTGTTGTTCCAGCAAGCTTCTTGGCAACAACAGCGAAGTCTGACGGGAGCGTTGTTGCCAGATGATAGAACACGGACGGGAGGCATCGACCAGCGTAATGTCGCCGGGGTGGATAACCGTCTGACGTTCGTTTTGCTCAATTATTGCCTGGCCTTCCAGCTGGAAAACGGTGTAGAACCAGCTGTCGTTTTGTTTACTGATCTCGTTTTTGGTGCGGTAGAGATTAACGTTGGCGGTGGTGACGGTGCTAAGTTTTAGCCCCTGCGCATAGCCGGTTTCCAGATGCCCCGAAAACTCGCCTTCCAGTGGGCGAGCGGCAAAGTTGCCACACTCCTGGTTTATCTGGGCCAGCCACTGCTGGAATTGCTCATTGCCTGAGATCTGCGCCATGTCCTGCCTCGGTCATTGAAGTGCCAACACATTGTTGCATTTATGTTGCATAAACAAGCTTATCCTGGTGACTATACGAAAGAACTATCACTGGCGACAGGAGGCAGCATGACTATTGTCACTGTTTGCGAGGGCTGTCACAGGCGACAAAGCGAATGACACAGAGACAAAAACGGAAAAGGCGCGCGGCTTCTACACTGGTTAAAACCGTGAAAGGTAATAAGGAGCTGATATGTCTGATTCACAGGTCGCGCTGCTTGAGAGCGTACAACAATTTCTGGCGCGCCAGCACGGGCTCTATATTGACGGAAAGCAACAGGCCTCACGCAGTGACAAGCGCCTGACCGTCTGGGACCCGGCGACGGGCAAAGCCATCGCCACCACTGCAGATGCGGACAGCGCGGATGTTGATGCCGCGGTAATGTCTGCCTGGCGCGCGTTCGTTGACCGCCGTTGGGCCGGGCGGATGCCTGCGGAGCGCGAACGTATCTTGCTGCGTTTTGCTGATTTAGTGGAAAAACATTCAGAAGAACTGGCGCAGCTGGAAACGCTGGAGCAGGGCAAGTCGATCAACATTTCCCGCATGTTTGAGGTGGCCTGTACGCTGAACTGGATGCGTTACACCGCCGGGCTGGCGACCAAAATCACCGGGCAAACGCTGGATGTTTCTATTCCGCTGCCTGCGGGTGCACGCTATCAGGCGTGGACGCGTAAAGAGCCGGTGGGCGTGGTAGCCGGGATTGTGCCATGGAACTTCCCGCTGATGATTGGCATGTGGAAAGTAATGCCCGCGCTGGCGGCAGGCTGTTCTATCGTTATCAAACCGTCCGAAACCACACCGTTGACGCTGCTGCGCGTGGCGGAGCTGGCGACCGAAGCGGGTGTGCCAGAAGGCGTATTTAATGTGGTAACCGGCAGCGGTGCCGAATGTGGCTCAGCGCTGACGTCGCATCCGCATGTCGCCAAGGTGAGCTTTACCGGCTCAACAGCGACGGGCAAACAGATCGCCCGCACGGCGGCAGACCGTCTGACGCGCGTCACCCTGGAACTGGGCGGTAAAAACCCGGCAATTGTACTGAAAGACGCCGATCCGCAGTGGGTAATTGAAGGCCTGATGATGGGCAGTTTCCTTAATCAGGGCCAGGTGTGCGCGGCCAGCTCGCGCATTTACATTGAAGCGCCGCTGTTTGACACCCTTGTCACTGGTTTTGAGCAGGCGGTGAAATCCCTGAGCGTCGGGCCGGGTATGTCCGAAAGCGCACAGATTAACCCGCTGGCCTCACGCGCACACTGCGACAAAGTCGCGGCGTTCCTGCATGAAGCCGAGCAAAACAAAGCCGAGTTGATTAGCGGTAACACCGGGCCAGAAGGCCAGGGTTATTACGTTCGACCGACGCTGGTGGTCAACCCGGATGCGCGTCTGCGTTTAACGCGCGAGGAAGTCTTTGGGCCGGTGGTGAACCTGGTGCGCGTCGCGGATGGTGACGAAGCGCTGCGTCTGGCAAATGAAAGTGAATACGGCCTGACCGCCAGTGTCTGGACGCAAAATCTCTCTCAGGCGCTGGGCTACAGCGACCGCTTACAGGCTGGTACGGTGTGGGTCAATAGCCATACGCTGATTGACCCGAATTTGCCGTTTGGTGGTATGAAGCAGTCCGGTACCGGACGCGATTTCGGCCCGGACTGGCTCGACGGCTGGTGTGAAACCAAATCAGTGTGCGTGCGTTATTAACGAAGCCATTAGCTCTCCATTCGGGAGGCCTGTCCGGCGTTCTGCATTCAGAACTGAGCGCATCGTGCGGTGGTGTGGGAGGAGGCTGGTCGTGAGATCAGCCCTATCCCGATCAATGGGCCGCTAGCACGTGAAAGAAAGCAGGGTCCGCCTGAATCACGGCCAGAACTTTGGCTGCCAGTCCTGTCGGGTTACGTCTTTTCGCTTCCCAGCTTTTAATGGTATCGAGGCTGGTGCCCAGTGCTTTCGCCATTTCGCTTTGAGAAACGTTGAGCTGCTCTCTGATGGCTTTCACGTCGGCAATTTCATAGCAGGTAACACGGCCGGGGGCTTTGTCGCCGTTTTTGATGTCGACCGCTTCTTCCAGGGACGCTTTCAACTCGTTAAAAAAAGTCATATCACACCTCGTCTTTCAATAATTTAGTCAGTTTCTTGAGGGCTGATTTTTCTGAATCCGTCAGGGAATCTTTGACGTTTTTGGGGTAAGCCAGCACCAGCCAGACAATCACTTCGGTGGCCAGAAAGTAGATAACTCTGGCGCTTCCGCTTTTTCCCTGTGACCCCGTCGCCATTCTGATTTTCCGCAAACCCCCGGTTTGCTGTATGACATCGCCCCGGGTGGGGAACTGGATAAGCTCTCTTTGCAGTTCTTTCAGTTCATCATCCGTGGCGATCGTTTTAATCTGCCGGGTGAACTGAGGCGTTTCGATAAACTCGATGGCATGGGTCACGAGCACACTCTCCTTGTGTGGGTACAATGTACACCTGAATTGGGTACTATGTACACCATTAATTACGATGAAGACGGGTAGTTGCTGTGCATACTATTCCCGCGCCAGGCGTTTCGCTGGATGGAGAGTGAAATGTGCGTACGTGCTCGGAAAGATTCGGAGGGGCATTCCAATATTGAAAATTAAAAGTCTACATTTCTATTAATCGACGATCCGGCGGCGCGCAACGGCCGCCGGATCGTTTTCACCCGGTTCAGAGACCAGGGGGGAAGATAATGCGGTGGAGATATTATAAGCAATGCGCTGATTAATATATTCTTCATGAAACAGTGCAGACTTGCCATTTTCAGCAATATATCCCATATAGCTGGATAAATTGCGGTACTCCCGGAACAGTAAACCGGCGAAGACAGCGGTAGTGAGAATGACAATCGCCGTAAGGGTGAATGTCCGCTTTTTTTTAACCAAGATACCTCGATCCTTTCTCAAGCCTGTCCACGCTTCCAGTATAGCGCGGGAAATATAGCATCCCTGTTTCTCTTTCACGAAGCCTGAGATCAAAAAAGGGGCCGAAGCCCCTCTGATTTACTTCTTCTGTTCGCCTAGCGTCGGCGTTTCATTGAAGAAGTTCCACGGTTTCAGCAGCGCGTGAACCCATTCGGTTGGCATAATCGGCCACTCTTCGGCGCGGGCCACATGCGTGGTGCCGGTAGTGATCCACACCACGTCATCCTGGTTATCCACCGATTCATTGTCTTTGGTGTACTGGCCAAGACCGGTGTCATGGGTGGAACGGTTAGGGTATTTGCCTTCAGGATAACGTTCATCCGCTTTGTAGCGGGTCACCCACAGCTGTTTATCCATAAAGCTCAGGCGATGATAAATCCACTCGTCAGGTGAGAATTTCGCCCCGGTCGCCACCGGATGAGTGCCACCGGCGTACGGGATTATCTGGTACGAAACCGGATTGCCCATACGGTTCTCTTTGCTGGTGTTGCTCAGCAGACGAATGGTACCCGGATCGAATTTCTGCGCTGCCTGCTGCTCGGTGTCGATCGTATGCTGGTCAATCTGCATGGTACTGGTCCGCGGGCCACCGGCGGTGTTTGGCTTCACATCTGGATCCATCGCTACCAGGCGGTTGTTTTCGCCATCTACGTCCAGGTCGAGACGGAAGTTGTAGATGTGCTGGTGGGTGGTGCCTACGATGTTGTGGTCGATAAGCGTGCCGTATTTGGTGTCAGCTTTGGCAGTCGCGTCGTGCATGGTTTTGGACTGCACGCCTTTCACCGCTTCGATGCCCGTCGCACCGGCATCAATGCCAATAGTGCCGTTTTCGTGGAACACCCAGTCAAAGATGTAGTCGTAGTTGCCGACCGTGCTTATCCAGCGGATAACCAGCTCACGGCGCTCGGTACTGACGTTCGGCTTACCCATTTCCTGATGCTTATATTCCGGCCCGGCGTAGCGTTCAAAGACTGCGATCGCGTGCGGGATGTTCATGGGTGCACCGGTATAATCGGCGATGGTTTCGTCCAGCAGCACGGCGTTCGACGGTGCATCTTTACCGCGGGCAATAGGCGATGTCAGGGTGCCCATGCCGTAGTCGCCGGAGTCCAGATATGCTTTGAAGTACCAGCCCACGTCCGGGTCACCATAAGGAACGATCATCCCGCCAAGTGAACCTTCGTACATGATTTTGCGTTTGGTGCCGTTGTCGTTATAGGTCACGGTCGACAAAATCGGCCCTACGCGAGAATCCAGGCGCAGGTGGAAATCCCAGTTCTGCCAGTGAATCATATCGCCAGTGATAGTGTAGTTCTTGCCTTCTGGTTCGATGATATCCAACGGTTTAAGCTGTTTAGCGATACGGTCACGTCCATCATACGGGCGCGGTGCCATCGGCACAGGAATGACCGGGCCTTCTTCAATCTTAATGATTTTCTTCTGCTCAAGGTCGACAACCGCCACCAGGTTTTCAATCGGGTGCGCCCAGTAGTTGCCGTCGCCGACGTCCAGATAACTCACCACTTTTAGCAGACGATCTTCCTGCTTCAGGCCGTCTTTGCCGTCAAAATAGCCGACGGTCAGTGGGGTGGTGATAACGTTGGTCGGGTCAGTAATGCCGTGTTTTTTCAGCACGTCAGCAAATTCTTTGCTGGCGTTGATGATGTTTTGCACGGAGGAGAAATCGTCCAGCAGCACCATGCCGTGCGCGTCCTTGATTGGCGCCCAGTGCAGCACTTTTTTATTCTTTAAATCGACCTGGCTTTCAATCACGTGTTTGCCGTCGAGCATCGTCACATTTGCCAGACGATCTTCATCGACCGCGGTGCCGCTCATGACGAAGTTCCAGACTTTCCCTTTTTCAGGCTCGGCGAGGGCAATCTGCGTAAAGCGCGTATTCGGTTTGAAGTCCGGCGAGGCTTTAACAATCTCAACCGCTTCTTTGATTTCGTTGGCGGTCAGCGCATTCAGCGGGTGTGGGCGCTTCTCGACCTGGAAAGTCTGATCCAGTCCGGACTGGAACACGTCGTTGATGAAGGTATCCGAAATCCAGGCTTTGTTATTTTTCATCACCACCGGCACCTGCAATGTCAGGGTTTTACCGTTGACGATGGCGGTTTTGGCGCCCGGTTTCACCTTCACAAATGCGCCGTCTTTGGCGATGGTGAACATCTGGGCGTAATCATCCCACTGCACGTCGGCCCCAAACTCCTGCAAGGTCTTGTCCATCGGAACCATATGGGCTTCGCCGCCGTGCGCGAAGACAGGGGCTTGCCAACTGCACATCAGGGCGACCGCAAGGGCCAACGCCGTTTTACGGGCGGAAAAAGGAGAAAAGCTTCCCATTTGTTAACCTCGTATAGTTATGTTCTTAGAGTCACGACACGCTCACCCTAACAGCGAGCAGACGCACGACGTTTGCCTGCACCTGCCAGGTGTTTTGTCAGATTTGCCAGATTAGGGGGATTGAACTGTTGGCCCGGTGAGCGATGCGCCACCGGGCAACAGGAAGGTTAGAAATCGCTTTGCTGACGGGCCACCAGCGTCAGGATCGAATAGAGCGCGACCGGCTGCTGATGCTGGTTAAACACTTCCACCGCCCATTCCACCACGCCGGTAGGTTTATCGTCGGCGGTTTTCTGACGCTTAACGGTTTTACGTTTCACGGTCAGACGTACCTGAATGGTATCGCCCGGTTTCACCGGTTCGATAAAGCGCAGGTTTTCCATGCCGTAGTTGGCGATAACCGGGCCGACGCCCGCATCGACAAACAGACCTGCAGCAGCAGAAATCACGAAATAGCCGTGCACCACACGTTCGCCAAACATCGATTCCGCGGCGCCGATTTTGTCCATATGCGCGTAGAAATGATCGCCGCTCAGGCAGGCAAAATTCACGATATCCGTTTCGGTCAGGGTACGGCGCGGGGTCAACAGGCTGTCGCCCGGCTGCAATTCTTCAAAATATTTACGGAATGGATGCACGCGGTCTTCCTGCACCTGCGCGCCGCGAACCCATTGCTGACTGACGCTGGCCAGCATCGTTGGGCTGCCCTGAACAGCGGTGCGTTGCAGGTAGTGCTTCACCGCTCGCAGACCGCCCAGCTCCTCGCCGCCGCCCGCGCGGCCCGGGCCGCCGTGCAGCAGCTGCGGCAGCGGAGAACCGTGTCCGGTGGATTCTTTCGACGACTCTTCATTGAGAATTTGAATACGGCCGTGAGCGCGGGCCGCACCGAGAATAAATTCGCGGGCAATCGCCGGATCCATGGTGACTAGCGTGCCAGCCAGA
The DNA here is from genome assembly GCF_024764775.1 of Scandinavium manionii. Classification (NCBI taxonomy): domain Bacteria; kingdom Pseudomonadati; phylum Pseudomonadota; class Gammaproteobacteria; order Enterobacterales; family Enterobacteriaceae; genus Scandinavium; species Scandinavium manionii. The sequence continues at coordinate 256,994 of NZ_JALIGC010000035.1, read as the reverse complement.
CTGCCCTGACCGGCGCGGGCCAGTGCCAGACTTTGCGCGCGGGTCTGATACGGCATCAGCGTGGCGACCGGACCAAAGGCTTCAATGGCGTGAACCGCCGGGCTTTCATCCGGATGCGGACAGAACAGCAGTGTCGGCGGGAAGAATGCGCCTGCCGCCTGCATATCCGCTTTGCCACCCAGACGCACTTCGCAGCCAGCGGCCACCAGCGCATCAACTTTTTCCTGCACGTCAGTTCGCTGATCGGCGTTGACCAGCGATCCCATTTTCACGCCTTCTACGGCCGGGTCGCCCATTTTAACGCCCTGCAAACGGGCTACCAGCGCGTCGCTCACCGCCTGAATCTGCACCTGTGGCACGATGATGCGGCGAATGGCGGTGCATTTTTGTCCCGCTTTGGCGGTCATCTCACGTACCACTTCGCGGATAAACAGTGCGAATTCTGGCTGCTCCGGCGTGACGTCTTCACCCAGCACGCAGCAGTTCAGCGAGTCGGCTTCCATGGTGAATGGAATAGAGTTTTTGACGATGTTCGGATGAATACGCAGCGACTGCCCGGTTTGCGCCGAGCCGGTAAAGGTCACGACATCCTGGAAATCGAGTTGATCAAGCAGGTCGCCCGCGCCGCCGCAAATCAGGCTGATCGCACCGTCCGGTACCAGCCCACTGTCGACGATGGCTTTGACCATTGCCTGGGTCACCTGCGCGCTGGCGGTGGCGGGTTTGATGATGGCGGGCATCCCGGCGAGCCACGTTGGTGCCAGTTTTTCCAGCATTCCCCAGCACGGGAAATTGAACGCGTTAATGTGCACCGCAACGCCTGATTTTGCAGTCAGCACATGGCGAGCGGCGAAACCGCCATTTTTCGACAGCGGAATCAGTTCATCTTCCGGCCATAATACGTCGTCAGGCAACTCGCGTGCGCCGAGTCCCGCGTAGGTAAACAGCGTGCCAATTCCGCCTTCGATATCCACCCAGCTATCAGCCTGGGTTGCCCCGGTTTGTGCGGAAAGGGCATAGAACTCCTCTTTTTGCTCCAGCAAATGTTTTGCCACCGCTTTCAGCATGGCGGCACGTTCAACAAAGGTCATTTTACTGAGCGCGTCACCGCCATTCTCAATGGCGTAACGGCGCGCCTGCGCCAGATCCAGCCCTTCGCTGGTCACTTCCCAAAGTGGTTCGCCGGTAATCGCATGATGGATTGTCCGCGCTCGGCCCCGGCCTGACTGCCAGCTACCGGATAAGAAACTGGTTAACTGCTGCATTGTGTCTCTCCGTAAATGTTACGTCGTTTCGTCATACATAGTTTGATTATGAATCATAAAAATCAATGATGATTTTAATAATTTATTAACAATGCGATCTTTGTCTGCATCTGTTTATTTGTTACTTCATTGTTATGTAACGATATTGCGATTTACTCTGCGAAGGGCGTCACAGAATACACAAACCATTCTTGGGGTTTTAGTTAACCTTTATGTAACTTCACATAAACAATGTGATTCATAAAAATGCACTTAATGAATCAAATGGGAATCATAAAGGTGACAATGTGACTGAAGAACAACGCTTTGAAGCGCGCATCGCCGAAGAGACGGCCATTGAGCCGCAGGACTGGATGCCCGAGGCGTACCGCAAAACGCTGATCCGCCAGATTGGCCAGCACGCGCACTCTGAGATTGTCGGTATGCTGCCGGAAGGTAACTGGATAACCCGTGCGCCGACGCTGCGCCGAAAAGCCATTCTGCTGGCTAAAGTGCAGGACGAAGCCGGGCACGGCCTTTATCTCTACAGCGCGGCGGAAACCCTCGGCTGCGCCCGCGAAGACATCTATCAGAAGATGCTCGACGGACGAATGAAGTACTCCTCCATCTTTAATTACCCGACGCTGAACTGGGCCGATATCGGTGTGATTGGCTGGCTGGTCGATGGGGCAGCCATTGTCAATCAGGTGGCGCTGTGTCGCACGTCTTACGGACCGTATGCCCGTGCGATGGTGAAAATCTGTAAAGAAGAGAGTTTTCATCAGCGTCAAGGATTCGAAGCCTGCATGGCGCTGGCGAACGGCAGCGAAGAGCAGCGCGCGATGTTGCAGGACGCAATCAACCGCTTCTGGTGGCCTGCGCTGATGATGTTCGGGCCGAACGATGACAGCTCGCCGAACAGCGCCCAGAGCCTGGCGTGGAAAATCAAACGCTTCGGTAATGATGAACTGCGTCAGCGCTTTGTCGACAACACCGTTCCGCAGGTGGAAATGTTGGGCATGACCGTACCGGACCCGGACCTAACGCTCGACGAAACCACCGGTGAGTACCGCTTCGGCGCTATCGACTGGAATGAATTTAATGACGTGATTAACGGGCGTGGTATTTGCAACCACGAACGTCTGGCCGCCAAGCGTAAAGCCTGGGAAGAGGGCGCATGGGTGCGGGAAGCCGCGCTGGCGCATGCCGAAAAACAGCAGGCCCGCAACGTGGCGTAAGGAGAACAACAATGAGCAATGTCTACTGGCCGTTATATGAAGTGTTCGTTCGCAGCAAACAGGGTTTATCGCACCGTCATGTGGGCAGCCTGCACGCCGCCGACGATCGCATGGCGCTGGAAAATGCCCGTGATGCCTACACCCGCCGCAGCGAAGGTTGCTCAATCTGGGTGGTAAAAGCGAGCGAAATCGTAGCCTCACAGCCGGAAGAACGCGGCGAATTTTTCGACCCGGCGGAGAGCAAAATCTATCGCCACCCGACGTTCTACACCCTGCCTGACGGCATCGAGCACATGTGAGGCAGTCATGAAGAATCACGATCCTATCGCGACTTACGCTCTGCGCCTCGGCGATAACTGTCTGGTGCTTTCTCAGCGCCTTTCAGCCTGGTGCGGTCACGCCCCGGAGCTGGAAATCGATCTGGCGCTGGCGAATATCGGCCTCGACCTGATGGGCCAGGCGCGCAATTTTCTGACCTACGCCGCTGAACGTCAGGGCGCAGGCGATGAAGACACGCTGGCGTTTGGCCGCGACGAACGCCAGTTCTGCAACATTCTGCTGGTAGAGCAGCCGAACGGTAATTTTGCTGACACTCTGGCGCGCCAGCTGTTTATTGATGCCTGGCACGTGGCGTTGTTCAGTCGCCTTACGAGCAGCAAAGACGCACAGATTGCCGCCATCGCCGCCAAAGCCATTAAAGAAGCGCGTTATCACCTGCGCTTCAGCCGTGGCTGGGTTGAGCGTCTGGGCGCAGGGACCGAGCTTTCGAGCGCGCGGATGCAGGCCGCCATCGACAATCTGTGGCGCTTCACCGCCGAACTGTTCCAGGCCGATGCGCTGGAAGAAACGCTGATTGCTGAAGGCGTCGCCGTCGACCCGCGTGAACTGAAAGCCGGCTGGCTGGCGGAAATTTCCAGCGTACTGGCAGCCGCAGAACTCAAGGTTCCGCCAGAGCCGCCGTACCGCACCGGCGGTAAACAGGGGCTACACACCGAACATCTGGGGCCGATGCTGGCAGAAATGCAGTATCTGCAGCGTTCGTATCCCGGTCAGCAGTGGTAACGGAGGTCGCTATGCAACGTCTCGCCAGTATTGCTCCCGCTGAAGTCCATGAGATTTGGACGCTGTTAAGTCAGATTTCAGACCCGGAAGTGCCGGTGCTGACCATCACCGATCTCGGGATGGTGCGCAGCGTGACGCCGCAGGGCGATGGTTGGGTGGTGGGCTTCACGCCAACCTATTCTGGCTGCCCGGCAACGGAGCATCTGCTCGGTGAGATCCGCACCGCGATGACCGCGCACGGCTACACGCCGGTGCATATCGTCCTGCAGCTTGACCCGCCGTGGACCACGGACTGGATGACGCCGGACGCCCGTGAACGCCTGCGTCAGTACGGCATCAGCCCGCCACAGGCCCATGCCTGCCACGCGGGAATGCCGACGGATGTGGCCTGTCCGCGCTGCGCCAGCACCCAAACCACGATGATCAGTGAATTCGGTTCCACGGCCTGTAAAGCGTTATACCGCTGCGACAGCTGCCGGGAACCCTTTGATTACTTTAAATGTATTTGAGGTTGCCATGACGACGTTTCATTCGCTTACGGTGGCAAAGGTCGAGCCGGAAACCCGCGATGCGGTGACCATTACGTTCGCCGTACCGCAAACGCTGCAAACTGCCTACGCGTTTCGCCCCGGTCAGCATCTGACCCTGAAGGCCAAACTGGCAGGCGAAGAACTCCGCCGCTGTTATTCGATTTGTCGCCGCGCCGTGCCGGGCGAAATCAGCGTGGCGGTGAAGGCCATCGAAGGCGGGCGCTTCTCCCGCTATGCCAGGGATGAAATCAAAGCTGGCATGACCCTCGAGGTGATGATCCCTCAGGGTAATTTCGGCTATCAGCCGCAGCCTGAGCGCAGCGGACACTATCTGGCGATCGCCGCAGGCTCCGGGATAACCCCGATGCTGGCGATTGTGGAAACCACATTACAGGCCGAGCCGGACAGCGTGTTCACCGTGATTTACGGCAACCGCAGCAGCCAGAGCATGATGTTCCGCCAACAGCTGGCCGACCTGAAAGACACGTATCCGACGCGCCTGCAATTGCTGAGTATTTTCAGTCAGGAAACCCTCGACAGCGCGCTGCTGCATGGCCGCATTGACGGTGAAAAATTGCATGCGCTTTCCCGCTATCTGCTGAATTTCAGTCAGTTTGATGAGGCCTTTATCTGCGGCCCGGCGGCGATGATGGACGACGCTGAAACTGCACTTGTAGCGCTTGGAATGTCGCAAAATGCCATTCATCTCGAGCGCTTCAATACGCCGGGCAGCACCGTGCGCCACGCGTCAAGCGTGCAGGCCGACGGCCAGACGGTCACCCTGCGCCAGGACGGGCGTGACCGCGCGATAGTCCTTTCCGCTGACGACGAAAGCATTCTCGACGCCGCCCTGCGTCAGGGCGCGGACTTACCTTACGCCTGCAAAGGCGGGGTGTGCGCCACCTGCAAATGCAAAGTACTGCGCGGTGAAGTGTCGATGGCAACCAATTACAGCCTCGAGCCGGATGAACTCGCAGCAGGATATGTTCTGAGCTGCCAGTCGCTGCCGCTCACTGCCGATGTGATCGTCGATTTTGATGCGAAGGGGATGGCATGAGCGAATTACTGATTAGCCGCCACGACCGCGTATTGCAGCTGACGCTCAACCGTCCGCAGGCGCGCAACGCCCTGAACAACGCGTTATTGACCCAAATTGCCGACGCGCTGGAATCAGCCCAGCAGGACAGCAGCATCGGCGCGGTCATCATTACCGGCAGCGAGCGCGTGTTTGCCGCCGGGGCTGATTTACAGGAGATGGCGGAAAAGGATTTAGCCGCGACCCTGAACGATATTCGCCCACGCATTTGGGCGCGCATCGATGCCTTCAGCAAACCTCTGATTGCCGCCGTGAACGGCTACGCGCTGGGCGCCGGTTGTGAACTGGCGCTGCTGTGCGATGTGGTGGTGGCGGGCGACAACGCCACATTTGGTCTGCCGGAAATCACCCTCGGCCTGATGCCGGGCGCAGGCGGCACGCAGCGTCTGATCCGCTGCGTGGGCAAATCATTAGCGACACAAATGGTGCTGACCGGACGCAGCATTGATGCCCCGCGCGCGCAGCAGGCGGGGCTGGTGAGTGAGATTTACCCCGTTGGGCTGACCACGGAATATGCCATCAGCCTGGCGGCTGCAATGGCGAAACACTCCCCGCTGGCGTTGCAGGCTGCGAAGCAGGCGCTTCGTCAGTCGCAGGAAATGATGCTCGGTGCCGGACTCGCGCAGGAGCGCCAGCTGTTTACGCTGCTCAGCGCCACCGACGATCGTCGCGAAGGTATCGCTGCGTTTCTTGCCAAACGCCAACCCGAATTCAAAGGACGCTAACGATGGACGCTTTTATTCTCAGTCACGTTGAGCATGGGGTGATGACGCTAACGCTGAATCGTCCGGATCGACTGAACAGCTTTAACGAGGTGATGCACGGGCAGCTCGCCGAGTGCCTGAAGCAGGCCGAACGCGATGAAACGATTCGGTGTCTGGTTATCACCGGCGCCGGACGCGGATTCTGCGCCGGACAAGATCTGAACGATCGCAACGTTGACCCGAGCGGTCCGCCGCCGGATCTCGGTTATTCGGTAGAAACGTTCTGGAACCCGCTGGTTCGCCGTCTGGCAACGCTGCCAAAACCGGTTATCTGTGCGGTAAACGGCGTGGCGGCAGGTGCGGGTGCGACGCTTGCCCTTGGCTGCGACATAGTCATTGCCGCGCGTTCTGCGAATTTCGTGATGGCGTTCAGCAAGTTGGGACTGATTCCGGACTGCGGCGGAACCTGGGTTTTACCGCGAGTGGCGGGGCGTGCTCGGGCCATGGGCCTGGCGCTGCTGGGAGACAAACTCAGCGCCGAACAGGCTCAGCAGTGGGGCATGATCTGGCAAGTGGTGGATGACGCGCAGCTCAGCGACGCCGCCAACCAGCTGGCGCGCCATTTCGCTACGCAGCCGACATATGGCCTCGGGCTTATCAAACAGGCGATCAACGCGGCGGAAACCAACGACCTGGACGCACAGCTCGACCTCGAGCGTGACTACCAGCGCTTGGCGGGGCGCAGCGCGGATTACCGCGAAGGCGTCAGCGCCTTCCTCGCCAAACGTCAACCACAATTCAGCGGGAAATGACCATGAGCCAACAGATTCGAACCGTAGCGGTCATTGGCAGCGGCACCATGGGCGCTGGTATTGCGGAAGTGGCGGCGATGGCCGGGCAGCAGGTGCTGTTGCATGACATCTCAGCCGACGCCATGTCTCGCGCTATTGACGCGCTGCGTCAGCGTCTGGAATCCCGGGTTGCGCGTGGCAAACTCAGCGCCGACGCCTGCGAACGCGGTCTGGCGCGCATTTTGCCGGTGACTGACATCGCCGCACTCGCTGCTGCCGATTTAGTGATTGAAGCGGCAGCTGAAAATCTTGACGTCAAAAAAGCGTTGTTTGCGCAGCTGGGTGAAATCTGCCCACCGCACACGCTGCTGACCAGCAACACTTCATCCATATCGATTACCGCGATTGCGGCGGGCGTGAAGCACCCGGAGCGCGTGGCGGGGCTGCATTTCTTCAACCCGGCGCCGGTAATGAAACTGGTGGAAGTGGTGAGTGGTGTGGCGACGTCCACCGAAGTGGTGACGCAACTCAGCCAGTGCGTGCTGGCCTGGGGCAAACAGCCGGTTCAGTGCCACTCCACACCGGGTTTTATCGTCAACCGAGTGGCGCGTCCGTTCTATGCCGAAGCCTGGCGCGCGTTGGAAGAGCAGGTTGCCGCCCCGGAAGCGATTGATACGGCGCTACGTGAAGCGGGTGGTTTCCCGATGGGACCGCTGGCGCTGACAGATTTGATTGGTCAGGACGTGAATTTCGCCGTCACCTGTTCCGTATTTAACGCCTTCTGGCAGGAACGTCGTTTTCTGCCGTCGCTGGTGCAGCAGGAACTGGTGCTGGCGGGGCGCTACGGTAAAAAAAGTGGGCAGGGTGTTTATCCCTGGCCGCAGGGGGCCGCCGAGCCGGCGTTTTATCCGGCTGTGCCTGCGCATCGTCAGGCATCCAGTGTGCAAAAAGAACGTGACGTTGTCACTCTTGATGAGGTGCTTCTGATAGAAACCACGGGTGAAACTGCTCAGGCGGCGGCTACACGCACTCGCCAGCCGGTGGTGATGATGGACCGCAGCGAAGGCGCGGTGGTGGTGATTGCCGCCGCACCGGGCAACCGTCTGGAGTCGACGGAGAAAGCCATTTACTGGTTGCAGCAGCAGGGCAAAAAAGTGCTGCTGGTCGCCGATTATCCGGGGCTGCTGGTGTGGCGCACCGTGGCGATGCTGGTCAACGAAGCGCTGGACGCCCTGCAAAAAGGCGTCGCCAGCGAAGAGGATATCAACACCGCCATGCGTCTGGGTGTGAATTATCCGCGCGGTCCGCTCCAGTGGGGCGAACAGCTCGGCTGGCAGCGCGTGCTGGCGCTGCTGGAAAACCTGCAACGTCATTACGGCGAAGAACGCTATCGCCCCTGTTCCTTGCTGCGCCAGCGTGCGCTTCTGGAGAGTAGCTATGAGTCATAACGACGCCTGGCATAACGCCCGCGTGATGTACGAACGCGACACCTGCGCCCAGGCGCTGGGGATTGACATTATCGAGATGGGTGAAGGCTTCGCGGTGCTGACCATGACCGTCACCGCCAACATGCTTAACGGCCATCAAACCTGCCACGGCGGACAGCTTTTTTCGCTGGCGGATACGGCATTTGCCTACGCCTGCAACAGCCAGGGGCTGGCGGCGGTGGCATCGGGCTGCAACATCGACTTTCTGCGTCCGGGCTTTGCCGGAGACAAACTCACCGCCACCGCGCGCGTGATGCATCAGGGCAAATTGACCGGGGTGTATGACATTGAAATTGTTAACCAACAACAAAAAGCTGTGGCCCTGTTTCGCGGTAAATCACACCGCATCGGCGGCAGCGTAACGGGAGAAGCCTGATGCGTGACGCATTTATCTGTGACGGAGTGAGAACGCCAGTGGGGCGCTACGGCGGTGGACTTTCCGGGATTCGCGCCGACGATTTGGGCGCGGTGCCACTGCGGGCGCTGCTCGACAGGCATCCGCAGCTGGATGCTGAACGTATCGACGATGTGATTTTCGGCTGTGCCAACCAGGCGGGGGAAGATAACCGCAACGTGGCACGCATGGCATCGTTACTGGCGGGCCTGCCGCAGACGGTCTCCGGCACCACTATCAACCGTTTATGCGGTTCTGGACTGGATGCGATTGGCTTTGCTGCCCGCGCAATCCGTTCCGGCGATGCGGATTTACTGATTGCAGGCGGCGTGGAATCCATGTCCCGTGCGCCGTTTGTGATGGGCAAAGCCACTACGCCGTTCCAGCGTCAGGCTGAAATGTTCGACACCACAATCGGCTGGCGTTTTGTGAACCCGCTCATGCAGCAGCATTTTGGTACTGACAGCATGCCCGAAACGGCAGAGAATGTAGCTGAATTGTTAAAAATTAGCCGTGCCGATCAGGATGCGTTCGCCTGGCGCAGCCAGCAGCGCACCGCAATTGCCCAGCAAAACGGCATTCTGGCTGAAGAAATTGTCCCGGTCAGCGTGAAGGGCAAAAAGGGCGCGTTGACCGAAGTGACGCAGGATGAGCATCCCCGGGCGGAAACAACGCTCGAACAGCTCGCCGCCCTGAAAACGCCGTTCCGCAAGAATGGGGCGATCACCGCCGGTAACGCCTCTGGGGTAAACGATGGGGCGGCGGCGCTGCTAATCGCCAGCGCGGAAATGGCCGCACGTCAGGGGTTAACGCCACGAGCGCGCATTGTGGCGATGGCCACCTCGGGCGTTGAGCCGCGTCTTATGGGCCTTGGGCCGGTGCCTGCCACCCGCAAAGTGCTGGAGCGTGCGGGGCTCTGTATCAACGATATGGACGTCATCGAGCTGAATGAGGCATTTGCCGCCCAGGCGCTCGGTGTGATGAGACAGTTGGGGCTCCCGGACGATGCCCTGCATGTCAATCCTAACGGTGGCGCCATTGCATTAGGCCATCCGTTAGGCATGAGTGGTGCCCGACTGGCGCTGGCCGCCAGCAATGAACTGCACCGTCGCGGAGGGCGTTACGCCCTGTGCACGATGTGTATCGGTGTGGGTCAGGGCATTGCCATGATCCTGGAGCGCGTGTGAGCTGATTAACCTGCGAGTACCCTACAATGACAACGACAAAATTAGAATCGATTGAAACCGCATCCGTTGATGAACTGCAGGCTTTACAGACCCAACGCCTGAAGTGGACGCTGAAACATGCTTACGACAATGTGCCGATGTACCGCCGTAAATTTGACGCGGCGGGGGTTCACCCTGACGATTTCAAAAGCTTAAGCGATATCCGTAAATTCCCGTGCACCACTAAACAGGATTTACGCGATAACTATCCGTTCGACACATTTGCTGTGCCGATGGAACAGGTGGTGCGTATTCACGCCTCGTCTGGTACCACGGGTAAACCGACGGTGGTCGGTTATACCCAAAACGATATTGATACCTGGGCCAATCTGGTTGCCCGCTCTTTGCGTGCGGCAGGTGGCAGCGCGAAGGACAAAATTCACGTGGCGTACGGCTACGGCCTGTTTACCGGCGGGCTGGGTGCGCACTACGGAGCAGAACGTCTGGGCGCGACGGTTATCCCGATGTCCGGCGGTCAAACCGAAAAACAGGCGCAGCTTATCCGTGATTTCAAGCCTGACATGATTATGGTCACACCGTCCTACTGTCTCAATCTGATTGAAGAACTGGAGCGCCAGATGGGCGGTGATGCCAGTACATGCAGCCTGCGGGTTGGCGTGTTTGGCGCAGAGCCGTGGACCATGGCGATGCGCAAAGAAATTGAACGACGTCTGGGCATTACCGCGCTGGATATCTACGGTCTGTCAGAAGTCATGGGGCCGGGCGTAGCGATGGAATGTCTGGAAACCTCCGACGGCCCGACTATCTGGGAAGATCACTTCTACCCGGAAATCGTTAATCCGAACGACGGCACGCCGCTGGACGACGGTCAGCAGGGCGAGCTGCTGTTCACCACGCTGACTAAAGAAGCGCTGCCGGTGATTCGCTATCGTACCCGAGACCTGACCCGATTGCTGCCGGGCACTGCGCGTACGATGCGCCGGATGGACCGCATCAGCGGGCGCAGCGACGATATGCTGATCATTCGTGGCGTAAATGTCTTCCCGTCACAGCTGGAAGAGGAAATCGTTAAGTTTGAGCATTTGTCGCCGCACTATCAGCTGGAAGTGAATCGTCGCGGGCATCTGGATTCGCTGTCGATCAAAGTCGAGCTGAAAGAGAGCAGCCTGGCCCTGTCGCATGAGCAGCGCTGTCAGGTGTGTCATCAGCTGCGCCATCGGATCAAATCGATGGTCGGGATTTCTACCGACGTGACCATCGTCAACTGCGGCAGTATTCCGCGCTCCGAAGGTAAAGCGTGTCGCGTGTTTGACCTGCGTAAACTGGCGGCGAACGGTTAATTATTGCGTGCCCGGTGGCGCAAGCTTACCGGGCAACCGTTCGGGTCGGGGTGAGGGTAAAATAATCTGTGCTATGATTCAGTCAGGGAAAAAATCACAACAGAATGAATCAGATGAGTAAACTTGATCTCTTTATCCAGCAGGCCGTCGCAGCCGTGCCAGTCAGCGGAACCTCTTTAATCTCCTCCCTTTACGGGGATGCGTTATCCCATCGTGGCGGCGAAATCTGGCTTGGGAGCCTGACGGCGCTGCTTGAAGGCCTTGGTTTTGGCGATCGCTTTGTTCGCACCTCATTATTCCGACTCAATAAAGAGGGCTGGCTGGACGTCTCGCGTATCGGGCGGCGCAGTTTTTACCGTCTGAGTGACAAAGGGCTGCGTCTGACCCGACGTGCTGAGAGCAAAATTTACCGCGCTGAACCGCCCGCGTGGGACGGCACCTGGCTGCTGTTGCTGTCGGAAGGGCTGGATAAAAATACGCTCACCGATGTGAAAAAACAGCTGATTTGGCAGGGCTTCGGCACGCTGGCCCCGAGCCTGATGGCGTCGCCGTCGCAAAAGCTGGCGGACGTTCAGGCGCTGCTGCATGAAGCGGGCGTGGCGGAAAACGTCATCTGTTTTGAGGCCCGCTCTCCGCTGGCGACCTCCGTCAGTGCATTGCGCGCGCGCGTGGAAGAGTGCTGGCAGCTCACCGAACAAAATCAGATGTATGAAAATTTCATCAATACCTTCAGACCGTTGCTGCCGCTGCTGCGGGATGCTGCCCCTGCTGAGCTGACGCCGGAGCGCTGCTTCGCAATTCAGCTGTTGGCTATTCACCTTTACCGCCGGGTGATCCTCAAAGACCCGCTGCTGCCTGAAGAACTGTTGCCTGCGCACTGGGCCGGACAGGCCGCTCGTCAGCTGTGCATTAATATTTATCAGAGCGTGGCGGCTGGTGCACTGGCGTGGGTGAGCGAGAAGGGCGAAACCTCGGTCGGCCCGTTGCCGCAGCCCGCGTCGCCGTTTTATCAACGCTTTGGTGGTCTGAATCTTAAATAAGGAGTGTGACCATGCCGGTTTATCAAATTGATGGCTTAACGCCCGTGGTACCTGAAGAAAGTTACGTCCATCCCACGGCGGTGTTGATTGGCGACGTTATTCTCGGAAAAGGCGTTTACGTCGGTCCGAATGCCAGCCTTCGCGGCGATTTCGGGCGAATCGTGGTGAAAGACGGGGCCAATATTCAGGATAACTGCGTCATGCACGGCTTCCCGGAGCAGGACACCGTGGTCGAAGAAGACGGGCATATTGGGCACAGTGCGATACTGCACGGCTGCGTTATCCGCCGTAATGCGCTGATCGGAATGAACGCGGTGATTATGGACGGTGCAGTCATTGGCGAAAACAGCATTGTCGGCGCAGCGGCGTTTGTGAAAGCGAAGGCTGAAATGCCGGCGAATTATTTGATTGTTGGCAGTCCGGCAAAGGCCATTCGTGCGCTGAGTACCGATGAAATGGAGTGGAAAAAACGTGGCACGCGGGAATATCAGGTACTGGTGGAACGCTGCAAACTGACTATGCACCAGGTGGAGCCGTTGCGCGAAGTGGAAGAAGGGCGCCAGCGGTTGGTTTTTGATGAAAATCTGCGCCCGAAATCGGCGAAATAATTCAGAAAACAAAATCAAATTATTTTCTGTCTCTCCCTGTATTCCACAGCCGAATATCGCTCATAAAAGGACGGACGTAACGGTCCTCGCGTTCTCAGCATAAATGCGGCAGGACGTGCACTGAGGGAGGGACGTCCATCACATCACTACAATGCCCCAGGGCGTGAAGCGAGTATTACGCGCTCCCACTGTACATAGGATGCATAACCCAGCTCTTCCCCCCTGAATTCTGCACGTACTTACAAATGTAGTCAAAAATGGATAAATGTAACTATTTGGATATATTTGGAAAGCGGGTAGCTTAGATATGTAAGCTATCATTATTCATGTTGCCCAATAGTTTCTTAAGGTTGCTGTTTGTAAAAAGCGAGCGGCAGACAGGATGTACAATAGAGGATCATTTATGAGACTTACGCTACTAGTCAAAAGCCTTGTCCTGGCAGGGTTATTCACCTCTACGGCACTGACGCCTTTGTTCGCGCAGGAAGCGCCTAAAGAGGCAACCTCAGCGACAAAACAAGCTAATGATGCACTTTATAATCAGCTTCCTTTTTCTGATAACACTGACTTTACCAATGCCCATAAAGGCTTTATTGCCGCTTTACCGACTGATGTCATCAAAGGTGAGCAAGGTAATGTTATCTGGGATCCGCAGAAATACGCCTTTATTAAAGAAGGCGAAAAATCGCCTGACAGCGTCAACCCGAGCCTGTGGCGCCAGTCTCAGTTGATCAACATCAGCGGTCTGTTTGAAGTGACGGAAGGGGTTTATCAGATTCGTAATCTTGACCTCTCAAATATGACCATCATTGAGGGTAACGAAGGGATTACCATCGTTGACCCCCTGATTTCAGCAGAAACCGCGAAAGTGGGCCTTGAGCTGTATTACAAAAACCGTGGTAAAAAGCCGGTGGTTGCGGTGATTTATACCCATAGCCACGTTGACCACTACGGTGGGGTACGCGGTGTGGTTGATGAAGCTGACGTAAAATCTGGCAAAGTGAAGATTTACGCCCCTGCAGGCTTTATGGAGGAAGCGGTATCCGAGAACATCATGGCGGGTAACGCTATGAGCCGCCGTGCTAGTTACATGTACGGTAACCTGCTGAAACCAGACGTAAAAGGTCAGGTTGGTGCGGGTCTTGGTACGACCACCTCTGCAGGGACAGTGACATTAATTGCCCCGACAAATTACATCACCAAAACCGGACAAAAAGAGACGATTGACGGTCTGACCTATGATTTCATGATGGCGCCAGGTTCTGAAGCCCCATCAGAAATGCTGTGGTTTATCGAAGAGAAGAAACTCATCGAAGCGGCAGAGGACGTCACCCATACTCTCCATAACACCTACTCGTTGCGCGGCGCGAAAATTCGCGATCCACTGGCATGGTCGAAATACATCAACGATGCTATCAACCTCTGGGGAGATAAAGCCGAAATTATCATGGCGCAGCACCACTGGCCGACCTGGGGTAACGAGAACGTCGTTAAGCTGATGAAGGGACAGCGCGACCTGTATCGCTATATCAACGACCAGACCTTACGCATGGCCAATACTGGTCTGACGCGTGACGAAATTGCGGCAAACTTTAAGCTGCCAGATGGCCTGGCGAAAACCTGGGCCAGTCGGGGTTATTACGGTTCCGTCAGCCATGACGTGAAAGCCACTTATGTGTTCTATCTCGGCTGGTTCGATGGCAACCCGGCAACGCTGGATGAGTTGCCACCCGATGAAGCGGCAAAGAAATATGTCGATTACATGGGCGGTGCGGATAACATCCTGAAAAAAGCCAAAGAAGATTATGATCAGGGCAACTTCCGCTGGGTCGCACAGGTTGTCAGCAAAGTTGTCTTTGCCGATCCCAATAACCAGGCGGCACGTAATCTGGAAGCGGATGCGCTTGAACAGATGGGTTATCAGGCTGAATCCGGTCCGTGGCGTAACTTCTACCTGACCGGTGCACAGGAGCTGCGTAATGGCGTGCAGAAACTGCCAACGCCGAATACGGCCAGCCCGGATACGGTGAAAGCAATGACGCCGGAAATGTTCTTCGATTACCTCGGGGTGCATATCAACGGTGAAAAAGCGGCTAATGCCAAAGCGGTATTTAATATCGATTTGGGCAGCGACGGCGGTAAATACAAGCTGGAGCTGGAAAACGGGGTACTGAACCACACCGCAAATGCCGAAGCGAAAGATGCGGACGCGACTATTACACTCAACCGCGACACACTGAATAAAATCATCCTGAAAGAAGAAACCCTGAAACAGGCTGAAGATAACGGTGATGTTAAGGTCACGGGTAATGGTGCGAAGCTGGATGAGATGCTGAGCTATATGGACAAGTTTGAATTCTGGTTCAACATCGTCACACCATAAAATAATTCCCCTGCGGCGCCTGCGTTGCAGGGGATTTTCTTAAGGTAAACAGTTATGCGTTTGTCTTCATACTCACTTCTGCCGTCTCTTTTTTGCCTGGCCTCTGCATCTGCGTTTGCCGTAGAAGACCATGCGCCGGATGCGGCCCAGGCGAACAACCCTCTGGCGAATATGACTGCATTTAATATGCAGAACTATTACATCGGTGATGTCAGCGGCACAGATAAAGATGCCAACCAGTTCTGGTTTCGTTATGCACAGCCGTTTGCTCTGGGCGACAGTAACTGGTTATTACGTGGATCACTTCCGGTCAACACGTATCCGACCCCTCCTAATGGTGGGCATAAAACCGGTCTGGGTGACCTGAACCTCTTCGCATCATGGCTGATTGATACCGGTAATCCGGCTGTGAGTTTTGGTTTTGGTCCACAAATTACAGCCCCGACTGCAACCGATGAGGCGCTGGGAACAGAAAAATGGTCAGCGGGTCTGGTCAACGTGCTGTTTGATGCCAGCTCGAAGAAATTCCAGTACGGTTATCTGGCTTCCTGGCAGCATAGTTTTGCCGGGGAAGATGACCGAAGTGACGTGAATCTCGGCACATTCCAGCCATTCTTGTTTTATCAGTTAGGCGGAGGTACCTACCTGCGTGCTGCACCTATCTGGGTCTATAACTTCCAGAATGACAGTTACAGTGTTCCGATGGGGCTGGGTATTGGGCAAGTGATTAAGCAGCAGAAAACGGTGTATAACTTCTTCATCGAACCACAAGGGTCAGTCGCTGATCACGGGCCAGGACAACCTCGCTGGCAGATTTTTGCCGGACTTAATCTGCAATTCCTCAATTAATTTCGCCAGGAGAACTGTGGGTTTTACCCTGCGCCTTCTGCATAAAATGTGGTTCGTTACGGTGCCGGGTGCCTCCCGGTGAGCTTTGTCAGTTTTCACGGAGCTCCTTAACCGGGAACAGCGTCAGAACCCTTTTGCACATGACCTCTGGCAAAAAGATAACGGAAAATAAGAGGCCGTTTACTGTATGAGGAAACGGAAAATCCCTCTCACCGGGCGGCGAGAGGGGGAAATCTTTATGCAGCAACCAGGCTGTTGATTGCGGCTTTGGCATCAGACTGCGCTTTGGCCGCCACTTCTGGACCGTAAGCCACGCCTTCAGCGAACACGAAATTCACGTCGGTGATGCCGATGAAGCCCAGGAACAGCTTCATGTACGGCGCCAGCAGGTCGGTTGGGGTATCTTTATGGATACCGCCACGGCTGGAAACGACGACTGCACGTTTACCCGTGACCAGGCCTTCTGGACCGTTTTCGGTGTAACGGAAGGTCACACCGGCACGCGCAACCAGGTCAAAATAGTTTTTCAGCTGAGTTGGGATGTTGAAGTTATACATTGGGGCGGCGATAACAATAACGTCGTGCGCCTGCAACTCAGCGATAAGCTCATCAGACAGCGCCAGCGCTTCTTGCTGACGTGGAGACAGCGGGGCGTCGCTCGGACGCAGCGCGCCAACCAGTTCGCCATCCAGCACCGGGATTGGCTGTGCAGCCAGGTCACGAACGGTGATTTGGTCTGCCGGATGTTTTTCAGCCCACTGATCAACAAAATAGTCAGTCAGCTGACCAGACTGAGAGTACCCTGCCAGAATACTGGATTTGAGAACTAAAACTTTGCTCATGGGTGTTTCCTTTTATGAGATTGACGGGCCTGTGCCCAGATGCTTGATGACATGCTATTCACAATCCTGTCGCAGGGATAGCGCAATATATCGAAGCCTTCGTTCAAATTTATTGATGAAGGAAAGGGCGACTGCGATGTGGTACTCTAACACCAATGAAAACAGAGACATTTTTCCGGCAGTGCGCTGCCCGTTAACGCTATGACAGAACAACATAAAATGACCTTTTCGCAGCTCCATCAACAGCTCGATGGCCTGATGCTGCGCGATAAAACCCGCTTTGCCCGTCGTCTGCATGGCGTGAAGAAGGTTAAAAATCCTGAATCACAACAAGCTATTATGCTGGAGATGGCGAAAGAGATTTCGCAGGCAGCGGGTAAAGTCCTGCTGCGTGAAGCGGCGCGCCCGGCGATAACCTACCCGGAAAACCTGCCCGTCAGTCAGAAAAAGCAGGATATCTACAACGCCATCCGCGACCACCAGGTGGTGATTGTGGCGGGTGAAACCGGCTCGGGGAAAACCACCCAGCTGCCGAAAATCTGCATGGAGCTGGGGCGTGGCGTTAAAGGGCTGATTGGTCATACTCAGCCGCGCCGTCTGGCCGCGCGCACCGTGGCCAACCGTATTGCCGAAGAGCTGCAAACGGAGCCGGGCGGTTGCATCGGTTATAAAGTCCGCTTTAGCGATCACGTCAGCGACAACACCATGGTCAAGCTGATGACCGACGGTATTTTGCTGGCAGAAATCCAGCAGGACCGGCTGCTGATGCAATACGACACCATCATTATCGATGAAGCGCACGAACGCAGCCTGAACATCGATTTTCTGCTCGGCTATTTCCGCGAACTGCTGCCTAAGCGTCCGGATCTGAAAATCATCATCACTTCGGCGACCATCGATCCGGAACGTTTCTCAAAACATTTCAATAACGCTCCGATAATCGAAGTTTCTGGCCGCACCTTCCCGGTCGACGTCCGCTATCGTCCGATTGTCGAAGATGCCGACGATACCGAACGCGATCAGTTACAGGCAATTTTCGATGCGGTTGACGAACTGGGGCAGGAGAGTCCGGGCGATATCCTGATTTTCATGAGCGGCGAGCGCGAAATCCGCGATACCGCCGATGCGCTCAGCAAGCGCGACCTGCGCCATACCGAAATTCTTCCGCTGTACGCCCGCCTGTCAAACAGTGAGCAAAACCGCGTATTCCAGTCGCATAGCGGACGCCGCATCGTGCTCGCAACCAACGTGGCGGAAACCTCGCTGACGGTGCCGGGGATTAAGTACGTTATTGACCCCGGCACCGCGCGTATCAGCCGCTACAGCTACCGCACCAAAGTGCAGCGCTTGCCGATTGAGCCGGTTTCTCAGGCCTCGGCGAATCAGCGTAAGGGCCGCTGCGGACGTGTCTCGGAAGGGATCTGTATTCGTCTCTATTCGGAAGACGATTTCCTGTCGCGTCCTGAATTTACCGATCCGGAAATTCTGCGTACCAACCTGGCGTCCGTTATCTTGCAGATGACCGCGCTGGGGCTCGGCGATATTGGTGCATTCCCGTTCGTGGAAGCGCCAGATAAACGCAATATTCAGGACGGTGTACGCCTGCTGGAAGAGCTGGGCGCGATAACCACCGACGAGCAGCAGTCCGTGTACAAACTCACGCCAATGGGACGCCAGCTTTCGCAACTACCGGTGGACCCGCGTCTGGCGCGCATGGTACTGGAAGCGCAAAAACACGGCTGTGTACGTGAGGCGATGATCATCACCTCGGCGTTGTCGATTCAGGATCCGCGCGAACGTCCAATGGACAAACAGCAGGCCTCTGACGAAAAACACCGCCGTTTCCATGACAAAGAGTCCGACTTCCTGGCGTTCGTTAATCTGTGGAATTACCTTGGCGAGCAGCAAAAAGCGCTGTCGTCGAACCAGTTCCGCCGCCTGTGCCGCACCGAATACCTCAACTATTTGCGCGTGCGCGAATGGCAGGATATTTACACCCAACTGCGTCAGGTGGTGAAAGAGCTTGGTATTCCGGTCAACAGCGAACCTGCTGAATACCGCGAAATTCACGTTGCCTTGCTGACCGGTCTGCTTTCGCATATCGGCATGAAAGATGCGGATAAACAGGAGTTTACCGGCGCGCGCAACGCCCGTTTCTCGATTTTTCCGGGTTCCGGCTTATTCAAAAAACCGCCGAAATGGACAATAGTCGCCGAGCTGGTTGAAACCAGCCGTCTGTGGGGGCGCATTGCTGCACGTATCGATCCGGAATGGGTCGAGCCTGCCGCCCAGCATTTGATCAAACGTTCGTACAGCGAGCCGCACTGGGAGCGCGCGCAGGGCGCAGTAATGGCCACTGAAAAAGTGACCGTTTACGGCTTGCCGATTGTCGCCGCCCGCAAGGTCAACTACAGCCAGATTGACCCGGCGCTGTGCCGCGAGCTGTTTATTCGCCATGCGATGGTGGAGGGCGACTGGCAAACGCGTCACGCCTTCTTCCGCGATAATTTGAAACTGCGCAACGAAATTGAAGAACTTGAGCACAAATCCCGTCGCCGCGACATTTTGGTAGATGATGAATCACTGTTCGAGTTTTACGACCAGCGCATCAGCCACGACGTGATTTCCGCTCGCCATTTCGATAACTGGTGGAAAACCGCCAGCCGCGAAACGCCTGATTTGCTCAACTTTGAAAAAAGTATGCTGATTAAGGAAGGGGCCGATGACGTCAGCAAACTCGACTATCCGAACTTCTGGCACCAGGGCAATCTTAAGCTGCGCCTGAGTTACCAGTTTGAGCCGGGCGCAGACGCCGACGGCGTGACGGTGCATATTCCGTTGCCGTTACTCAATCAGGTCGAAGAATCTGGGTTTGAGTGGCAAATCCCTGGCCTGCGTCGTGAGCTGTTAATCGCGCTGATTAAATCACTGCCGAAACCGGTGCGCCGCAACTTTGTGCCCGCGCCGAATTACGCCGAAGCGCTGTTAGGCCGCATGAAGCCGTTGGAGTTGCCGTTGCTGGATTCGATGGAGCGCGAGCTACGCCGGATGAGCGGGGTGACAATTGACCGTGACGACTGGCACTGGGATCAGGTGCCCGATCACCTGAAGATGACCTTCCGCGTCATTGATGACAAAAACAAGAAGCTTCAGGAAGGCCGCGACCTGACTGCGCTGAAAGATGTGTTGAAAGGCAAAGTTCAGGAAACGCTGTCTGCGGTGGCGGACGACGGTATCGAGCAGAGCGGGTTGCATCTCTGGAGTTTTGGTTCGCTGCCTGAAAGCTATGAGCAGAAGCGCGGCAATTACAAAATGAAGGCCTGGCCAGCGCTGGTGGATGAACGCGACAGCGTGGCCATCAAACTGTTTGATAATCCGCTGGAACAGCAGCAGGCGATGTGGCGTGGTCTGCGCCGTTTATTGCTGCTGAATATTCCGTCACCGATTAAATATCTACACGAAAAGCTGCCAAACAAAGCCAAGCTGGGCCTGTACTTTAACCCGTACGGCAAAGTGCTCGATTTGATTGACGACTGCATTTCCTGCGGCGTCGACAAGCTTATCCACGAGGCCGGTGGCCCGGTGTGGACCGAAGAGACCTACGCGGCCTTGCATGAGAAAGTCCGCGCGGAGCTCAACGATACGGTGGTGGAGATTGCCAAACAGGTCGAGCAGATCCTGACGGCGGTATTCAATATCAACAAACGTCTGAAAGGGCGCGTGGATATGACGATGGCGCTGGGCCTGTCTGACGTGAAAGCGCAGATGACCGGGCTGGTGTATCGAGGGTTTGTCACCGGCAATGGATTTAAGCGTCTCGGTGATACGCTGCGTTACCTCAACGCGATTGAGAAACGACTGGAAAAATTAGCCATCGATCCACACCGGGATCGCGCGCAGATGCTGAAAGTCGAAAGCGTGCAGCAGGCCTGGCAGCAGTGGTTGAATAAGCTGCCGCCGTCGCGTCGTAATGATGACGACGTGCAGGAGATTCGCTGGATGATTGAGGAACTGCGGGTGAGCTATTTTGCGCAACAGTTGGGCACGCCGTATCCGATTTCTGACAAGCGGATATTGCAGGCGATGGAACAGATTACGGCATAACGCCTGGCTGCATGTTGCCCTCTCCCGATGGGAGAGGGCAAAGGGATAAAGCGTAAACACTCAATTCTTCACCCACGCCAGCGTAAAACCATCCCAGCCTTTCTGGCCCACGGTTTGCAACGCCGTGCAGGTCAAACGCGGGTTGTTCCCCATCATCTCAATAAACTTCCGCATGCCCTGAACGCTTTTGTCTGTGCTCTGCGGATGCGTCACTTCGCCCTCCCGGACCACGTTATCGCCGATAATCAGCGTTCCTGGGCGGGCAAACTTCAGCACCCATTCCAGATAATTTGGGTTATTCGGTTTATCCGCATCGATAAATACCAGGTCAAAAACTGTATCCGGCTCAAACGCCGCCAGCGAATCCAGCGCCGGACCTTCGATGACCTCCACCTTATTCGCCACGCCTGCCAGTTGCAGATTTTGCCGGGCAACCTGCGCGTGAAGCGGACTGAATTCCAGCGTAATTAGCTTACCGTCGGCAGGCAATTCCCGCGCCATCCACACGGTGCTGTAGCCGCCGAGTGTGCCAATCTCCAGCACCCGTTTGGCGCCCGTCATGCGCACAAACAGTGCCAGCAGCTGCCCCTGATTCGCCGCCACATCGATGGCGGGCAAACCTTCTCGCTGGTTATTTTCCAGTACTTTTTCAAGCACAAGATCTGGCGGAAGTAATTTCTCAATCAGATAATTATCGACTTCAGACCACAATTTTTGCATTCCTGAACCTCATGTTATGCGTCAGCCTGACAGAGAAAACCCGCCGCCTCCCAGCGACGGGTAAAGGGAGATTTGTGCCAACAGCAGATTGTTTTTCACCAGCAACCACCCTTAACGGGTTAAAGAATAGCGTCTGCTGGGCAATAACTCGCTTTCGGAGTGATCTCCTGTCATCCTCCGCACAGGACGTTACCCTGTGGTACGACTCACGAAAGTAGGGAGTATTATGCTGACCACCTTTCCACATCTGAACGAAACGACTTTGCAAGCCGCCAACCGCGTAGGTGAATGGCTGGCGCAAAATGATTTTCCCACGCCACCGGTCAATGTCGACGCCGATCTGGTGGTGCTGGCGGGCAATGCGGTGATGCCAACCATTGACGCCGCCTGCCGTCTGGCGGCAGAAAACCGCACGTTGTTGATAAGCGGGGGCATTGGCCATTCCACCACTTTCCTGTATGCCGCCGTGGCCCGTCACCCGCGTTATAATGCTCTGCGCACCACCGGCTGTGCCGAAGCGTCCATTCTCGCGGAAATTGCGCATCAGTACTGGAATATTCCGCAGGAGCGCATTGTGGTGGAACCGCGCTCCACTAACTGTGGGGAGAATGCCCGTTTCACGCGCGACATAATGGAAGATCGTGGGATCCGCTGCCATTCCGGGATTGTGGTGCAGGACCCGACCATGCAGCGCCGCACCATGGCGACGTTCGCACACGTCTGGCAGGACGATGCGAATGCCCCACAGTGGCGCAGCTATCCGGGCTATTTACCGGTGCTGCGTAATGGAAATCATGGCCTGACCTTCGCCGAAGAAGCGCATAACGTCTGGCCGGTGGAGCGTTATCTCTCCTTATTACTGGGCGAACTGCCGCGTATTCATGATGATGAAAACGGCTATGGGCCGCGCGGGAAAGGTTTTATCGCGCACGTCGATATGCCTGATGACGTGCTGGACGCATGGCGCGTTCTGAGTGAAGACGTGCTGCTGCGCGAGGCGTTGTCGAGCCGTTCCCTGTTGTAATTCCCTCCCGTTAATGCCCGTTTGCGACAAAATATCCGCAAACGGGCATTCGTTGTTATCGAGTTGTTGACGCTGAATCGCGTTCACTGGCTTACTTTTATGAGATGTCTCACAAAAACAGGATGATAGGGTTGGGATTTGTACCGTGAATTCTCGATATTTAACAATATATTCACTTGTTAAAAACGATGTATTCACAGGAGCAGCACATGACAGCACCCGTACAACACCCTATGTATATCGACGGTCAGTTTGTGTCCTGGCAGGGCGACGCCTGGATTGACGTGGTCAATCCCTCAACCGAGGCGCTGATTTCGCGCATTCCTGACGGTTCCGCCAAAGAGGCGCAGCAGGCTATCGACGCCGCCGAACGAGCGCAGCCTGCCTGGGAAGCACTCCCGGCCATTCAGCGTGCGGGCTGGCTGCGTAAAATTGCGGCGGGCATTCGCGAACGTGCTGAAGAAATCAGTGCGCTGATAGTCGCGGAAGGCGGCAAAATTCAGCAGCTGGCGGATGTTGAAGTGGCATTCACCGCTGACTATCTCGAGTACATGTCAGAGTGGGCGCGCCGTTACGAAGGTGAAATTCTGCAAAGCGACCGTCCGGGCGAAAACATCTTCGTGTTCAAACGTGCGCTGGGCGTCACCACCGGCATTCTGCCGTGGAACTTCCCGTTCTTCCTGATTGCCCGCAAGCTGGCTCCGGCGCTGATCACCGGTAATACCATCGTTATTAAACCGAGCGAATTTACCCCGAACAACGCCATTGCGTTCGCAAAAATTGTTCATGAGATTGGCCTGCCAAAAGGCGTCTTTAACCTGGTCCTGGGCCGTGGCGAAACCGTCGGTCAGGAGCTGGCTGGCAACCCGAAAGTGGCGATGGTCAGCATGACTGGCAGCGTCGGCGCGGGCGAAAAAATCATGACCGCCGCGGCGAAAAATATCACCAAAGTGTGCCTGGAACTGGGCGGCAAAGCCCCGGCGATTGTGCTGGATGATGCCGATATGGAGCTGGCGGTGAAAGCGATTGTCGATTCACGCGTCATTAATACCGGGCAGGTCTGTAACTGCGCTGAGCGCGTGTACGTGCAGAAAGGCATTTACGACCGTTTCGTTAACCGTCTGGGTGAAGCGATGAAAGCGGTGCAGTTTGGTGACCCGGCGCAGCGCACCGATATCGCGATGGGGCCGCTGATCAACGCCGCCGCGCTGGATCGCGTGGAGCAGAAGGTGGCGAAAGCGGTTGAACAGGGCGCGAAAGTGGTCATTGGCGGTAAAGCGGTGGAAGGCAAAGGCTATTTCTACCCGCCGACACTGCTGCTCGACGTGCGTCAGGACATGACCATCGTGCATGAAGAAACCTTCGGTCCGGTGCTGCCAGTGGTGGCGTTCGATACGCTGGAAGATGCACTGACGATGGCCAACGACAGTGAATACGGCCTGACGTCATCGGTCTACACCCAGGATTTAAATAAAGCGATGAAAGCTATCAAAGGGCTTAAATTCGGCGAAACCTACATCAACCGCGAAAACTTTGAAGCGATGCAGGGCTTCCACGCAGGCTGGCGTAAATCCGGGATTGGCGGCGCCGATGGGCGTCACGGGCTGGAAGAATATCTACAAACTCAGGTGGTGTATCTGCAATCCTGATTGCGGATGCGAGACAAAAGGGCCCGATGCGGGCCTTTTTGTACGAGGGGGCCTGTGCAGCATAATGGCTTCTGTGCTACATATTTTCACTCTATTCCTTGGCGGTGAGGTGTCTGTGTCAGAGAAAGTGAATGCACAATGTCACTGTGGTGCAGTGAAGTTTACGGTCGACCTGTCGGACGGGTTTAACACCATCAGGCGCTGTAACTGTTCGTTTTGTCGAATGCGCGGCGCGGTGGTGGTATCGGCGCCGTTATCCGGCATTCAGGTGACGGAAGGGAAAGATAAGCTGACGGAGTACCGCTTCAATACCCGCACCGCAGCGCACTATTTTTGCTCGGTGTGCGGCATTTACACCTTCCATCAGCGGCGTTCTAACCCGCAACAGTACGGGGTTAACGTGGCCTGCATCGAAGGTGTTTCGCCGTTTGATTTTACCGACGTGACGGTATCGAATGGGATACATCATCCGTCCGACGGCGGGGGCGGCGTCGCGGGGATCCTGTCGTATACCCCGACGGCTAAAAATTAAAGGGATCACACTCGGTAAGCGAATGAGTTAAAACAAGGCAGTGCGCGAAAAAGCGATTAATCTGCCGTGAAATAACAGGGCATGAGGCGATACTCATGCCCTGAAAATTACACCTTCGTTTCTATCCAGGTCATCATCAATTCGGGCCAGACCGACACCGGCAGGCCCTGAGCGTCACGAATGCCGAATCCGTGTTTCCCTTGCTCGAACAGATGCATTTCCACCGGTACGCCGAGTCGGCGCAGGGCGCTGAACATCACCACGCTGTTTTCGACTTTGACCGACGGGTCGTCTACCGCGTGCAGCAGAAACGACGGCGGCGTTTGCGCGCTGGCGCGCTGTTCGAGGGAATAATGCCGGATTTGCTGTTCGTCGGGGTTGTTGCCAATTAATTCTTCACGCGAGCCGGGATGATCAATATCCGCCACCATGGTGATAACCGGATACACCAGCGCCATAAACGCCGGGCGAGCGGAAAGGGCGTCAATCTCATCCTTCGGTTCGTACACTGTTTCATCGTAACGGGTACCGAGACTGGCAGCGGCATGACCTCCGGCAGAAAAACCCATCACCCCGAGCTTATCGGCATCCAGCTGCCAGCGATGCGCATTGGCTCGCAGCACTCGCATCGCGCGCTGCACGTCTGCCAGCGGCGCGTTGGCACCTTCCACATGACCATCTCCCGGAAGGCGGTAGGTCATCACAAATAGCGTATAGCCGCGCGCGTTGAAAAACGGCGCCAGCGCGCTGCCTTCTTTATCTAATACCACGCGTCGATAAGACCCACCCGGCGTGACCAGGATCCCAACGCCGTTCGGTTCCGCCGGGGCATACACCGTTATCTGCGGGGCGCGTACGCCGGTAACCGAGCGGTCCCAGGCTGACGGGCCAGTATGTTGCTCTTCGAGCACGAAATGAACAGGGCTCTGATGCGCGCCGGGCGCATCTCCCTGCGGCCAAACGGGAAAACTGGCCGCCTTGCGTGAGGCTTCTGCCATCAGTTGCAGCAGCTCATCCGGATTGAATGTCGTCATGTCCACTCTCGCTTAGGGTAAAACAACGTTTTAGCACAAGGTGGGAAAGCGGTCAGCGCGAAGGGGAAAATGTGTGAGGCGGATGGGCGAGCCATCCGCCGTAGGGCTTACAGCTTAACGAATTTTTCCAGCACGCGAATAAGCTGGGTGACGAATCCATATTCGTTATCGTACCAGGAGACGGTTTTCACCAGCTGTAAATCGCCGACTTCGGTGATTTCGGTCTGGGTTGCGTCGAACACCGAGCCAAAGTGGCTGCCAATGACATCGGACGACACAATTTCTTCGTCGGTATAGCCGAACGAATCATTGCCTTGGGTCGCTTTTTTCAGCGCCGCGTTTACTTCATCTTCGGTGACGTTTTTACCCAGAATCGACACCAGTTCGGTGACGGAACCGGTTTTCACCGGGACGCGCTGTGCATGACCTTTGAGTTTCCCTTTCAGTTCAGGAATAACCAGCCCGATAGCCTTCGCCGCACCGGTGGTGTGTGGGATGATGTTTTCTGCCGCAGCCCGCGAGGCGCGTAAATCTTTGCCGCGCGGGCCATCAACCAGCGCCTGGGTGCCAGTGTAGGCATGAATGGTGGTCATGGTGCCGACTTTGATTTCAAACGCGTCATGCAGCGCTTTCGCCATCGGCGCGAGGCAGTTGGTGGTACAGGACGCTACGGAGATAATGGTGTCGTTACCGTCCAGCGTATCGTCGTTGACGTTAAAAACGATGGTTTTCATGTCGCCGGCCGGGGCGGAAATCAGCACTTTTTTGGCTCCGGCCTGAATGTGCGCCTGGGCTTTATCGGTAGCGGTATAGAAACCGGTACATTCGACGACGTATTCAACGCCTGCTGATTTCCAGGGGATATTTTTGGCGTCTTTCTCGGCGTAGACGGCGATTTTTTTACCGTCGACAATCAGCGCGTCGTCGGTGTGATCGACGCTCCATGGGAACGGGCCGTAGTTAGAGTCGTGCTTCAACAGATACGCCAGCACGTGTGGCGATGTCAGATCGTTTATTGCCACCACTTCCTGTGCGCTTTTCACTTCAAGCATGCGGCGTAACACCAGGCGTCCAATGCGTCCAAAACCATTAATGCCTATTTTGCTCATTGACCTTCTCCTTCGAGGGTTATCTCACGATGCGAGTAAAACTCATCCAGGCTTAGACCAGTCGGTCCATTTGGGCAACTGAACATCTTTCAGGCAGCGCTAACGGTTTGAAAATCTATACAGAAAAGTTAATGAATTTTTGAGGCGGGGCCGCTATGTTAGCTCTCTCACAGTTTTCCGGGAATAATAACGATGCGAGATAAATACTCGAGCCTGCAAATTGGCATTCACTGGCTGGTGTTTCTGCTGGTGATTGGTGCGTACTGCGCGATGGAGCTGCGCGGCTTCTTTCCACGCACCTATCGCCCGTATTTCAATATGGTGCATGTCTCCTGCGGGATTTCAATTCTGGTGTTAATGGTGGCGCGACTGTTGGTGCGCCTGAAGCATAAAGCGCCGCCGATTGTGCCGAAACCCAAACCGTGGATGACGGGGATGGCGCATCTGGGGCACCTGGTTATTTATCTACTGTTCATTATTCTGCCGATTATTGGGCTGGTGATGATGTACAACCGCGGCAACCCGTGGATTGCGTTTGGCATCACCATGCCGCACGCCGCAGAAGCGAATTTTGATTTGGCGGATAACCTGAAGGAATACCACGTGTGGCTGGCGAATTTCGGCTATTACGTGATTGGTCTGCACGCGCTGGCGGCGCTGATGCATCATTATTTCTGGAAGGACAACACGCTGCTGCGCATGATGCCGCGTAAAAAGTAACATGATGTGCCGGGTGGCGCAGCGCTTACCCGGCCTACCTTTTCCCGTAATTCCCGTCTTTCCCGAATTCCCCGTCTTTCTCGTAGGCCCGCGCAAACGAAGTGCCGCCGGGAACGTATTAATGCCCCGGCATGGATTTACGAATGGCGCTCAATAGCGTCTGGGCGCCGGTCGACAGCGGCGAATCCACCCGCGTCAATATTCCAATCGGTTCGCCTGTACCCTGCGTTGGCACCGGCAGCGCGACCAGCGTGCCATGACGTAAATCATCTTTCACCGCGCCGGACGGCACAAACCACACATAGTCAAAATCTACCGTCAGCTGGCGCGACAGCGACGCTGACAGCGTTTCAATACAGCCGGGCGGAATTTTACAGCCCTGGCTCAGTACCAGCGCTTCGGCGTTTTGCCGTGGCACCGTGCCTTTAGGCGACACCACCACCGGCCACTCCATCACTTTGCTGAGCGTGACCGTTTCCTGCAACAGTGGGTGATTCGGACGCACCACCAGTTTCAGTGATTCCAGAAACAGCAGCTCGTAATTCAGGCCACTCATCAGGTCCGGGTCCGACATGCGGCCAATGCCTAAATCGATTTCAGCGGATTTCAGCCCGGCCAGCAACATGGTGTTATTCATGGTGGCGACCTGCAGCGTTATGTCTTTTTGCTGCTTGTGGAATTCACCAATCACTGCCGGAAGAATGCCGAGCGCGGCGGTCGGCAGGGCGCCGATACGCACCACGTCACCACCGATCCCTTCTTTGCGGTTCAACGCCTGACCGGCTGTATTCAGCGCATCAAGCACTTTTACCGCGTGAGTCAGAAACTGTTCCCCGACCAGCGTTAGCTGCGCGCCCATACGACCGCGGTCAAAAAGACGCGTGCCGGTAAGTTGTTCCAGTTCGTTGAGAGTTTTCGACAGCGCGGGCTGACTGAGGTTAAGCGTTTCCGCCGCCCGGCCCAACGTGCCCTGTTGAGCGACGGCGACAAACGTATGCAAATGGCGCAAACGAATGCGCTGACTGAAGAGACCATTTTTTTCCATAACCGGATGTTAAAGAGAGTGCGGGGCGGGTATCAAGGTAACTTGTTTGAATTTGATAACTTGCTAGCAAAATATCATTAACATAATGGTCAGTTGCGTTACATGTGGTTATGGAATAGCCGATAAAAAGCCCGGCATTTTGTCTTTGCCGGGCTAATTTTGCGCTTAGAGATCGAAGAAAACCGTTTCAGCTTCACCCTGGAGGTGAATATCAAAGCGGTAAACAACCTCGTTGCCGCGCTGTTCGCGTTGGCCTATCAGCGTGTTGCGGCGGACTTCCCACTCAATCAGGTTCAGCACCGGGTCGCGCTGATTGGCATCCTGCTCATCAGAGAAATACATTCGTGTATTCAGACCGATGTTGATCCCGCGGGCCACAATCCACAGGTTCACATGCGGGGCCATCAGGCGACCATCACGCCCGACGACCGCCCCGGGTTTGATGGTTTCAAAGCGCCAGACGCCGGAGTCGAAATCAGAGCAGCCGCGTCCCCAGCCGCGAAAATCATTATCGAGGCGTTTTTCCTGCTGGTGATCGGCAGGGTGGTGATAACGCCCGGCGGCGTTGGCCTGCCAGATTTCGAGCAGGACATCACGCACCGGTGTGCCGGAGCCGTCGAACACCCGGCCTTCAAGGGTAATGCGCTCGCCTTCGGTATGGCTGTTGGTCAGCACCGGGCCGAAGTTTTTCTCGAAGATATGAAAACCGGCGGCTTCCGGCGCCAGACCGATGTGCACATACGGCCCGGCGGTTTGCGAGGCGGTTTCAGCTAAATAGTCTTTCATCGTGCGGCTCCCTGAGTGCGGTTTTCAAACAGCGTGGCACGACTGCCGCGCAGCACCAAATCGAAGCGATAGGCCAGGCAATCGAGCGGCACGGCGGCGTGGGTGTCGAGTTCGGCAATCAGGGTGCGAATGGCATCATCATTATTGATGGTCTTCACAATCGGACACTGTTTGATAAGCGGGTCACCCTCGAAATACATCTGCGTAATCAGCCGCTGGGCGAAGGCTTCGCCGGACAGTGAAAAGTGGATGT
Source organism: Scandinavium manionii (assembly GCF_024764775.1). NCBI lineage: Bacteria > Pseudomonadati > Pseudomonadota > Gammaproteobacteria > Enterobacterales > Enterobacteriaceae > Scandinavium > Scandinavium manionii. Next base: position 227,223 of record NZ_JALIGC010000035.1, on the reverse strand, counting down.
GCGAAGGGCGCCAGTCGCTGGCCTGATTACGCCACGGATACGGGCCGGGCTTGATAGTACGGAAGAAGTAATAGCCATTTTCGTCGGTCAGAACGCGGCCACAGCCGCCAAAATTTGGGTCAACGGGGGCCAGATACTGATCTTTCTTGTGCCGGTAACGGCCGCCCGCATTGGCCTGCCACACTTCGACCAGGGTGTTTTTCATCGGACGACCAAAACCGTCACGTACGTAGCCGTGGACGATAATGCGCTCGCCAATCGGCAGCCCATCTTTGGCGTAGTTAAGAATAAGGTCGTTATCCTGCGGGCCAAGATCGTCACTGCTAAATATCGGGCCGGTGATTTCCGACAGCGAGTTTTGCAGGGAGATCAGCGCATTGCGCGGTGAACGCAGCACGCTGGTTTTATAGCCGGGTGCAAAGGCAGGCGGGTGATTATTGTAATCACGATGCACCACTTCGCGTGGTGTCCATTTATCGTTCATAGGGCGCTCCGGGTCAGAGGAATTCTTTATTGTTGTGATATCGTCACTCGGAGTGTGTGTAATCATATTGTTAATTTAAAGTGAATTTATACGGCTTTTTGCATAACGCCAGGTTATAAACCGCACAAAAGCAGGGCGTAAAGCGAGAGGTTATCCGCGATCACAATTCAGAAATTCTTCCTCCCGGCGGCAAATGGCTTATGTACACTCCAGGTAATATTCACTGGAGACATGACATCATGGCGAACACCATCACGGCTGATGAGATTCGGGAAAACTTTTCGCAGGCAATGTCAGCGATGTACCAGCAGGAAGTTCCGCAGTACGGCACGTTGCTGGAACTTGTGGCGGATGTAAACCTGGCGGTGCTGGAACATAATCCGCACTTACATGAACAGCTGGCGAACGCTGACGAGCTGGCGCGACTCAACGTTGAACGCCACGGCGCGATTCGCGTAGGTTCTGCTGATGAGCTGGCGACTCTGCGCCGCATGTTTGCAATCATGGGAATGAAGCCGGTCAGTTATTACGATCTCTCCCAGGCGGGCGTTCCGGTGCACTCGACGGCGTTTCGCCCGGTGGAAGATGCCGCACTGGCGCGTAATCCGTTTCGCGTGTTTACCTCGCTGCTGCGCCTTGAACTCATCGACAACGTTGCGCTGCGTGACAAAGCCGCAGAAATTTTGGCGAAGCGCGACATCTTCACGCCGCGCTGCCGCGAATTAATCAGCCACTTCGAGACTCAGGGCCAGTTCACGGCGGCCGAGGCGAAAGAGTTCGTCAAAGAGGCGCTCGAAACCTTCCGCTGGCACAGCCACGCCACGGTGGAGCAGGACACATACCTCGCGCTGCACAATGAACATCGCCTGATTGCCGACGTGGTGTGCTTCCCCGGCTGTCACATCAATCACCTCACGCCGCGCACGCTCGATATCGACCGCGTGCAGCAGCTGATGCCGGAATATGGTATTGAGCCGAAGGTCCTGATTGAAGGTCCGCCGCGACGTGAAGTGCCGATTCTGCTGCGCCAGACCAGCTTTAAAGCGCTGGAGGAGCCAGTGCTGTTCGCCGGAGAACATCGCGGCACCCACACTGCGCGTTTCGGTGAAATCGAACAACGCGGCGTGGCGCTGACCCCGAAAGGACGCGCGCTGTACGATGCATTGCTTACAGAAGCCGGAACCGGCAAAGACAATCTCAGCCATCAGCAGCATTTATCGGAGATGTTCAAAGCGTTCCCGGACAGCGAAATGTTCCTGCGCCGTCAGGAGCTGGCCTATTTCCGCTACCGTCTGACGCCGACCGGAGAATCTCATCGTCAGGCGTTTCGCCCCGGCGACGACCCGCAGCCATTGATTGAGCGTGGCTGGCTGGTGGCGCAGCCCATCACCTACGAAGATTTCCTGCCGGTTAGCGCCGCGGGTATTTTCCAGTCCAATCTCGGGAATGACACTCAGGCCCGGAGCCACGGCAATTCCAGCAAAGCCGCGTTTGAAGCTGCGCTCGGCTGCCCGGTGCTTGACGAATTCCAGCTCTATCAGGAAGCCGAAGACCGCAGCAAACGGCGGTGCGGGTTGCTGTAAACCACGCACTTGCGGCGTTGCGAATCGGGTTTAAACCCGCATAAACTGGGTGCATTGCTGATAAAGGAAGTACGCGATGAATAATCCCTCCGCGCCGCTGGTGCACACCCGGCAGGGCTCCCTGCTGGGGCTGACAGACAACAACATCCACATCTGGCGCGGCATTCCGTTTGCGGCGCCTCCTGTCGGGCCGCTGCGCTGGCGTTCTCCTCAGCCTGTTACGTCGTGGCACGGGGTGCGTGAAGCGCAGACATTTTCACCTGCCAGCTGGCAAAACATCGAATACTGTCGCGAACTGGGCGGCGGTGACCCCGGTCGATTCTCCGAAGATTGCCTATATCTTAACGTCTGGGCGCCCGCGTCACCGGCGAAGCCATTGCCGGTGATGGTCTGGCTACACGGCGGCGGGTTTACCATTGGCGCGGGCAGTTTGCCGCCATATGACGGGCACGCGCTGGCGAAGCGCGACGTGGTGGTGGTCACCGTTAACTATCGGCTCGGTCATTTGGGCTGTTTTTCGCATCCGGCGCTGGACGGTGAAGAGGGCGAGCGGGTCTGCAATTTCAGTCTGTTAGATCAAATCGCGGCGCTGAAATGGGTGCAGGAAAATATTGCCGCTTTCGGTGGAGATAGTGACAACGTCACATTATTTGGTGAATCTGCCGGGGCGCGCAGCGTGCTGTCGTTGTTAGCTTCTCCAAAAGCCAACGGATTGTTTCATAAAGCGATTATTCAGAGCGGATATACGCTGCCAGACACCCCGCTCGATAAAGCGATGGCCCAGGGCGAAGCCGTCGCTGCCCATTTCGGCTTGCAGAATGCCAGCGCAGAACAGCTGCGTGCGATCCCTCCAGAGGCTTTCTGGCCGCTGGAAGGCGCGCTAAAACCCGGCCCGGTTCCGGTGTGCGGCGATGCGGTTTTACCGGAGTCGATGCTGGAGATGTTCTTCACCGCGCGCCAGCATCCGGTGCCCATTATGGTGGGGTCGAACAGCGATGAGGCCAGCGTGATGGCGGTGTTTGGTGTTGACCTCGCCGGGCAAATCCAGAAGCTTCGGCAGGAGCGCCGCCTGGGACTGGGGCTGATTAAGCTGTTGTATCCGGGCGTGAAGGGCGATATCGAACTGGGCCGTCAGGTGTGTCGCGATATGGCGTTTACCACGCTTGGATATGTGGTGATGCAGGCGCAGCAGCGGGTCGGCCAGCCGTGCTGGCGTTACTGGTTCGATTATGTCGCGGAGGCGGAGCATCACATCTATAAAAATGGGACATGGCACGGCAACGAAGTGCCGTATGTGTTCGACACGTTAACTCTGGCGGAGCCTTCGCGTAATTACGTCAACGCGCGGGATGTGGCATTTTCGGCACAGGTGGCCGATTACTGGGTAAATTTTGCCCGCAATGCGAGCGTGGCGTGTGACACGCTACACGGTCCGGTGCGCTGGCCCGCATCAATCAAAGGGCGCGACCGTCTGCTGCGGATCGGGCTGAACAAACGGGCCGGATTCAAAGTGGAAAACCGATTTATGCGTGCACGTCTGGCGCTGTTTCGGCGAGTGATGCGTCATCACGTGACGCTGGATTGAGCAGCCCGCTACGGAACTGGGTCAGCCCGATAGCTTTGGCGGAGACTTCTCTCACCACCAGCCGATAGCTGGCCCCGGTTTTGACGCTCAGCGCGTAGGGTCGCACCAACCGTCCGCTGAGCAAATCCTCTTCCACCAGCGTTTCATCGGCAATCGCCACGCCAAATCCCTGGATCGCGGCGGTGATCGCCAGGTCCATGGTGTCGAAATGTTGATTCTTTTGCATCGCCGAGGTTAACGGCACGGGAAGCTGGGCCAGCCACAATGACCAGTCGGTTTTATCGCGAGTGGGATGCAAAAATGTCATACCTGAAAACTGAGTATTATCCGCTAGCCGATGGCTGACCACCGGCGTCAGTGACTCCTCAAACAGCAAATCGCCTGCATTCATATGGGTGCCAAAAACAATCGCCGCATCAAAGGGTTCGGTTTTGAAATTCACCGAATGTTCAGTGGTGGTGGTGAGCGCAATCTGCATGTCGGGGAAACGCTGCTCGATGTCCACCAGCCGCGGCACCAGCCAGCGCATGGCGCAGGTCGGCGCTTTCAGACGCACCACCGTTTGCTGTTGGCGTGCCTGTTCCGCCACCATCACCATCTGGTTAAACGAGGTCATTAGCTCCGGATAGAGCGCGCTGCCCTGAGGTGATAAACGCAGGCCGCGCGCCAGCCGCTCAAACAGCGGAAAACCAAACCAGGCTTCCAGTGTGGCAATCTTCCGACTCACCGCGCCCTGAGTCAGGCACAGCTCCTTCGCCGCGTGCGTCAGGTTGAGATGACGGGCGGTCACCAGAAAGGTTTCGATGGCGTTCAGGGGCAACTGGCTACGTGACATGCTGGCTCCAGCTATGCAATTTATTCATGGCGAGTATGACATAGCGCTACAACTCGATAAACGGCAATCGCCTACGGCAACGATCGGCCGGTTTTGACACCGCACTGGCGATGTTTTCCCCGATTTCAGCACTGACCGTCAGGCCTTGTACAAACGGCCTGTCATGCATCAAATACGGCAGGGCGCCAAAGGCGATACGCCCGCGCATGCAGGGCGGCTCCAGCAAGGTGTAGTCATCGGCGACGTCAGGAAAATCCTCTCCGGTGGTCTCAAGCTGCTGGCGTAAAGAGGGAAACGGCAAATCTTTTATCTTCATCGATTTCTGCCCGCGGGCATCGATAAAAGTATCGAATTCGTAAGTGCCATCCTGACCCGAAATAACGGTGCCGTTGTCTTTCACCGTCATGGTGTAATCCTCGCCGAGGGCATGCAGACTGAGGATCCCGGCCTCACGCAGGGCCAGCAGGCGGCGAATAGACTGCGGCGGAATAGCGGTGTAGTTATCGATAAACACCTTCGCCAGCCCGTGCTTAAAGCGTTCCCGGTCTGCGTCAGTCAGCGACGGCACGATATCTTCTACCGGCTCGTGAAGTCTCAGAATGGTGTAGCGCCAGGGCACGGTGTGTTTGTCACGTTTATTACGTTCGACCTCCTGCAAATTCGCTTCCGCCCAGTGGAATGGCCCGTGCTGATGACGGTCGGCAAACCATGCTTTCGCGAAGGTATCTGCATTTAAGGTGTGAAGGGCGATTTTCGCGCTCCACGCCGGGTCGGCATGTTCAAGTTCCTTAACGATCAGCGCAAATACGCGGTCGAGTAATCCGTCGCTTCCGGCGGCAATTTCCCGCTGAAGCGCCGATTCCGTCACTATGGCGAGTGGCTCATAGGGAAGTGGGCAGTAAAAATCAGCCTCGGGTAAAATCCCCGAGCGGGAGAGTAGCGTAATCTGCAAGGCCTGGCTGGCATCGTCGAGCGTGAATTGCGTGGGCTGGTCGTCGGTCTCTGTAAACTTCCCGTGCTGCACGACAACGGCCATCGCGGCGTCAATGGCGCTTAACGAGGCCCCCATAATGCCGATGTTGCCCGCGTCGATTTTGGCTTCAATCAAGCCGGACCACGGGCTGGGAAAATACGTGCGCGTCGCCGTGTCGTCGTCCGGCCAGACGTGCCCGGTGGCGATCACCGCTAAATCAAAGGGCGCTGCAACGGCTTCACCTTCAGCCCACAGGGTCACGCCCGCGTCCGTAACCTTGAGGTCCGTGACTTCGCAGGACTCGTTCACCGTAACCTCAAAACCCTGGCGTTTTGCCTGGTCGACTAACTGCAAGAACTGGTCGCGGTAGTATTCCCCGAGTAAAATCCGCGGCAAAAACTGGCGCTCGTGTAAGGTGTCGGTCTGCACGCCATAGCGCGCCAGATGCGCCGGACTCTGACTTTTGAGCCATTCCAGATAGCGGCTAAATATCGGTGGAATTTCAATGCTGGCTATGTTCGCCAGCATCAGGCGGGAGTTGTCTTCATCCGCGTAAGGCATCCCGACGCCCGCTTCCTCGGCGCGTTCATACACCGTAATGGCGACCGGGATCGGGTTCTTCAGTATCGAGAAAAAGGTATAAATGCCGGTTGGGCCACTGCCGACTATCGCGATTCTTTTCATTGTTGCTCACCTGAATTTGCCTGCTGTAAGTCTAGACTCTGCTGCCAGCTATGCAATTTTCTCATGGCTACTATGACAACAATTCGATTGTCGCCTTCTGAGGCTTTGTATTGAATAGTTATGCATATTTACTGAGAAAGGATTGGCAATGACTCTGCGTTCGCCGGTGAAAACCCGTACCAAGCTGCCCGATGTGGGCACCACCATCTTTACCGTGATTGGCCAGCTTTCTTCTCAGCATAACGCCATTAATTTATCCCAGGGCGCGCCAAATTTTGCCTGCGATACGCGACTGGTGCAGGGCGTGACGCGGGCGATGGAAGAGGGGCATAACCAGTATGCGCCGATGACCGGGCTGCATGCTCTGAAAACGCGTATCGCGGAGAAAATTGCCGATTTGTACGGCACGCAGTACGACGTTGACAGCGAAGTGCTGATCACCGCCAGCGCCAGCGAAGGACTTTATTCCGCGATTAGCGGACTGGTTCATCCGGGCGATGAAGTCATTTATTTTGAACCGTCATTCGATAGCTATGCGCCGATTGTCCGTTTACAGGGCGCCACACCGGTGGCCATCAAGCTGACGGTGCCGGATTTCACCGTCAACTGGGACGAGGTGCGCGCGGCAATCACGCCGCGTACGCGGATGATCATTATCAACACGCCGCATAACCCAAGCGGGAAAGTGTTCGATGCCAACGATTTACAACAGCTTGCGGCCTTGACGCGTAACACCGATATTGTGGTCCTGTCTGACGAAGTGTACGAGCATGTAGTGTTCGACGGTCAGCCGCATCACGGTATGGCGACGCACCCGCAGCTGGCAGAGCGCAGCGTAATTATTTCGTCGTTTGGTAAGACTTATCATGTCACCGGCTGGCGTGTGGGTTATTGCGTGGCTCCGGCGGAACTGATGGATGAAATCTGCAAAGTGCATCAGTTTTTGATGTTCTCCGCCGATACGCCCATGCAGTATGCATTCGCGAAACATATGAATGATCCGCAAACCTGGCTGTCGCTGGCGGCGTTTTATCAGCGCAAGCGCGACCTGCTGCAAACCCTGCTGGCGGAGTCTCCGTTTAAGCTGCTGCCAAGCCAGGGCTCGTTCTTCCTGTTGGCTGATTACAGCCATTTCAGTGATGAAAGCGACAGTGAAATGGTGAAACGCCTGATAGTTGATCACGGTGTGGCGACCATTCCGCTGTCGGCGTTTTATACCGACGGGACAGACAACAAATTGATTCGCCTCTCTTTTGCTAAAGATGAGGCCACATTACGGGCAGGCGCTGCGGCCCTGTGTCAGGTTAAATCACGTTAAGGGGCGTTGGCGATGAAACTGAAAGCATTGATTGTGGGCATGGGCCTGTTCTGTTCGGTCTCTTCCTTTGCGGCAGGCGAGCTGCGTTTCGGCGTGGAAGCGGAATATCCGCCGTTTGAAAGCCGGAATGCTGCGGGCGAACTGCAGGGTTTTGATATCGATTTGGGTAATGCCATCTGTAAAGCTGCCGAGCTGAAATGCAGTTGGGTAGAAAGTTCGTTTGATTCGCTGATCCCAGGCCTGGTGGCCAAGAAATTCGATGCCATTAACTCGGCGATGAACATCACCGAGCAGCGGCGCAAAAGTATCGCTTTCACCCAGCCGATTTACCGCATTCCATCGCAGTTAGTCGGTAAAGAAGGCAGCGGGATGCAGGCCACGCCGGAAGGGCTGAACGGTAAAACTATCGGCGTGTTGCAGGGTTCTATCCAGGAAACCTACGCCAAAGAGCATTGGGAAAAGCACGGCGTGACCGTGGTGTCCTATAAAGATCAGAACATGGCATGGGCAGACTTGCTCAACGGTCGCATCGACGCCTCGCTGGTGATGTCTGCTGCCGGGCAGGCCGGGTTCCTCAGCAAGCCGCAGGGCAAAGGTTTTGGCTTTATCGGCAAGCCAGTAGCTGATGACACCATTCTGGGCAGCGGCATTGGCTTTGGCCTGCGCAAAGGTGACGCCGCTGAGAAGAAACAGCTGGATGCGGCTATCGATAAAGTGCGCGCCGACGGCACTATCACCAAACTCGCCGCGAAATATTTCCCGGGCATCGACGTTAGCGTTAAGTAAACCCGCGGATATAAGGCTCCGGCAGCGTTATCGCTCCCGGGGCTTTTGCTTTTTATGGATTGACCAAAATTTACAGCAGGATTCAGGGTCTTCCGATCGCAATTATTTATTTCCCGGTTTAGGCGCATTTTGTACCGCCAGCAATTGGATTATCAGCGTTTTTTGTCTAGAGTGGGCGATTCTTAGCGAAGTCGATTATCACAGAAGGACGCTGACTCAGGCATGAACCGCAGACACTTTATCAAATCTTCAATGGCTGTAGCCGCGGTGAGCGCTACAACTGGAATCGCGTCACTATTCTCCAAAGCCGCACTGGCCGACGACTCGTCGATTGCCGATGGACAAACCCGCCGCTTTGACTACTCCGTTCTGCAATCCATGGCGCGCGATCTGGCGAGCCAGCCGTGGGGCGGCGCACCGAAAGACCTGCCAAAAACCCTGGCAGAGCTGACGCCGCAGGCTTACAACAGCATTCAGTACGACGCCTCTCAGTCGTTGTGGAATAACATCGAAGATCGCAAGCTGGATATCCAGTTCTTCCACGTCGGGATGGGCTTCCGCCGCCGCGTGCGCATGTTCTCCCTCGATACCGTTTCACAGCAGGCGCGTGAAATTCACTTCCGCCCGGAGCTGTTCAAATACAACGACGCGGGCGTCGACACCAAACAACTGGAAGGGCAGACCGATCTCGGTTTCGCCGGATTCCGTACCTTTAAAGCCCCTGAACTGGCGCGCCGCGATATCGTGTCGTTCCTCGGCGCGAGCTACTTCCGCGCGGTCGACAACACCTGGCAGTACGGCCTGTCCGCCCGTGGCCTGGCGGTGGATACCTTCACCGACACGCCGGAAGAGTTCCCGGACTTCACCTCGTTCTGGTTTGAAACCGTCAAACCGGGCGCCACGGTCTTCACCGTGTATGCGCTGCTCGACAGCCCAAGCGTCACCGGGGCCTACAAGTTCACCGTCAACTGCCAGGAAACGCAGGTGATCATGGATGTGGAAAACCACATCTTTGCGCGTAAAGACATCAAACAGCTCGGCATTTCCCCGATGACCAGCATGTTCAGCTGCGGCAACAACGAACGCCGCACCTGCGACACCATTCACCCGCAAATCCACGACTCCGATCGCCTGGCGATGTGGCGTGGTAACGGCGAGTGGGTTTGCCGCCCGCTGAACAACCCGCAGAAACTGCAGTTCAACGCCTTCCAGGACAAAAACCCGCGTGGGTTTGGTCTGCTGCAGCTTGACCGCGATTTCTCACACTATCAGGACGTCATGGGCTGGTACGACAAACGCCCAAGCCTGTGGGTCGAGCCGCGTAACCAGTGGGGCGAAGGCGCCGTATCGCTGATGGAAATCCCGACGACCGGTGAAACCCTGGATAATATCGTCTGCTTCTGGCAGCCGAAGAAAGCGGTGAAGGCGGGCGACGAGCTGGACTTCAAATATCGTCTGTACTGGGCCGCACAGCCGCCGGTACGTTCCCCGTTAGCGCGCGTGATGGCAACCCGTACCGGTATGGGTGGTTTCCCGGAAGGCTGGGCGCCGGGCGAGCATTACCCTGAGAAATGGGCACGTCGTTTCGCTATCGATTTTGTCGGCGGCGACCTGAAAGCAGCGGCACCGAAAGGCATTGAGCCGGTGATCACCCTGTCTAACGGTGAAGCGAAGCAGGTGGAGATTCTGTACGTCGAACCGTTCGACGGCTATCGGATCCTGTTCGATTGGTATCCGACCAACGACTCTACCGACCCGGTTGAAATGCGCATGTTCCTGCGCTGTCAGGGCGATGCGGTCAGCGAAACCTGGCTGTACCAGTATTTCCCGCCGGCAGCGGATAAACGTCAGTACGTTGATGACCGCGTAATGAAGTAAGGCGCGTCAAGCCCGGTGGCGCTCGCGCTTACCGGGCCTACGATTGAGACGTTGTAGGCCCGGCAAAGGCAATGCCGCCGGGCAAAGCCACTCAACCTAACGGGCCGCCGACGATGGTCTCGCGCATCCCGGCCAAAATGCGGTCGCCGGTTTCGTGGTACAAATCGGCGTACCAGGCTTTGGTTTCCTGCATATCTTTGCCGTGGGTCACGTCGCAGCGTTTACGCGCTTTGAGCACCAAATCCTTCACCCGCCAGGCGCGTTTTTCCTGATAGCGCAGCAGGGCGTCTTCAATGCCCAGCGAGTGCGTTTGCAGGGTCATCGCCAGTACCACCGCGTCTTCCATCGCCGCACAGCCGCCCTGGCCAATATCCGGCGTGGTGCTGTGCCCGGCGTCGCCGAGCAGCGCCACGCGCCCGCGCACCAGCGTTTCCAGCGGTTCGATGTCGTGTATTTCAATGCGGTTGGTGGTCTGCGGATCAATCTGCGCAATCAGCTGCTGCACCGGGTCAGCCCAGCCGCTGAAATAGCGCTGTAAATCTGCGCGCGCGGTGTCCCGGTCTTCTGCCAGTCCGGTTGGTAGCGGCACGTCGAAGAAAAAGTAGAAGCGATTCCCGGCGACCGGCATCAACGACACGCGTTTGCCTTCACCGACCCAGGTCGTCCACTGGTTGGCGGGCGCGAGAGAGTCGTCGATAGCGACCAGTCCGTTCCAGTTGACGTACCCGGCGTAGCGGCGCTCTGTCTGATAGCCAATCACCCATGAGCGGATCGCCGAATGCGCACCGTCGGCGGCGACCAGCAGATCCGCTTCGGCGGTGTGTCCGTCTTCAAAGGTGGCGCGCACGCCGTCCGCAAAAGATTCCACGCTCACCACCCGTTTGCCGAACTGCACGTCGTAGCGGCCGTAGGTGTCGAGCAGCATGTCCTGCAGGCCGGCGCGGGCCACCGGCCACGGGCGTTCGCCGACGCTTTGCACCAGCGGGTCGAGGCTGAAACGCGTCATGGTCTGGTTATGGCGGAAATCGCGATAGGACATATACTCCAGTGGTCCCCCTAATTTTCGCAGTTGCTCTTTCATACCCAGCCAATTCAGGCACTTAACGCCGTTTGGCCAGATTGAAATGGCGGCCCCAACCGGTTTAATCTGTTTAACAGCTTCATAAACCTCGGTTTCAATGCCGCACTGCTTCAGGGCGATGGCCGCAGAGAGGCCACCAATTCCACCACCAATCACGATTGCTTTCATCTTGTTGTCTCTCCTTTGGGTTACAAACGAGTAAAGCAAGAGACGTGCCAGCCGGGCGTGCCGCGTCAGCGCGGGTTTTGCGCACTATACCCAGCCATGGCGCACAGTTGTGATGAAGGTGTGCATTGTTTTAGTGCGTTTTCGCTGGCAAAAAGGAGTCATCATGATCGAAGAACTTCCACTGCAGGACGAGACAATCCCGGTTTCAAAGGGGCTTTCGCTGCATGCAGCGCATGAGCGTTTTGTTTCACCGCTGCACCAACTGGTTCTTAGCAATCGCCACTGGCTACAGCATTCGCTGAACTGGCCGCAGTTTGTCGGTGGGGAAGACGATACCCGGCAAAACCTGCTCAGTAACCGGATGTTGCACCAGCGCGGTTACGCCAAGGTTTTCATGATTGTGCAGGGTGATGACGTGGTGGGGGTGCTGTCGTTTAACGCAATCGAACCGCTGAACAAGACGGGCTACATCGGCTACTGGTTAGATGAAGCGCATCAAGGACAGGGGATTATCAGCCGTTGCTTGCAGGCGTTTATGCATTATTACGCGCAGCAGGGTGAAGTGCGGCGGTTTGTGATTAAGTGTCGGGTTGAGAATGAGCGCAGCAACCAGGTGGCGCTGCGCAACGGGTTTTTACTGGAAGGTTGCCTGAAACAGGCGGAGTTTCTCAACGGCCATTATCACGACCAGAACATTTACGGCCGGATAATCGACGAGGTTTTAGAGTGAGCCGAGCAGCGGCGTGCGAGTCACGCGTTCGTCGCCGTTGATAACCTTGCGTCCGCGAATGTGAATGCGGTCGCCGGCATAGGCTTCGATAATGGCGTTGCCGCAGATTTCGACGCGATGCTCGATAACCACATCGCCGATGACCCGCGCGTTGCCCTCAATCAGGATTTTGTCGTCGAGCAGAATCGGCCCGCCGCGCAGCCAGGCGTGACCGCCGATCAGCACGTGATGCTTGAGCACGCAGTTGCCTTCGACCACCGCGTTTTCCGCCACCTGCGAGCTGTATCGCAACGTGGGGATCGCGTCTTCGCCGTTGCCCGCCACCACCCGTGCATTGCCGTAAACTTTCGCGCAGTCACACACCCAGACGTTGTTTTCTTCGTTGCCCTGCAACAGCGCGGCGTCGAACACTTCGGCCCGATGTTCAATAAACGCTTGATCGACCATCGCCTCACCGTAGATTTGCGCCTGATGCACCACCCGGGAGCGGCTAACGGTGGCGCGATCGTAGATTTGCAGATGTTGCGTGCTGTCGGGCGTTAAACCCATGGCGGCGATAATGTCGCACTCGTTGAGAATGCGCGCCTCGCCGAAAATATGGCATTTTCCACGCACCCGCGAATGTTGAACCGTGACGTTGTCACTTATCTGTGCCTGATGGCTGATAATCGCGCCGTCTATCCAGGCGTTATCTTCAATCACCACGCCGTGCGACAGAGTACAGGCCTGCGTAATGCGCGCATTGCCCGTTATCTTCGCGTCGGCAAACACCACGCTATTTTCGTCGTAAATCCAGCAGTCACCGTCGTGACTGAGCGCTGTTTCAGCGTCGATCCAGCCGCCCGCGGTGCCCTGCAGCACGTCAGTGAAATCACGCAGGGCAATAATCTGCCACAAGGTGACGCTTTTCTTTTCGCCATCTTGCTGATAGCTGTATACGCGTGAAATTTCGCTGAGACGGTACTTGTTCATCACTCTTCTCGTAACGGGGGCTTAACATAAACGTAGCAAAGAATCTCAGTGACGCGACCCATAAGATTCTTTTAAAATGCATCTTTAAAGCATAAACCGATAGCCGATAAGGACTCCCGATGACCCGCTGCGATGAAAATTACTTCACTGATAAATACGGCATGACGCGCACCCACTCGGAAGTGCTGCATGCGGCAACGAAAATTGCGCCGGGTAAAACCCTCGATTTAGGCTGTGGCAACGGGCGTAACAGCCTGTATCTGGCGGCGAACGGCTTTGATGTGACGGCGTCGGATAAGAACCCGGCGGGCATTAATCATCTGGAAACGGTTCGTCAGGCGGAAGGGCTCGAGAACCTGCGATCTAAAGAGGTCGACCTCAATACGCTGACGTTCGAGGACGACTATGACTTTATTCTGTCGACCGTAGTGATGATGTTCCTCCAGGCCGACACCATTCCGGGGTTGATCGCCAACATGCAGCGCTGCACCAAACCGGGCGGCTGGAACCTGATCGTAGCGGCGATGGATACCGACGACTATCCATGTAACGTCGGTTTCCCGTTTGCCTTTAAGCAGGGCGAGCTGAAGGATTACTACGCAGGCTGGGAGTTTGACCGTTATAACGAGGACGTCGGTGAGTTACACCGCACCGACGCCAACGGCAATCGCATTAAACTGCGTTTCGCCACTATGCTCGCGCGCAAACCCGCTTAACGCGCAGCCAGCAGACACAGCTGAAGGGCAACGTTGTACGAGGCCTCGAACGATTTCAGCGGCAAAAACTCAAACTTCGAGTGGAAGTTGTGTGCGCCGGTGAAGAAGTTCGGGGTCAGCAGCCCTTTGGCTGACAGCGCTGCGCCATCGGTGCCCCCGCGCATCGGCGTTGGTTTCGGCGTAATCCCCAGGCTTTCCATTGCCTCAAACATCAGGTCGATAGCGCGACGATCTTCACCCACGGCGTTGCTGATGTTGCTGTAGGTATCGCTAATCTGAAATTCCACTTTACCCGTCGGATACTGCGCGGCAATCTTTGCGGCGACGTCGGCAATTTGCTGTTTACGGCGCTCAAAACTGTGCAGGTCAAAATCACGAATATTGGCGCGCAGAATCGCCTGGCTCTGCACCGCGTCCATGCCGTTAAACCAGACGTAGCCTTCGCGGCCCTCGGTGTGTTCCGGCGTTTGCTGACGGTCAAAATGACTGATGTAATCCGTGGCCATCAGTAATGGGTTCACCAGCACGTCTTTGGATGACATTGGGTGGGCGGTTACGCCGGTGAAGCGGATTTCCGCGGCGGCGGCGTTAAAGTTCTCGTAAACAATTTCGCCAAGCTCGCAGCAATCGATCGTCCAGGCGAAATCGACATTGAAGCGACGCTCCAGATCCAGCGCTTTGGCCCCGCGCAGGCCCACTTCTTCATCCGGCACGAACGCCACCACGATATCGCCGTGACGATGTTGCTCCGTCAAATTCTCCAGCAGAGTCATCACCACGGTGACCGCCGCTTTGTTATCCGCCCCGAGCACGCTGGTGCCGTCGCCGAAAATAATCTCTTCACCGGGATAGGCGAGGATTTCAGGATGCTCATTGACGCGCAGCCAGACGTTTTGTTCGGCGTTCAGACAGAGATCCTGACCAGTAAAATGCAGGATTTGTGGATGAATATCCGGTGCTAAACCGACGTCTACGGTATCAATATGGGTGATAAAACCGACGCGTGGCGCACCGTCGACGTTCCCTTTTTTCACCGTGGTGACGGTGGCGTGTTCGTCAATTTCAATGCTCTCCAGACCCAGCTGTGCCAGCTCGTGGGCGAGCTCGCGCGCCATTTCATGCTGACCGACAGTGGTCGGCAGCGTGGTGGCGCTGGCATCGCTTTGACTGGTGATAGCCAGGTAGCGGAAGAAGCGTTGGGTTAATTGACTGGCAAGCGGAGAAGACATAGTGATTCCTTCTTTATTCTAGTTATCAGGTGTTTGCAATTTGTGTTTGATGGTATCAATTGAAGTCTAAATCAATAAGAACAGGAAAAGGACATGAAAAGCAAACTGACAACGCTGGCACTGGCGATAGCGGCCCTGACGGTAAGTTCCACCGTGGCGGCGAAGACGCTGGTGTACTGTTCGGAAGGATCACCGGAGAACTTTAACCCGCAGCTCTACACCTCGGGGACCAGCGTCGATGCCAGCGCTGTGCCGGTGTATAACCGGCTTGTGGATTTCACACCGGGTACTACGGTACTGGTGCCAAGCCTCGCGGAAAGCTGGGACGTGAGCGACGACGGGAAGGTCTACACCTTCCATCTGCGCAAGGGCGTGAAGTTCCAGAGCAACAAATACTTTACCCCGACGCGGGATTTCAACGCCGATGACGTTATCTTCTCGTTCATGCGTCAAAAGGATGAAAACAACCCGTATCATAAGGTGTCCGGCGGCAGTTATTCCAACTTCGAAAGCCTCGAATTTGGCAAGCTGATTACCCAAATCGACAAAGTGGATGACCATACGGTACGTTTCACCCTGGCGCACCCGGAAGCGCCGTTTGTGGCGGATCTGGCCTGGTATTTCGCCTCGATTCTCTCCAGTGAATATGCCGATGCGATGATGAAAGCGGGCACGCCGGAGCGCGTCGACATGAACCCGGTAGGGACCGGACCATTTAAGCTGGCGCAGTACCAGAAAGACTCCCGCATTCTGTACACTGCCTTCCCGGATTACTGGCAGGGCAAGGCTAAAATTGACCGACTGGTGTTCAGCATCACGCCGGATGCCTCGGTGCGTTATGCCAAGCTCGAGAAAAACGAGTGTCAGGTAATGCCGTTCCCCAATCCGGCCGATTTGCCGCGCATGAAAGAAAACAAAGACATTAACCTGATGAGCAAGGCCGGGCTGAATACCGGTTTCCTGTCGTTCAATACCCAAAAGCCGCCGTTTGATAACGTGAAAGTGCGTCAGGCGCTGGCGATGGCCATTAACAAACCGGCGATCATTGATGCGGTATTCCACGGTACCGGTACGGTCGCGAAAAATCTGCTGCCGCCGGGCGTGTGGAGCGCCGACAGCGCGCTGAAGGATTACGATTTCGACCCGGAGAAAGCTAAAGCGCTGCTGAAAGAGGCGGGTTATCCCGACGGTTTAAGCGTCGATTTATGGGCGATGCCGGTGCAGCGACCGTATAACCCGAACGCCAAGCGCATGGCGGAAATGGTCCAGGCTGACTGGGCGAAAATCGGCGTCAAAACCACCATCACGACCTATGAGTGGGGCGAATATCTGAAACGGGTGAAAGACGGTGAGCATCAAGCCGCGCTGATGGGCTGGACAACGGCGACGGGCGATCCGGATAACTTCTTCGGCCCGCTGTTTACCTGCCAGTCAGCCAACGGCGGTTCGAACTCGGCGAAGTGGTGCTATGCGCCGTTCGATAAGCTTATCGCTGAAGCGAAATCGATAACCGATCAGCAGAAACGCACCGCGCTGTATCAGCAGGCGCAGCAGATGATGCACGACCAGATGCCCGCGGTAATGATTGCCCATTCGACCATTTTCGAACCGGTGCGCAAAAACGTCAGCGGTTATGAAATCGACCCGTTTGGTAAGCATCTGTTCTATCAGGTAGATGTAAAATAAACCCTACATATCACCTGTCATTTCGGCAGGTGATCATTATTTTACGAATATATTCGCCTTCGCTTTTTTTCCTACAACATTATCCGTGACGTTTTGCTATAAAGAGGGCGCATTTGTACTTTTACAGGGACTCATTTATGCGTAGCAAAACTATTTTTAAAGTGGCCGCCATTGCAGTCACGTTAGCGTTAACAGGATGTGCATCTAAAATCGCTCAGCCGGAGAAGTATTCTGGCTTTCTGAAAAACTATTCTAACCTTAAGGAAACGACTTCTGCGTCTGGGAAGCCGGAACTCCGCTGGATTGACCCGAATTATAATCCGGCTGATTGGGATAATATTGTTTATAACCCAATTGTATATTATCCGGTGCCTAAACCGACGACCCAGTTTGGCGAACAGGCAATGGCTGAGATACTGAATTACACCAACCAGGAAATGAAAAAAGCGATTTCTGAAAGGAAACCGCTGGTCACCACCGCAGGCCCGCGCAGCCTGATTTTCCGTGGTGCCATTACCGGAGTGGATTCAAGCAAAGAAGGGCTACAGTTCTACGAGGTCATCCCGGTCGCGTTAGTGGTAGCGGGAACGCAAATGGCGACAGGGCACCGCACCATGGACACCAATCTCTATTTTGAAGGCGAGCTTATCGATCCGAAAACCAATAAGCCAGTGATCAAAGTGGTACGTAAAGGTGAGGGCCAGGACCTCGCGAACGAGAACACTCCCCTGACGGCGGAAACGCTGAAAGCGGTAATTGATGAGATGGCGATTGATGCCGTGAAATTTACGCCGAATCAGTCGTGAATTTGAAGTCATTCTGAGAACCGGCGGCGCAAACCGCCGGTTTTTTTATGCCGCGCTTTTACGCATCACGCCGCGTTTAAACCAGGTTTCCGGTTTCGCAAACATCACCAGATTACCCACCAGAATCAGCCCCAGGCCAAACACCGCATTGGCGTGCCAGACGTAACCCTCATAGAACGTAGAAATGGTCAGCGCCACCAATGGGAACAGCAGGGTGCTGTACGCCGCGTTGGACGGGCCGATGCGTCCGACGAGGGTAAAATAGGCCCCGAAAGCGATAACTGAACCGAAAATCGCCAGATACAGCAGCGCCCCCATGTAACTGAAGGTGAACTCAGGCATGAAATTATCGCCGCGGATCAGTGCAATCACGCCCATAACTATCGTGCCGTACAGCATCGCCCAACTGTTGGTGGTCAGCGTTTCCAGTCCTCGGCGCTGGTGGCGAATACTCAGCATGTTGCCCAGCGAGAAGCCGTACGTGCCCAATGCGCTCAGGCCGATGCCCATCAGTAGTTCGGTGCTCAGGCCGCTGGCCTGCAAATCATCCCAGAACAGCGTCACGATGCCGATTAACCCGAGCAGGGCGGCGAGGTAAAAACGTCCCGGCGGCTGCTGGCGGTAAAACAGGAAGCTGTTGATGGCGTTAAACAGCACCGCCATTGAGAAAATCACCGATTCCAGCCCGGTGTTGATCCACTTCGCCGCGGTGTAAAAACACCAGAAGTTAAAGCAGAACACGCAGCAGCCCTGGATGATGCAGAACAGATGATCGCGCACCTGCAATTTACGCAATCGACCCATCACTTTCAGCACCACCATCAGGGTGACGCTGGCGACGGCAAAGCGCCAGAAAATCGACACTGGCGCAGCGACCGGCCCCTGTTGCAGGAAAATCGCAATCCAGGTGGTTCCCCAGATAACCACCACCAGAAAATAGAGCAGCACATTCATTATTTTTTTCTCTGTTCAGTCAGTAATAGTCCGAAGTGTGACCGACGGCGCAAAAGCGTGCTTGCAGGAGATTGCTGGCGAGTTGCATATTCTTGCGCATTTTTTCAATCGCAGACGGAGTAAAGCTGGCAAGGGCGGGCGACAATTCATAGACTGTCACTCTGATTCACTGCCACAACGACAACGATGTCTGAAACCTACGGTACGTTTGAAACCCTGCGCCAACAAAACGCCGTCCTGCGGGACACGGTGGCATTGAATTCCGGCATTCAGCTGGCGGCCTGGTTCAATCAAAACGATACCGTGACGGTGCAGAGCGACCATCACACGCTCAGCCTGTACGTAGCCGATGGCTATGAGAGCTATCACAAAACGCCTTACGGCTGGAAAAATGGCGGGGGGCCGGACCGTTTTTGTCTGATGCCGAAAGACAGTGAATCGAGCTGGGATATCCGCGATAACCTGTCGTTTGTGCATCTGTATTGCACGGATGCACACCTGCGCGAAACCGGAGAGAAAATCTGGGATCGCAGCCCGACGTCGTTTCGTCTTGACGAAAAAACCTTCGCCACCGATGACAAAATCACCGCGCTGTACCGCCATTTTCTGCTCGACGCCGACTGGCAGCAGCAGGCCAATCATCTGGCCCTCAGCTCGGCGACCACGCTGTTGTTAACGCATTTAATCCAGCATTACACCAGCGCGCAGTGGCAGTTGCCGAAAGTGACCGGCGGGCTGGCACCGTTTGTGCTGCGCAACGTGCTGGCCTACATGGAAGCGAACCTTGCTCAGCCGCTGACGCTGGCGGATTTGGCGCAGGAAGCGGCGCTCAGCGAATATCACTTTGCGCGCATGTTTTCGCTGTCGATGAAAATGGCGCCGCATCAGTACGTGATGCAGCGCCGGATGGCGCGGGCGCAGGAGCTGGTGCGTCACACCGCGCTGCCATTGACCGACATCGCGCTGGCCTGCGGCTTTAGCTCCGCCAGCCACTTCAGCAACCGCTTCAAAAGCGCGCTGGGGATGACGCCATCCCAGCTACGCGCGGCGGGCAAGTGACAGCAGGCTAAAACACATTCCGCCCGCCACGAGTCCCCAAAATGCCGATCCGACTCCGGACAGTGTTAATCCGCTGGCGGTGACCAGGAAGGTGACAATCGCCGCATCCCGTTCGTTTTCTTTCGCCAACGCCTGCACCAGGCTGCCGCTGATGGTGCCGAGCAGCGCCAGGCCCGCCAGCATCTGGATCCAGGCGACGGGCAACGCCGCCATTAATGACGTAATCGACCCGCCGAAAATGCCTGCCAGAAGATAAAAACCGCCTGCCGTCGCGGCGGCTTTCCAGCGCTGATCGGCCTGCGGATGCGCTTCCGGACTTTGGCAAATCGCGGCGGTGATCGCCGCAATACAAATCGAATAAACGCCAAACGGCGAAAAGGCTAACGCGATACCGCCGGTTATGACGATTAACAATGACACTGGGGCTGAATATCCGGAGGCTTTCAGGGTGGCGATGCCCGGCGCGTTCTGCGACGCCATCGTCACCAGAAAGAACGGCAGGCCGACGCTCAGCAGCAGCGAAGGGGTAAATTCCGGCGCGATGTAGCGCGGCATCACAAACGCCAGATGCAGCGTGTCGCTGTGCAGTTCGCCGGAGTAAATGGCGACCGCGCTGCCCGCCAGCAGTGCGGCAACCACCGCATAGCGCGGGGCGAGGGCTTTAAATACCAGCCACGCCGCCAGCATACTGCCGCACAGCAGAATATTGGTTTGCAGGCTGGTGAAAGCCTACAAACCAAAACGTAGCAATATCCCGGCGAGCATCGCCGCCGCCAGTGAATGCGGGATGATTTTCATCAGCCGCGCAAATAGCCCGGTCAGCCCGCACAGCACAATCAGCGCGTTGGCGAAAATGAAAATGCCCACCGCCTGATTCAGCGTCACGCCTTGTAATCCCGTTACCAGCAGCGCCGCGCCAGGCGTCGACCAGGCCGTCAGCACCGGGACTTTGCGCCACAGCGTCAGGGCCAGCGTGCTGACGCCCATCGCCAGGCCGAGCGCCGTCATCCAGCCCGCAATAGTGTGCGCATCGGCCCCGGCGGCGGCCGCGGCCTGCCAGATGATGGCGGCGGAACTGGCATACCCCACCAGAACCGCGACAAAACCGGCCAGCAGAGTAGAGAAAGGAAATGAGCGCATAAAACCCCCTGTGCGTTATAACGTCCGGAAGAAATGTAGCATTGGGCGTTATAGCGCACAAGTGGTAAACTTTGGCAAAAAGGAGCCGCCATGAACATTGCACAACACCTGGCCACCACGCTGAAAACCCTGCGTCAGCAGCGCGAGTGGAGCCTGTCAAAGCTTTCGGAAGAAACCGGCGTGTCGAAGGCGATGCTCGGGCAAATCGAACGCAACGAATCCAGCCCGACGGTGGCCACGCTGTGGAAAATTGCCACCGGGCTGAATGTGCCGTTTTCGCTGTTTATCAGCCCGCCGGAAAGCGAGGTCACGGCCTACGATCCGCAGCAGCAGGCGATGGTCGTCACCCCCATTTTCCCGTGGGACCCGGTTTTGCACTACGATCATTTCGCCATTACCCTCGCACCGGGTGCAATAAGCGAATCCACGCCGCATGAAACCGGGGTGATTGAGCACGTGGTGGCGATTAACGGCACCCTGGATATGTGTCTCGACGGGGAGTGGCAGTCGGTGCAACAGGGCCAGGGATTACGCTTCGCCGGGGATAAACCGCATGCGTACCGCAACAGCACCGACAGCACTGTGTTGTTCCATTCGTTAATCCATTACCCAAAAGAAAAAGCCGCCGACTAAGAGCCTGGCCCATAAGGGCTATTTTATTTGTCATTTTGAACCTGGGCCGTGCTCAAAATCCTCACGTACTACGTGTACGCTCCGGTTTTTGCGCGCAGTCCGTGTTCAAACTGCCTGCAACAATAACGCCTACTGGGCCAGGCTCTAAGCTGCGGCAAAAGTGACAGTTCACAACGTGACGAGGAAAAATCCGGAATACGCAGCCACTGTACGGCGTTGTCGCTGCGCCCGGAAATAGCAATTTCTTCAATGCTTTGCCGCTATCTGGAAAAAGGCCATTCTTATGGCGTGGAAAATGATTTCGCCGCGCCTCACTTCTGACTACAATAGCCGCCATTTTGACCCAACGGATAATAACGATGCGCCTGCAAAACCATCATCTTGAACTCCTGAGCCCGGCCCGTGACGCCAGTATTGCCCGTGAAGCGATTCTTCACGGCGCGGATGCGGTGTACATCGGCGGTCCTGGCTTTGGTGCCCGTCACAATGCCAGCAACAGCCTGAGCGACATCGCCGAGCTGGTGCCGTTTGCCCATCGCTATGGCGCAAAAATTTTCGTGACGCTGAACACCATTCTTCATGATGATGAGCTGGAGCCTGCGCAAAAGCTGATTACCGACCTGTATCAGACCGGCGTGGATGCGCTGATCGTGCAGGACATGGGTGTCATGCAGCTCGATATTCCGCCGATTGAACTGCACGCCAGCACCCAGTGCGACATTCGCACCGTCGAGAAAGCCAAATTCCTTTCCGACGTTGGATTCAGTCAAATCGTGCTGGCGCGTGAGCTGGACTTGCAGCAGATCAAAGCCATTCACCAGGCTACCGACGCCAACATCGAATTCTTCATTCACGGCGCGCTGTGCGTGGCGTATTCCGGCCAGTGCAACATTTCTCACGCCCATACCGGACGCAGCGCCAACCGCGGCGACTGCTCCCAGGCGTGCCGTCTGCCATACACCCTGAAAGATGATCAGGGCCGCGTGGTGGCGTACGATAAACACCTGCTGTCGATGAAAGACAACGACCAGACCGCTAACCTGGCGGCACTGATCGACGCGGGCGTGCGCTCCTTCAAGATTGAAGGGCGCTACAAAGACATGAGCTACGTGAAGAACATCACCGCGCATTATCGCCAGATGCTGGATGCGATTATCGAAGACCGCGGCGACCTGGCGCGTGCTTCCGCCGGGCGCACCGAGCATTTCTTCATTCCGTCGACCGACAAAACCTTCCATCGCGGCAGCACCGACTATTTCGTGAATGCGCGTAAAGGCGACATCGGCGCGTTCGACTCGCCGAAGTTTATCGGCCTGCCGGTGGGTGAAGTGCTGAAAGTCAGCAAAGATCATCTCGACGTCCAGGTGACCGAACCGCTGGCGAACGGTGACGGCCTGAATGTGATGATCAAACGTGAAATAGTCGGTTTCCGCGCCAATACGGTGGAGAAAATTGGCGAAAGTCGCTATCGCGTGTGGCCGAACGAAATGCCTGCGGATCTGTATAAAGCGCGTCCGAATGCCGCGCTTAACCGTAACCTCGACCACAACTGGTCGCAGGCGCTGACCAAAACCTCCAGCGAACGCCGCATTGCGGTGGATATCGAAGTGGGCGGCTGGCAGGAACAGTTGATCCTGACCTTAACCAGCGAAGACGGCGTGACCGTGACCCATACGCTGGACGGCAATTTTGAAGAAGCGTCGAATGCCGAAAAAGCGATGAGTAATTTACAGGACGGCGTGGCGAAACTCGGCCAGACCATTTACTACCCGCGTGACGTGCAGGTGAACCTGCCGGGCGCGCTGTTTGTGCCCAACAGCCTGCTGAACCAGCTGCGTCGTGAAACGGTGGAGATGCTCGACGTGGCGCGTCTGGCCGCATATCAGCGCGGCAGCCGCAAAGCTGTTTCTACGCCTGCGCCGGTGTACCCGGAAACGCATCTGTCGTTCTTAAGCAATGTTTACAACCATAAAGCGCGTGAGTTTTATCATCTCTACGGCGTGCAGCTGATTGACGCCGCGTATGAAGCGCACGAAGAGAAGGGCGACGTGCCGGTGATGATCACCAAACACTGCCTTCGTTTTGCATTTAACCTGTGTCCGAAACAGGCGAAAGGTAACATTAAGAGCTGGAAAGCCACGCCGATGCAGCTGATCAACGGCGACGAAGTGTTGACCCTGAAATTTGACTGCCGTCCGTGCGAAATGCACGTCATCGGTAAAATGAAAAATCACATCCTCAAGATGCCGCATCCGGGCAGCATTGTGGCCTCGGTCAGCCCGGATGAATTGATGAAGACCTTGCCGAAGCGCAAAGGCTAATGCCTGATGGTTTGCAGGCCCGGTAAGCGCGAGCGCCACCGGGCAACCTGTTTATGACGTAAACCCCGCCGCGCTCATCAGCAGCCGGAAAAACATACCCATCGCCGCCAGCGTCAGCACGCTACCGCCCCACAAAATCACCATCCACAATAGCTGTTTGTATAAAGGTTGTTGCATCAGTGATACCCCTCGCCAGTCTGTACTTTTCCGCGAAACACGTAATAACTCCAGAAGGTATACACCAGGATTATCGGGATGATAATCAACGCGCCGACCAGCATGAAGCCCTGACTTTGTGGCGGCGCCGCGGCCTGCCACAGGCTGATATCCGGAGGAATAAGATTCGGCCAGATGCTGACGCCCAGCCCGCTAAAGCCTAAGAAAATCAGCCCCAGCGTCAGTAAAAACGGTGCTGCATGACACGCATTATTCGCCAGCGTGCGCCACAAGCCAAAGGCCACAATCAGCGTCAGACCCGGAACCGGCAGCAAATACCACAGGTTCGGCAGGCTGAACCAACGTTCTGCAATCGCCCCGTGCGCCAACGGCGTCCACAGGCTGATAACGGCAATCACCGCCAGCATCGTCAGCGTTAATCCTTGCGACACGCGCCGCATCTTGCCCTGTAAGGGATACTCACTTTTCATCACCAGCCACGTCGCGCCGAGCAGGGCATACGCCACCACCAAACCGACGCCGCAGAACAGGGTGAACGGCGTCAGCCAGTCGAAAGCGCCTCCGGCGAACGCCCGGTTTTGAACGGGAAAGCCGTTAAGCACCGCGCCAACCACTACACCCTGACAGAACGTGGCGAGAATCGAGCCGCTCAGAAAAGCGCGGTCCCAGAACGGGCGGTGTGAGGGTGTGGCGTTGAAGCGAAATTCAAAGGCCACGCCGCGAAAAATAAGGCCGATCAGCATTAACGTCAGTGGGATGGTTAAGGCGTCGATGATCACCGCGTAGGCCAGCGGAAATGCGCCGAACAGCGCCGCACCGCCGAGCACCAGCCAGGTTTCGTTCCCGTCCCACACCGGGGCGACGCTGTTGACCATCACGTCGCGCTCGTCGATACCGCGCACGAACGGGAACAGAATGCCGATGCCCAAATCAAAGCCGTCCATCACGATATACATCAGGGTGGCGAAAACGATGATCACAAACCAGATAACCGATAAGTCGATGCCCATTAGCGGGTCTCCTTATGTTGATAACCGTCGATTGCAGCAGAAAGTGGGCGAGCCGGTGTGCCGTGGGGGTCGGGTTCCCAGACTTTCGGCCCTTTACGGATCAGCCGAATCATGTAGCTGTAGCCCACGCCAAATACCGACGAATAGACGATAAAGAACGCCAGCAGGCTAACGCTCATATGCAAATCACCGTGCGCCGAGACCGCATCTTTGGTGCGTTGCAGGCCGTACACTACCCACGGCTGGCGGCCAACTTCGGTCGTTACCCAGCCCGCAAGAATGGCAATCAGCCCGGACGGTCCCATCCACAGCGCAAATCGCAGGAACGGTTTACTGGTATACAGGCGCTCGCCTTTACGCAGCCACAGCGACAGCCCGCCGAGCAGCAGCATTAGCACCCCGAGCCCGGCCATCGTGCGGAATGACCAGAACACGATGGTCGAATTGGGCCTGTCTTCTTTGGCAAACTCTTTCAGCGCCGGGACCTGTTTATCAAGACTGTGCGTCAGGATCAGGCTGCCGAGCGCCGGGATTTCCAGCCCGTAGCGGGTGCGTTCCTGTTGCATATCGGGCCAGCCGAAAATCAGCAGCGGCGTCGGTTCACCTGGCACATTTTCCCAGTGTCCTTCGATGGCGGCGATTTTCGCCGGCTGATGCTTCAACGTATTCAGGCCGTGCATATCGCCGACCAGCGCCTGGATCGGCGCGACAATCAGTGTCATCCACAGCGCCATCGAAAACATCGCGCGAATAGCGGGGGTGTTATTACCTTTCAGCAAATGCCAGGCGGCAGATGCGCCGATGAACAGCGCACTGCTGAGAAACGCGGCGATGGTCATGTGCAGCAGGCGATACGGGAACGAAGGGTTAAACACCACCGCGAACCAGTCGACCGGCACCACCTGGCCATTGACGATTTCAAAGCCCTGCGGGGTTTGCATCCAGCTGTTCGACGCCAGGATCCAAAACGTTGACATCAACGTGCCCAGCGCCACCATGCAGGTGGCGAAAAAGTGCAGGCCCGGGCCGACTTTATTCCAGCCGAACAGCATCACGCCGAGAAAACCGGCTTCGAGGAAGAAGGCGGTCAACACTTCGTAGGTCAGCAGCGGGCCGGTAATGCTGCCCGCGAACTGTGAGAATCCGCTCCAGTTGGTGCCGAACTGATAGGCCATCACCAGCCCGGACACCACGCCCATGCCAAAGTTAACGGCGAAAATTTTCGACCAGAACGCCCATAGCGAGCGCCAGACCGGTTTTTTGGTTTTCAGCCATAATCCTTCGAGTACCGCCAGATAACTGGCAAGCCCGATGGTAATGGCTGGAAAAATAATGTGAAAAGAGACCGTGAACGCGAATTGAATTCGCGCCAGATGAAAAGCATCAAGACCAAACATGGACAACCTCGATATAAAACAGCGATCGCAGTCATGGTAAGGATTACGGCCCTGGAGTAGCAGAAACAGTCGAGGCTTATTTGTCTATAACAGTTACATAAATCATGATATTTTTTATTACTGTTATGAAAATGGCGGCAAAATTGACGATGAAAAAATACCAGCAACTGGCGCAGCAAATAACCGAACAGATTGGCCTTGGTGTATGGCAACCGGGCGATCGTCTGCCGTCCCTGCGCGAGCAGGTCACCATCAGCGGCATGAGCTTTATGACTGTCGGCCACGCCTATCAACTGCTGGAAAGCCAGGGCCGAATCATTGCCCGCCCGCAGTCCGGCTATTACGTTGCGCCGCGTCCGGTGAAACAGCTGAAAGCCGCGCCGCCAGCGCAGGTGATGCGCGACGAAGCGGTGGACATTAATACCTATATTTTCGGCGTTCTTCAGGCCAGTCGCGATGCGGCGGTGCTGCCATTTGCCTCGGCGTTCCCCGATCCGCGCCTGTTTCCGCTCCAGCAGCTTAACCGTTCCCTGGCGCAGGTGAGCAAAACCGCCACCGCCATGAGCGTGATTGAAAATCTGCCGCCGGGGAATACCGAACTGCGTCACGCCATCGCACGCCGTTATGCGTTGCAGGGCATGAACATTTCGCCGGATGAAATTGTGATTACCGCCGGAGCCCTTGAAGCGCTGAACCTCAGCCTGCAGGCGGTGACGGAGCCGGGTGATTGGGTGATCGTCGAAAACCCCTGTTTCTATGGCGCATTGCAGGCGCTGGAACGCTTGCGATTAAAGGCGCTGTCGGTGGCATCAGATGTGAAAGAGGGCATCGACATGGTCGCCCTGGAGCAGGCGCTGAAAGAGTATCCGGTGAAAGCCTGTTGGCTGATGACCAACAGCCAAAACCCGCTCGGTTTCACCCTAAGCCCGGAGAAAAAAGCGCAGCTGGTCACGTTGCTCAGTGCGCATAACGTGGTACTGATTGAGGACGACGTCTACAGCGAACTGTGGTTTGGCCGCGATAAACCGCTTCCGGCCAAAGCCTGGGATCGCGACGACATGACACTGCATTGCAGTTCATTTTCAAAATGCCTGGTGCCAGGCTTTCGCATTGGCTGGGTGGCGGCGGGCAAACACGCGCAGCGCATCCAGCATTTGCAGTTGATGAGCACGCTGTCGACCAGTTCGCCGATGCAAATGGCGCTAGTCGATTATCTCGGTACCAAGCGCTATGACGCCCATCTTCGCCGTCTACGTCGTCAGCTGGCCGAGCGCAAGCATCAGGCGTGGCAGGCACTGCTGCGCCATTTACCCGCCGAAGTGAAAATCCACCATAATGACAGCGGCTACTTTTTATGGCTGGAACTGCCCGCCGGTCTCGACGCCGGAGAGCTTGGCGCCCGGGCGCTGGCGCACAAAATCAGCATCGCGCCGGGCAAAATGTTTTCAACCACCGACAGCTGGGCGTCGTTCTTCCGCTTTAACACCGCCTGGGGCTGGAGCGATCGCGAAGAGCAGGGCGTAAAAATGCTCGGTCAGCTTATTATTGAAATGCTTAACGAATAGCCATTCTTATTTCCTGAATATCTTTTTCTCGAAACAAAAATAACCCGGCGATAATTTAATAATTATTTACCGGGTTATTTTTTAGCTTGCCATAGGAAATATGCATATCTGATAGTGTTGCCTAACACCTTGTCTATACTGCATTTAGTTCAGATAACTCACGGGGTTTTCAGCGGAATGCGCCCTTTGTCACAACCTGGTGAAAATTCCCGGCGCAGGCAGGTCGCCGTGCATTCCGCCGTCTACGGTTATTAAGGGACATATTTTTACGGCACGGCTGCCGCCTGATTAATTCCGACAGGAGTAAAACACGATGAGCAAGCAATTTGCCCGCAGCAGCCTGTGCGCGCTGGGTATGACTATCATGACAGCACACGCCGCCGAACCACCGACGACGCTGGGAAAAGCAGAAGGTCGCCTCGATATTATTGCCTGGCCGGGCTACGTCGAACGCGGCCAGAGCGATAAAAACTACGACTGGGTGACTCAGTTTGAAAAAGACACCGGCTGCGCGGTCAACGTGAAAACTGCCGCCACCTCTGATGAAATGGTCAGCCTGATGGCCAAAGGCGGTTACGACCTGGTCACCGCGTCCGGCGATGCCTCGCTGCGCCTGATCATGGGCAAACGCGTGCAACCGATTAACACCGCGCTTATCCCTAACTGGAAAACCCTCGACCCACGTCTGGAAAAAGGCGCCTGGTTTAACGTTGGCGGAAAAGTTTACGGCACACCCTATCAGTGGGGCCCGAACCTGCTGATGTACAACACCAAAACCTTCCCGACGCCACCGGACAGCTGGAAAGTAGTGTTCGTCGAACAAAATCTGCCGGACGGCAAAACCAACAAAGGGCGCGTGCAGGCCTATGACGGCCCGATTTACATCGCCGATGCGGCGCTGTTCGTGAAAGCCACCCAGCCGCAGCTCGGTATTTCTGACCCGTATCAGCTTACCGAAACCCAGTACGCCGCGGTGCTGAAAGTGTTGCGCGATCAGCACGCGTTGATTCACCGCTACTGGCACGATGCGACCGTGCAAATGAGCGACTTCAAAAACGAAGGTGTGGTGGCATCGAGTTCCTGGCCGTATCAGGCTAACGGTCTGAAAGCGGATAACCAGCCGATTGCGACCGTGTTCCCGAAGGAGGGCGTCACCGGCTGGGCTGACACCACCATGCTACACGCGGAAGCCAAACACCCGGTGTGCGCTTATAAATGGATGAACTGGTCGCTAGAGCCAAAAGTACAGGGCGATGTTTCCGCCTGGTTCGGCTCGCTGCCAGTGGTGCCGGAAGGCTGTAAAGCCAGCACGCTGCTCGGCGAAAAGGGCTGTGACACCAACGGCTACACCTTCTTCGACAAAATCGCTTTCTGGAAAACACCTATCGCCGAAGGCGGTAAGTTCGTGCCTTACAGTCGCTGGACGCAAGACTACATCGCCATTATGGGTGGTCGTTAACACCCGGGAGTTTGAACATGACTTACGCAGTTGAATTTCAGGATGTCTCGCGTCTGTATGGTGATGTTCGTGCGGTGGATGGCGTCAGTATCGCCATCGAAGATGGGGAGTTTTTTTCAATGCTGGGGCCGTCAGGCTCCGGCAAAACCACCTGCCTGCGGCTGATCGCCGGATTCGAACAGCTTTCCGGCGGCGCCATCAAAATCTTCGGTAGAGAAGCCAGCGTTCTGCCCCCGTGGCAGCGCGACGTCAACACCGTGTTCCAGGACTACGCGCTGTTTCCGCACATGTCGATTCTCGATAACGTCGCCTACGGGCTGATGGTGAAAGGCATCGGCAAAAAACAGCGTCACGCGATGGCCCAGCAAGCGCTGGAAAAAGTGGCACTCGGTTTTGTTCACACCCGTAAACCGTCTCAGCTTTCCGGCGGCCAGCGCCAGCGGGTGGCCATTGCCCGGGCGCTGGTCAATCAACCACGCGTGCTGCTGCTCGATGAACCGCTGGGTGCGCTGGATCTCAAGCTGCGCGAACAGATGCAGTTCGAGCTAAAAAAACTGCAACAGGATTTGGGTATCACCTTTATTTTCGTCACCCATGATCAGGGCGAAGCGCTGTCGATGTCTGACCGCGTGGCGGTGTTTAACAACGGTCGCATTGAACAGATCGACACCCCGCGCGAGCTGTATCTGCGCCCGCGCACGCCGTTCGTCGCCAGTTTTGTCGGCACCTCAAACGTATTTGATTCCGCGCAAACCCTGAAGCTGTGCGGCATGACCGGACAATGGTCGCTGCGCCCGGAGCATATTCGACTTGATGCGGGAGGCGACATTCAGGTCAACGGCGTGGTGCAGGCAGTGCAGTATCAGGGCGCGGCGACTCGCTATGAAATTCGCTTATCCGGCGGTGAAAAGCTGCTGGTGAGTCAGGGGAATTTCACCGGTGGCATCGTGCCCGATGGCCCGACGCCGGGCCAGAACGTGCTGGCATCGTGGTCGCGGGAGGCCATGGTCCCGCTGGACGGAGGGGTGAGATGACCATGAGCATTGCCCCGTTACCTTCTGCCATCCGCGCCGGTCGGCTGTCCGGTTTGTTCTGGCGTAAGCCGTCGCTGGCGCTGTTTTTGCTGCTGCTCGGGCCGCTGATGTGGTTCGGCGTGGTGTATCTCGGCTCGCTGCTGACCTTGCTGTGGCAGGGGTTCTACACCTTCGACGACTTCACCATGTCGGTGACGCCAGACCTGACGCTCGCCAATCTTAAAGCGCTGTTTAACCCTGCCAACTACGACATCATCGTGCGCACGTTGGTGATGGCGATTTCCGTCACCATCGCCAGCGCGATTCTGGCATTTCCGATGGCGTGGTACATGGCACGCTACACCCGTGGCAAATGGAAAGCCTTCTTTTACATTGCGGTGATGCTGCCGATGTGGGCGAGTTACATCGTCAAAGCCTACGCCTGGACGCTGCTGCTGGCGAAAGACGGCGTGGCCCAGTGGTTTCTGGGTCACATGGGGCTGGAAGGGCTGCTCAACGAATTTCTGCTGTTGCCCGCAGTCGGTGGTAACACGCTGTCGACGTCCGGCTTTGGTCGCTTTCTGGTGTTTGTCTACATCTGGCTGCCGTTCATGATTTTGCCGGTTCAGGCCGCGCTTGAGCGTTTACCACCGTCGCTGTTACAGGCGTCGGCGGATTTAGGAGCCTATCCGCGCCAGACGTTCCGTTACGTGGTTTTGCCGCTGGCGATCCCGGGGATTGCGGCCGGGTCAATTTTTACCTTCTCGCTGACGCTCGGTGATTTCATCGTGCCGCAGCTGGTCGGCCCGCCGGGGTATTTCATCGGCAACATGGTGTACGCGCAGCAGGGGGCGATCGGCAACATGCCGATGGCGGCGGCGTTCACCATCGTGCCGATTGTGTTAATCGCGCTTTATCTGGCGTTCGTGAAACGTCTGGGAGCATTCGATGCACTCTGAAAGAGCACCGTGGTTCCTGAAACTGGCGGCCTGGGGCGGAGTTATCTTCCTGCATTTCCCACTCGTCATCATCGCCATCTATGCTTTCAATACGGAAGATGCCGCGTTTAGCTTTCCGCCGAAAGGCCTGACGCTGCACTGGTTCAGCGTGGCAGCAGGCCGCAGGGATATTCTGGAGTCAGTGACGTTGTCACTTCAAATCGCAGCACTCTCTACCACCATTGCGCTGGTGCTTGGCACGCTTGCTGCAGCGGCGTTATGGCGCAGTGAGTTTTTTGGCAAGAACGCCATTTCGCTGCTGCTGTTATTACCGATTGCGCTGCCGGGGATCATCACCGGGCTGGCGCTGTTGACGGCATTCAAGGCCATCAACCTTGAACCGGGTTTTTTAACAATAGTCATTGGGCATGCCACGTTTTGCGTAGTGGTGGTCTTTAACAACGTGATCGCACGTTTTCGCCGCACCTCATGGAGCCTGGTGGAAGCGTCGATGGATTTAGGTGCGAGCACCTGGCAAACCTTCCGCTACGTCGTGCTGCCGAATCTCGGTTCGGCGCTGCTGGCGGGAGGAATGCTGGCGTTTGCGCTGTCGTTTGATGAAATCATTGTCACCACATTTACCGCAGGCCACGAGCGCACACTGCCGCTGTGGCTACTGAACCAGTTAGGCCGACCGCGCGATGTGCCGGTGACTAACGTGGTCGCGCTGCTGGTAATGCTGGTGACGATGCTTCCGATTTTGAGTGCCTGGTGGCTGACCCGCGATGGCGAAACGGTCGCCGGTAGCGGTAAATAATTGAAAAGTACGGAGCGGGATATGCAACACAACTTATTGATTAACGGTGAACTGGTCGCAGGTGCAGGGGAAATGCAGCCGGTATATAACCCGGCAACGGGTGAAATCATTCTGGAAATTGCCGAAGCCACGGCGGCGCAGGTCGATGACGCGGTGCAGGCTGCCGATCGGGCGTTTTCCCAATGGGGCCAGACCACACCGAAAACGCGCGCCGAATGCCTGTTGAAACTGGCGGATGTGATTGAACAAAACGCCGAAGATTTGGCGAAACTTGAATCCCTTAACTGCGGCAAACCGCTGCACTGTGTTATCAACGATGAACTGCCTGCGGTGGTCGACGTGTTCCGCTTCTTTGCGGGCGCGGCGCGTTGCCTGAACGGGCTGGCAGCGGGTGAATATCTGGAAGGGCACACCTCGATGATCCGCCGTGACCCGGTAGGCGTAGTGGCCTCAATTGCGCCGTGGAACTATCCGCTGATGATGGCAGCGTGGAAACTCGCTCCGGCGCTGGCGGCGGGCAACTGCGTTGTTATCAAACCGTCCGAAATCACACCGCTGACGGCGCTGAAACTGGCGGCACTGGCGAAAGATATCTTCCCGGCGGGCGTGATTAACGTGCTGTTCGGGCGCGGCAAATCCGTCGGCGACCCGCTGACCGGCCACGAAAAAGTACGCATGGTGTCGCTCACCGGGTCGATTGCTACCGGCGAGCACATCATTTCCCACACCGCACCGTCCATCAAACGCACCCACATGGAGCTGGGCGGCAAAGCGCCGGTCATCGTGTTTGACGATGCGGATCTGGAGTCGGTGGTGGAAGGTGTGCGGACATTTGGCTTCTACAACGCCGGGCAGGACTGCACCGCCGCGTGTCGCCTGTACGTGCAGAAGGGCGTTTATGCTGCTCTGGTCGAAAAGCTCGGCGCGGCAGTTTCCACGCTGAAAATGGGCTGTCCGAACGATGAGTCCACTGAACTTGGGCCGTTGAGCTCTAAAGCGCATCTGGACCGCGTCAGCCAGGCGGTGGAAAAAGCCCGCGCCCTGAGCCACATCAACGTCGTGACCGGCGGCGAAAAAGCACCGGGTAAAGGCTATCACTTCCAGCCGACCGTATTGGCGGGGGCGAAGCAGGAAGACGACATCGTGCAACGCGAAGTATTCGGCCCGGTGGTCAGCGTCACTGAGTTTGACGATGAAGAACAGGTGCTTGGCTGGGCCAACGATTCACAATATGGCCTGGCATCATCGGTGTGGACTAAAGACGTGGGCCGCGCCCACCGCATGAGCGCGCGCCTGCAATACGGCTGCACCTGGGTTAACACTCACTTTATGCTGGTCAGCGAAATGCCACACGGTGGACAGAAACTGTCGGGCTACGGCAAAGATATGTCGGTTTACGGGCTGGAGGATTACACCGTGGTTCGGCATGTCATGATAAAACACTAAATCTGTGCCCGGTGGCACTGGCGCTTATCGGGCTTACGAAATGAAGTTTCAACACCGAACTGTTTGCCCGGCAAGCGTCAGCGCCACCGGGCAAACAGCGTTTACCGTTACTCTTCCAGATACACGATCCGATACCCATCCTTCGCCTCAACCAGATGCGCAAAGCCGGGCTTGCCCAGATGCATTCCGGCAATCAGTAAATTTTCCCTGGCGACCTGCTCGAACAACTTTTTGCGGGTGGCTTCTGCCTGAGCAGGATCGTTATCGAACGCAATGGAAACGGCGGGGATTGCGGTCTGAATATGCGGGAAATGCACGATATCGCCCCAAATCAGCAGACTCTGTTCGCGGGATTCAATGCGAAAGCCGGTGTGACCTGGCGTATGACCAGGCAGCCAGATTGGGGTAATGCCGCGCACGACCGTATTGTCGCCGAGCACGTTTATCCGCTGGGCGTAGGCGTCCAGCGTGCGGCGGAACAGGGCAAAGTTGCGCTGGGCACGTTCGCTGGCGCGCTGATATTTGTCGTCATCCAGCCAGTGTTCGATTTCCAGCGGATGAAGGTAAACTTCGGCCTGGGTAAAAACCGGAAGACCCTGGGCGTCCAGCAGGCCGCCGATGTGGTCAGGATGACCGTGTGTGAGCAAAACGGTGTCGATATCCTCAGGGCTGACGCCAACCGCTGCGAGCGAGTTTTGCAGCAGTCCTCCGGAATTGTTGAGCCCGCCGGTACCGGAGTCTATCAATACGGTGTGGCCGTGACCGCGAATAAGATAACCGTGAATGTGGATATTCCCGGCGTCGGTTATCCCGGCATCGCGCTGAATGTCGCCCGCGATGGCGCTGTCGACGCCAGACAACAGCTCCAGGCTGGCGGCCATGTTGCCGTCGCTCAGGGCGGTTACCTGAAAATCACCAATATGACGTGTAGCTAATTCAGAGCCGGACATTGCGTTCTCCCGTTGATTTTTCATCATCTTACACGCCGCCTCATGTCTTCGAAATTGAGAATATTTCACGGCCTATCACGGCGGTGAATGACCTGAATCGTCTGTAATATTAAGCCTAATAATTGTAATGCTAACGATTGGAGCGTAATATTTGCTGCCCAAACCGCCACTAGCTCAGCTGGAAGAGCAAATGACATTTTATGTTGTAGTGTACGAGGTTCGAGGCCTCGGTGGCGGTCCAATTTCCTTTTACTCTGGCTTCTGCTGGGGTTTTCAGTATCCTGCTCCTGACAATCAATTCAAAAACACGATTCATACCCCCTTAAGGAGAGAGCGATGTTAGAAGGCTATTTTGATCTCGATGGCACCACTGGCCCGGATGCATCAGAAAATAGAAAGCGTCTGCTGGCCGTTCAGGCAGCGTTAGAAATTTCGAAAGCGTCGGTTTCTGCGTCTACCGCAAATTCTGGTATTCGTAGCCAGATGGACCTGCGTAACGTGGCGCAGGAAGTGGCTTCCTTAGCGGACGCCATCCAGGATGCGCTGGAAGGGGCTGAGTAAGCCCTCTTAATTGTGCTAAGTCGCCTGCGGGCGGCTTTTCTTTTGCCCATTCCACCAATAAACGCCAGGCAAAAAGGCGAAAACCACCCATAATTCAGGGTACCTAATGTCAGCTTTTGGGTTCTTCGTGGCTGGCGTCCTTGCTATGGAGCGGAAAGACAATCGACACGCAATTTCTTTTTTCTGAACGGCTTATTATGCGCCCGGTGCGCCCTGATGACGCCGACTGCCTCTTTCGCATTTACGGCGATCCCGCGACCAACACTTTCAATCCTGCTGGACCTTATCCCGAC
The DNA here is from genome assembly GCF_024764775.1 of Scandinavium manionii. NCBI lineage: Bacteria > Pseudomonadati > Pseudomonadota > Gammaproteobacteria > Enterobacterales > Enterobacteriaceae > Scandinavium > Scandinavium manionii. The sequence goes on along the minus strand of NZ_JALIGC010000035.1, from coordinate 191,976 downwards.
GTGACGTTTGCCAGAACGCGGCTCGCGCAGTGGCTCGACGGCTGGCAGAAACATGATATTGGTGAAATGGCTATCTATGACCGGCTGCAACCTCAGGCACTGATTGGCTTCGGCGGGATCAGCGTGCGTCCGCTGGGCGATGAGCTGACTTACAATCTGGGCTACCGTTTTGCAACGGACGCCTGGGGAAAAGGGCTGGCAACCGAATTTTGCGTCCGCATTCTCGACTATGCGTTTGACGAACGTGCGCTGGAAAAAATTACCGCGGTGGTACGCGCCAACCATCTGGCATCGCAGCGGGTGCTGGTGAAAGCCGGACTGGCGTTACGTGGGCAGGTGAATGACGTCGCCGATGCGGAGCCGAGTCTGTTCTACGTGTTGAAAGCGGAAGAGTGGCAGCGCAACCGCCAGGAGATGCTTCGCCCGCAGACTTCCAGATAAATCGGGTTTTGACAGCCTTCAGAGAGGTATGCGAGGATCGTTAGCTTTCTCATCCTGGTTATAATTTTACGTTGTCATGAAGAAATTGTTTATTTGCGCCTTTACCGCGCTGGCTTTTTTGAGTGGTTGTACAAATTCACCGGCGCACCGCATCGCGGCGTGCGAAAAGAAGGGCGGTTCTGAAGCGGCCTGTACCGCGGCGGAGTGGGATTACGAGAAGGTGAATCCGTTACCGCAGTACGATCCGAGTAACTACGATAACGCGGCGGCGTTGCAGGCTGCATTCAACGCAAACGCTTCGAAGGTAACGACTCCAGCCAATTGATTAAAAAACAAAAGCAGCCTGATGGCTGCTTTTTTGTCGTGTGTTTTCGTCTCAAATCCAGCCAAAGCGAATCGATAACAGGCTAATAAGGGCAACGGCTGCAAAGAGATTAATCAGGAACACGGTTCTGCTCGACACTTCCATAACGCCTTCCTCTTTTTATCGGCCTCTATTGATATAGTCGTCAGCCAGAGGGTTCGCAATCAGACAAAGTCTGTTTTTACATAACCTGGGCGGTCTGTCGAAGTGAAATGTAAAAATTTGATACGCGTCAAAAAAAATGGCATATTGCGCGCGAATTTTTTTGATACGGATCGGTTTTTTCCATGACGCTTTACCAGCATATGCTGATTTTCTACGCCGTAATGGCTTCCATCAGCGCCTTCATCACGTGGTTTCTCACCAAAGAGAGCAAGCGTATCCGCCTGATTGCCACCGTGTTGATTGGTGCCACCTGGCCGTTTAGCTTTCCGGTCGCACTGTTGTTATCGATGTTCTGATCCGGACCGGGGCTCGCCATCCCCTTATTGATACTGTATAAAAATACAGTCAATAAGAAAGGGAGTCACCCATGCACAGTCTCAATTCTGTTATTGCTGGCGCCACTGTGCGCTGGCACGATTTTCCCGGCAACGGCATCCCGGTGGTGTTTATCCACGGCTTAGGGTGCGCCTCTTCCTATGAGTATCCGCGCATCGTTACCGAACCTGCATTGCGCGAACGACGCACGATCCTGATTGATTTGCCCGGCAGCGGCTACAGCGATAAACCCCATGACTTCGATTTTTCTACCACGCAGCAAGCCGCGGTGGTGATGGAGGTCATTGATTATCTGGGGCTGAGCCAACTTGATCTCTACGGCCATAGCATGGGCGGCAGCATCGCGATTGAAGTGGCGGAGCGGTTAGGGCAACGTCTGCACACGTTAGCCGTCTCTGAGCCTAATTTTCACTCTGGCGGCGGCTTTTACAGTCGACTGGTTGTCGCCGAACCCGAATCAGAATTTGTTGCCCGGAGCTATGAAAGGATCCTCGCCAATGACAAAACACCCTGGAGGGGATGTCTGCAAAATGTCGCGCCCTGGGCCATGTGGCGCGGGGCAAAAAGCCTGGTTGAAGGCGTGTCGCCCTCGTGGATGGCGCGCTTTCTAGCCCTCGACTGCGAGCGGGCGTTGATATTCGGTGAACGCTCATTACCGGATGACGATGCAGCTGCGGTAGTAAACGCCGGGATCCCGCTGCATATTGTGCCTGAAGCAGGACACTCCATGTCCTGGGAAAATCCGTCTGCGCTGGCGGTGGTATTAGGGCAGGTTTTTGCTCAGAAGGGCAGCTGACGTGGCGTTGTTTGCAGCGTTATCCAGCGCAGTTCGGTGAATTCATGAATGCCCGCGCGGCCACCGAAACGGCCATAACCAGACGATTTGCAGCCGCCAAACGGCATTTGCGCCTCGTCGTGAACCGTGGGGCCATTAATGTGGCAGATGCCGGATTGCAGATTTTGCGCCACGCTCCACGCTCTGGCGGTATCACGGCTGTAGACCGCGGAAGAGAGGCCGTACTCGCTCTCATTGGCGATAGCCAACAATTCCGCATCGCCGCTGGCGCGAATAATAGCTTTCACCGGCCCAAAGGATTCTTCGGCCCACAGGCGCATTTCACGGGTGACGCCGTCAATTAGCGTGGCGGGCATGTGCGTGCTGTCGGCTTTTCCTCCGGTCAGCACGCGTGCGCCTTTGCTGACGGCGTCATCAATCAGCGCGTTGCAGCGCTCGACGGTGCGTTTATCCACCACCGGCCCCAGCAGCCCGGCAGGTAATGCTTTCACTCGGCTCACCAGGTTGTCAATAAACGTCCCGGCAATGGCGTTGTCCACGATGATGCGCTCGGTCGACATGCAAATTTGCCCGGCGTTGGCGAAAGCGCCAAAGGTGGCACCGGCTGCCGCCTGCGTAATATCGGCATCATCCAGTACTAGCAGCGGGGCTTTGCCACCGAGTTCCAGTACTACAGGCTTAAGATAGCGGCCGCAAGTTTGCGCGATAATCCGTCCTACTCCCGTTGAACCAGTGAAATTGACTCGACGCACGGCCGGGTGCGCAATCAGCGCTTCTACTCGTTCCGGAGCATCAGCCGGATCGCAGGAAAGATAATTGACCACGCCTGCAGGGAACCCAGCGGCGTCCAGCGCTTCAATAATCAAACGTTGGGTCGCAGGGGAAAGCTCAGACCCTTTGAGAATAACGGTATTACCACAGGCCAGCGGGGTGGCAATGGCACGCACGGCGAGGATCACCGGGGCATTCCAGGGGGCCATACCGAGCACCACGCCGGCACCCTGGCGCACGCCCATAGCGAGGTTGCCCGGAACGTTTGAGGGAATAATCTGGCCGTCGATTTGGGTGGTCAGCGCGGCGGCTTCACGCAGTATCTCTGCGCCAAGATGGACGTTAAAGCCCGCCCAGTGCGGCGTCGCGCCGGTTTCAGCCGCCATCACGGTCACGAACTGCTCGCTGCGTTTTTCCAGTTCATCGGCAGCGTTTAGCAGAAGACTGCGGCGAAGCGCTGGCGTGGTGTCGCGCCATGAAAGAAACGCTTTGGCAGCCGCGTCTGCTGCCCGGACGGCGTCATTGACGCTGGCAGCCGCCGCCCGACTGGCAACGGCATCGTTAACAGGATTATGCCGCTCAAAGGCGCGCTGGTCTTCAGCCATCACCGACTTACCGGCAATAAACAGGGGACAGATGACAGTCATACTTACCTCATTGTTCTGGTTGACGAAATGAGTGTAGAGAGTGGTGGAGAGAAGGCCAGACACAGGGCGTTAATCGCACGCTTTATTTTGACAGGCAGATAAGCATTAAAAGCCCATAACGAACCCATTAACCCCTGTAGATTGCACGGTTTTCTTTTAAGGAGGGATTTGTGAAATTTAGAACAATACTGGTGTTAGGCGTGGTGTCGGCAGGAATTCCTGTGTCGGGTATTGCAGGCGTTTTTGCCGAATCAAACGGGTCAATGCTCTCCTGTGCTTCAAATGATGGGACGACATACCAGGTCGATGTCACGCTTTTCCCGAAGACTCTTAGAGTCAATAACACCTATTTAGAGCTGCAGTCTACCCGTGATGCCAATGACAACTTTAAAGTCGGTGTTTATAAACAGGCCGCCGGGGCATCTGAGGCGCTGTTTGCGGTAAAAGAAGGGTACAGACCGGTGCTTTTCGAAAATAACACGCCGTATATTTGCAGTTAATACCCGCAGTAAAAGACTCTCGTTCACCCCGCAGGCCTAATGCATTGTGCGTTTTACTATGGGTAGCACATCCCGAGAAAGTGTGAATGCACATCGACTCTCTGGACTTTCAGTAAAAGTGAATGCGTCAGGCTCAGGCAGCCAACCAGCGTTGACCTTCTGCCTTCATTTTTACTTCCAGTTCGCTGCCGCGAGTGGCAAATACACGCCCAAGAGGGAACCCGCTCTGCTCCAGCAAATAGGCCAGTGCGGCATATTCGCGCGGGTATTTGGTCACGATCGTTTGGTCAATCGCCACGGGGCCGAACGGGAAGGTGAAGGTCCCCATATCGTAAACTGACTGACGATGGAATAACTTCCATACGCCATCTCGTTTTTCTGCCAGATCATAAAATCGGTTGTGGCATTCACAGCCAATATTCAGTTTAACGTTCTCGGCAATGATCATTGCGTTAGTTTGAAGGATTGCTTTATTTCCGGCTTCATTGAATGTCACCTCAGGAGAAGCTATAAGATGCTTTGTACGCAGATCGGAAGCTCCCATGCGCATTGAACCATTAACGAACTCACTGGCCAGCCCTTCAAACCACGTAATTTCGATGGTGCCGTCAGGATGGAACAGTTCGCGGAGTTGATCCCATTCTCCCAAGTCGCGGTGCATCCAGCCATTCATCAGGTCATTAAGTTGCTGGCGGTCCTGGAGTTGGTTTTGCATGGTTATTATTCCTGTTAGTGAGCGGTATTTGTTTGACTGGGTTCAGTTTGGCCCCGAAAGAAGATGAATTCAAATATATAGATTTGACTGATTAATCATTTTTTCTGATGGAGGGGTGTGGCAGGGATGACGGACCAGCGTGGATTGATCCGTCCCCCAGACACGGGAATGACAATATCAACTCTCCCGAATCCTCTTCGCCGTTTGCTGCAAAAGCATGTAGCTCTCGTAGCGAGACTTGTGCATCTGACGGTATCTCTCTTGTGGATCAAACTGGCGGTCAAGCTTCGTCATTTTCTGCATTGCTTCTCTGACGGTGGGGGCCAGGCCTCCTGCCACTGCGCCAAGAATGGCTGAACCCAGTAATACCGGCTCGCTGCACTGCGTGGTTACCACAGGAAGATCGCATGCGTCTGCCAGCAGCTGACGCACCAGTGGATGCTGGCCTGCACCGCCGCTAATCACAATCTTATCCGTCACCACCCCTTCATGGCGTTGAGCGTCAACGATCTGCCGTAGACCGTAGCCAATCCCGCAAAGCCCTGCGATGTAAAGTGCGACCAGATTGTCCAAATCATTTTCCATTCCCAGACCTGCAATGGCTGCCCGGGAATGGGGATCGGCAAAGGGGGCGCGGTTGCCTAAAAACTCCGGCACCACGTGTATTCCACGGGCCAGCTCTATTGTGCGGGAAGGCTCGGTGACTTTCGCCAGCGCGAGATCTGCGAGATAAACGGGTAATGGTACGTTAAGGGCTTCTGCCTGTTTGCGTGTTTCAGCGGCAGCAGGATGGAAAGAGACCAGTTGATCAATCGCCGCACCTGCAGCGCTCTGACCCCCTTCGCTCAGCCACATGCCTGGCACCATAGCTGAATAGTAAGGTCCCCACACACCGGGAATATAAACGGGATTTTCCGTAGAGGTCATTGTGCAGGCGGAAGTGCCAAACACCCAGGCAAGATTGTGCCGCGCACCTTTATCCACACCCACGGTACCGATACCGCCAGCATGGGCGTCAATCATCCCCACGGCGACAGGCGTACCGACAGGCAACCCCAGTTCATCTGCCGCGCTGGGGCTAAGTCCTTCTCCGCAAGGGGTTCCTGGCTCAACGATTTGCTGACCAATACGCACGAAATCTTCATCTGCCAGTTCGTTAAGACCGATGGTACGAAAATAGTCGGCATCCCACCGCTTTTCGTGCGCCAGATAGGTCCATTTGCAGGTTACGGTGCAGGTTGAGCGGACGAGATCTCCCGTGGCGCGCCAGGTGAGGAAGTCAGCCAGATCGAAGAACTGCCAGGCATTGTCATACACTTCCCGGCGATTTTCCTTCAGCCAGAGCAGTTTTGGCGTTTCCATCTCTGGGGATATTTTGCCACCAATATATTTCAGTACGGGGTGTGCTGTGGCGTTAATGCGCTCGGCCTGCCCGGTGGCGCGGTGATCCATCCAGACGATGATATTGCGATCGGGATGGTTTGCGTCACTGACCGGAAGCGACTCGCCGTTTTGCCCCAGCACCACCAAAGAACAGGTGGCATCAAAGCCAATTCCTTTCACGCTGGTGGCCGGGACGTCGGCGGCACTCATCGCTTCACGAACACTCTCACAGACCGATTGCCAGATTTCGCAGCTGGATTGCTCGACTTTATTCCCTGAACTGCGATGTAGCGTGATTGGACGCGACGCGTGGGCTAGCAGATGACCATCATGGTCGAATATCCCGGCGCGTACGCTGCCTGAACCAACATCCACACCGATCAGGGTACTTTGTGTTTCACTTTTCATATTGGTATCCATTATCCCTGGATCACAGATCGACGCTGTTTGGCAGAATGACCAGATCGCGAACGGTCACGTTTTTACTGCGCGTCACCATAAACAAGACGGACTCGGCGACTTCAATCGGCTGCATCAGGCTACCGTTGGCCAGAGCCTCTTCCATTTTCTCTTTCGGCCAGTCGTCGAGCAGGGCGGTGACCACCGGGCCCGGCAGGACTGCACCCACACGTACGCCATACTGTGCAACCTGGCGACGGGTTGAGTGAACGAATGCCTGTACGGCAAACTTGGATGCGGTATAGATAGGTTCCCAGATGACCGGCACTACACCTGCGATGGAGCTGGTGAAAATGATATCCCCGGATTTCTGGGCGATCAGGTGAGGCAGAACCGCCCGCACGCTGCGAAACGCGGCGTTGATGTTAAGGTGAAGCACGCGGTCCCAGACGTCCGGATCGCCTTCCGCCACAGGGCCGCCAATATAGGCGCCAGCATTAGCATGGAAGATATCCAGACGCCCGGCCTTTTCCAGGATCCCCGCGAGGATATTGTCGACCTGCTGCGGCTGCATCAGATCCACCACCAGGGCAAAGGCGTTATCACCCATTTCCGCGGTTAACTTCTCTAGCTTTTCGCCGTCGCGGTCGATCAATACAACCTTCGCGCCTGCCGCCAGCAGCGTTCTGGCGCATTCCAGCCCGATGCCGGAGGCGGCACCGGTAATGGCAGCTACTTTGCCGTTCAGTGCGCAATTCTTGGAGGGTAATGTGTTTTTCATTTTATAATCCTTGTCAGCCAGGCAGATTATTGGGATGTAATACAAATTGCTCAATCGATAGAGCAGATTTAGCACCAGATGAAATGTGCAGCAAGCCCGATAAAAAACGGAGAGAGAAATTTGTGATACGCACCAGGAAAACGAAGAAAATAACGATTTACGATCTGGCAGAAATGACCGGGGTGTCGGCAAGTGCGGTGAGCGCCATTCTTAATGGTAACTGGAAGAAGCGCCGCATCAGCGCGAAGCTGGCCGAGAAAGTCACCCAGGTGGCTCAGGAGCAGGGCTACGCGGTCAATCGGCAGGCCAGCCTGCTGCGCAAAGATAAATCCCGCGTGATTGGTATGATTGTACCGAAATACGATAACCGCTACTTCGGCTCCATTGTCGAAAAATTTGAAGAGATGGCGCGTGAACGCGGCCTGTTCCCGATTATCACCTGTACCCGCCGCGACCCGGAGCTGGAACTGGAGGCGGTGCGTACCATGCTCTCCTGGCAGGTTGAATGGGTGATTGCGACCGGGGCGACGCGGCCTGATGAAATCTCTGAGCTGTGTTCGCAGGCGGGCGTTCACACGCTGAATCTCGACCTGCCGGGCACGCTCGCGCCTTCGGTTATCTCCGATAACTACGCCGGAGCAAAGGCACTGACCGAACGTATTCTGCTCAACGCTGAGAAGCGCTTTGGCAAGAAGGTCGCGCTGACGTTTATTGGCGGCAGGCGCAACGACCACAACACCCGTGAACGTCTGCGCGGCTTTCGGGATGCGCATCAGGCGGCGGGCCTTGTCGTGTCAGCTAAAAACACCTTTGTTGACGGCTACTCGCCAAAGCATGTTCAGGCGAGCCTGGCGGATTTTATGCCGCCGGAAGATGGCGTCTACGGCCTGTTTGTCAATTCGACCATTTCGCTGGAAGGGGTGGTGCAGTGGTTGTCCGCCCGTGGGCAAACTGGCACGCAGCAGCCGCCGATGGGCTGCTTTGACTGGGATCCGTTCGTGCCGCTGTTGGGTCACGATATCGATATGGTGCGTCAGGATGTCCCGGCGATGCTGGAAGCGGCGTTTTCAATTATCGATTCCGGCGACGCCAAAATTCAGTGCATCGAAATCCCGCCCACGCTCACTATCGGCAGCCCGCTTTAGCGGGTCAGCAGCCACCGGGCGGTGTGCTCATCGGTCACCAGGCCGTTAATCCACTTGCCCTTAAGCGCCGAGAAAATCACACTGCGCTTATCCTCACCGCAGGCGGCGGCAATGCGCGGACACGGGCTGCGGCGGATATCAAAGCTGGTGATCAGATTGTTGATATCGCTCTCTACCACGTCGCCGCTGGCATCAATAAAGCGGCCCAGAATCTCCCCGATGGCCCCCTGCGAGGTCAGCGTATCCAACTGTTCGAGGGTGATGAAACCGTCTTTCACGATAGGGCTGTCCTGCGTCAGCGCGCCGATGCCGACGAAAATAACGTCTGCATCCAGCGCGACATCGGAGACGTTGTTAAACAGGCGGTTCGAGCACCACATCTGATGTTCCAGCGACGTCTGCGCGTAGCGAGGCGCAGGCCACTGATAATAATTGGCCTGGATTTTACTGGCCAGCAGCAGCGGTACATCGTCATAGTAGTTACACTTCCCGTCCGCGTTCATGGCGCTGATTAATGCCACACAGCGCGTATTGGCGCTGTCGAAATCAATCCGCCGGATGGTTTTTTTTAGCGTTAAGCCTGAGCCCACGCCAACCACCTTATCCTCATCGCTGTGAAGATATTTCTTCATCAGCTGATAGCAACCGAAGGAGACGCTGTCGAGCGTCATGTCGCGGGTAAAAGCGGGGACAACGCTGCACTCGATAAGATCGTATTTCTCTTTCAGCATTTGCGCGTAGTTCAGGCAACTGGCCACCGGGTGGTTAAGACCGATGGAGACGATGCCTTCTTCTTTAGCCGCCGCCAGCAGGCGCTGTACGACAGGCCGGGAGGTCCCGAGCTGGGTGGCTATCTCGCTCTGGTTTTGTCCGGCAATGTAGTACATCCACGCGGCGCGTACTTTCTGATCCAACCGGATATCGTCTTCAGTTATCAATTTTTTCAGCACCTTAGAAGGGGACACGGAAAGCTTGTTCCCGTTGTGATACCTGCATTCTGGCGTGTGCAGGCCAGGCAGGCAACACTAATTTATCTGCATCTGGTCATTTGTAATTTAATAGGTCATTTGCTCTTTTGTGATGTAACGCTCTTAATTTAATTAAATGTTCAATTACATTCAGTTCACAAATCTGAATGGAGAGCTACGTCATGACTACGAATACCTGGTTACACATTGGTCTGGGATCTTTTCACCGCGCACATCAGGCCTGGTACTTGCACCGTTTGATTGCTCAGGGGGATACCCGCTGGCACATCGCTGCAGGGAATATACGCAATGATGCGGAACATGTCGTCGCCGCTCTGACGGCGCAGAAGGGCCGCTACGTGCTGGAAACGGTCAGCCCGGAAGGAGAAAGGGCGTATGAAGAGATCACCTCCATTCAGAAACTGCTGCCATGGCAGGCTGACCTGCAGCCGCTGATTTCAGAAGGAGCGAAGCCGGAAACCAAAGTCATCGCATTCACCGTGACGGAAGCGGGTTACTACCTGAACACCTCCCACAGGCTGGAGGTCGCAAATGTCGATCTGGCCGGTGACCTGAAGGGCGGCAACAAAACGATTTATGGCGTTATCACTCGTATCCTTGAGCAACGTATGGCAAACGGCGCGGGTCCTCTGACCTTGCTGAACTGCGATAACGTGCGCCACAACGGTGAGCGTTTCCACGACGGGCTGGTGGAGTTCCTCGAACTGTGCGGCAAGCAGCCCGTCATCGCGTGGCTGGCAGCCAATGCGACCTGCCCGAACACGATGGTTGACCGCATTACTCCTCGTCCGGCGGCGGATCTGCCTGCGCGCATCAAAGCGCAGACCGGCATTGACGATAACGCTCCGGTGATGGGTGAAACCTTTATCCAGTGGGTGGTTGAGGACACTTTCCGCGACGTTCGCCCGGATCTTGAGGCCGTTGGCGTGGAGATGGTCGAGTCGGTCATCCCTTACGAAGAGGCGAAAATCCGTATCCTGAACGCCTCCCATAGCTGCATTGCCTGGGCGGGCACGCTGATGGGGAGGACGTTTATTCACGAAAGCACTCTCACGGATGCTATCTACGCCGTGGCCGACCGCTACGTCACCGAAGATGTGATCCCAAGCCTGGGCGATAACGGCATTGACCTGCCGACCTACCGCGACGTGGTTCTGAAGCGTTTCACCAATCCGTATATCGAAGATACCAATCAGCGCGTGGCGGCGGACGGTTTCTCGAAAATCCCGGCGATGATGACTCCGACGATGATCGAATGCTATCAGCGCGGTACCGTGCCGCACGCGACCGCCATGCTGCCAGCGCTGTTCTTTGTCTTCATGGAGCAGTGGCATAAGGGCCTGCTGCCGTATGAATACCAGGACGGCATTCTGGACGCAAATGCGGTGCATGCCATGTTCAATGCCGAAGATCCCGTGGCGCTTTACGCCGGTGACAAAGCGTTGTTCGGGGAATTAGCGCAGCGGGACGATTTCACCGCGCTGCTGCGTGAAAAAATTCAGGCTGTTTATTCGCTGATCCGCTGAGGAATACATCATGTACTTAGGCATCGATCTCGGCACCTCAGAAGTAAAAGCGCTGGTCATTGACGAAAACGGTGACATCGTGACCAGCCACAGCGCACCGCTGACCATACAGCGGCCCCATCCGCACTGGTCAGAACAAAGCCCACAGGCCTGGTGGGAGGCCACCGACTACCTGATGAGCACGCTGAAAGAGAAATGTGAACAGCACTGGTCGGCAATTAAAGCCGTTGGTCTCTCCGGGCAGATGCACGGCGCGGTGTTGCTGGATGAGTCAGACAATGTGATCCGCCCGGCCATTCTGTGGAACGACACCCGCAGCTCGCAGGAATGCGCGGAGCTGGAAGAAATAGCCCCAGAGCTTCACGCGGTGGCCGGGAACCTCGCTATGCCGGGATTTACCGCACCGAAGCTGCTGTGGGTTCGCAGGCATGAGCCAGAAAACTTCAAACGTATCGACTCGGTTTTGCTGCCGAAGGATTACCTGCGGCTGCGAATGACGGGGAAAAAAATCTCTGACATGTCCGACGCGGCAGGCACGCTCTGGCTGGACGTGGCGCGCCGCGACTGGTCAGACAGCCTGCTTGCTAAGTGCGGTCTGTCCAGGCACAACATGCCAGCGCTGGTGGAAGGCTGTGACGCCTCTGCCACGCTTTCCCCGGAAATCGCCGCGCGCTGGGGGCTTAACCCGTCGGTGGTGGTCGCCGGTGGGGGGGGAGACAACGCGGTCAGTGCCATAGGCGTGGGGGCGGTTAACCCAGGGGATGCGTTTATTTCTCTGGGCACCTCCGGCGTGCTGTTTGTGGTTAACGAAGCCTATCGCCCGGCGCCGGCCTCTGCGGTGCATGCGTTTTGCCACGTGCTGCCCAATCGCTGGCATCAGATGAGCGTCATGCTGAGCGCTGCCAGCTGCCTGCAATGGTTCTGCCGACTGGTGGGTGTGACCGAAACGGCGTTGCTTGAGGAAGTCGCGCAGCTGAGCGAGCAGGAAAAGGCGGAGGCACCCATGTTCCTGCCATATCTTTCCGGGGAACGCACACCTCATAACGATCCGAATGCGAAGGGCATTTTCCACGGGCTAACGCATGCCAGCAGTCGCGCCACCATGGGGTATGCGGTGCTGGAAGGCGTGAGCTTCGGTCTTGCAGATGGACTGCGGGTGTTGCAGGAAAGTGGTACGCACATCGAGCAGTGTTCATTGGTCGGCGGTGGTGCCCGTAGTCCATTCTGGGCGCAGCTGCTGGCGGACGTGCTCAATATGCCTATTGTCACCCACAAGGGGGGCGAAACCGGCGGTGCGCTCGGGGCAGCCCGTCTGGCCTGTCTGGCGGCGGGTAAAGATCTGGCATCGGTTTGCAGAAAACCTGAAATATACCAGAGCTGGTCGCCACGGGCTCAGCAGCATGCCGCGTTGATGAAACGCTACGCGCACTTTACGGCGCTCTACCTGAACGATCTGAATTATAGAACCTTCTGATTTTAATAATAAAAGTGACCCGGCTGCGGCCGGGCTTACCCTGTACAAAAGAAACGAGGTCACTATGTCCGTTGCGAATAAACAATGGTTTGGATTACCGCTTCACCTGCTGTGGGGCTATATCGCTATCGCCGTATTCATGACCGGTGACGGGTTTGAGCTGGCGTTCCTCTCTCACTACATCAAAGAGCTGGGCTTTTCGCCCGCCCAGGCATCGTTTGCCTTTACGCTCTATGGCCTCGCCGCCGCGCTGTCCGCCTGGGTTTCCGGGGTGGTTGCCGAAATTATTACGCCGCAGAAAACCATGTTTATCGGATTTGTGCTGTGGTGTGTGTTCCACGTGCTGTTCCTGACCTTCGGTCTGGGGCATGCTAACTACGCGCTGATCCTGCTGTTCTACGGCATTCGCGGTTTTGCGTACCCGCTGTTCCTCTACTCCTTCATCGTGGTGATTATCCATAACGTGAAGAGCGAGAATGCCAGCTCCGCGCTGGGCTGGTACTGGGCGGTCTATTCGATTGGTATTGGCGTGGCGGGCAGCTACATTCCGAGTTTTACCATTCCACTGGTTGGCGAACTGGGTACGCTGTGGATGGCGCTGTTCTTCTGCCTGGCGGGCGGGGTGATTGCGATGATCTCCCTGCGTAACGTGCATACCCCAACGCACATGCATAACCTGACGACCAAAGAGAAACTCAACGAGCTGAGCCGGGCGATTACGCTGCTCTATACCAACCGTAGCATTATGTATTCGAGTATGGTGCGCATTATCAACACGTTGTCGCTGTTTGGCTTTGCGGTAATCATGCCGCTGATGTTCGTCGATGAGCTGGGCTTCAGCACCTCTGAGTGGCTCCAGGTGTGGGCGGTATTCTTCTTTACGACCATTTTCTCGAATATTTTCTGGGGCATAGTGGCGGAAAAAATGGGCTGGATGCGCGTCGTCCGTTGGTTCGGCTGCATCGGTATGGCCCTTTCAAGCCTGGCGTTCTACTACGTGCCGCAGCATTTCGGGCATAACTTCGCCATGGCGCTACTTCCGGCTATTTCTCTGGGGATTTTCGTCGCGGCATTCGTGCCGATGGCGGCCGTTTTCCCGGCGCTCGAGCCGCGTCACAAAGGGGCTGCGATTTCGGTCTACAATCTCTCTGCGGGCTTGTCTAACTTCCTGGCACCAGCAATTGCGGTAGTGCTGCTGCCGTACTTCAGCACCATTGGGGTGGTGATTGCCTACACCACGCTTTATATCATCGCCTTTTTCCTTTGCCACTTTATTCGTGTTGAACAGCCTGGCTTTGAAAGCCGTGTGGATAAAACCGACAACGCGGTGGTGCGGGCGTCTTAAGACAGTGACGGCTGGCGTACCCTGCCAGCCGCTAATGGAACAGGAACAGCAATGAGCGTACAAGCGGTTATTTTTGATATGGACGGCGTCATTATCGATTCGGAAGGCTTCTGGCAGCGGGCCCAAATCGAGGTGCTGGCAAAACAGGGAATTGCGATAACGGTTGAGGAATGCGAAAGCACCACCAAGGGGAAACGGATTGATGATATTGCAAGGCTATGGTGTGAAAGATACGCGTTGAGCATCTCTTCGCGGCAGGTCGAAGTGCAGATTGTCGCGCGGGTTTGCGCCGCCATTCGCAGCGAGGGCGTGGCTATGAGCGGGCTGGATCAGGCACTGCGCAGCTTCCGGGCCGCAGGTTACCGCCTGGCGCTGGCGACGTCATCCTGTAAACAGATAATTGAAGCAGTGTTTGACCGACTGAAGCTGTGGGACTGGTTTGACGTGGTATGCAGCGCGGACGAGGAGCCTTTCGGCAAGCCTCATCCCGCTGTCTATCATAAGGTGATGTTTAAGCTGGGGCTGGAGGCCAGGGAGTGCCGAGTCATTGAGGACAGTCTGAGTGGTTTTACCGCCGCCCGGCGGGCAAAAATCGAAACCTTTGTGGTGGCCGCCGATTACCAGGACGTAAAGTTTTCGGCGGCGCTCGGGCGCTATCCAACGCTTGAAGAACTTATTGATGCTTTGCAGCCAGCGCTCGCCTGACGTTTGCCCCTACCAGGGCGGCGCAGAAACCATCCCGGGTACGTCAACGGACGTTGTGACCCCGGTTTCTGCGCTTCCCCTCTTTTCTGAATTCAGGCGCGACCGTGGCTCACCCGCGAACGCCTCGCCATCGAATCCACAATGACGGCAATAGCCAGCACGCCGCCGGTGATCATATAGCGTAACGACGACGGCAGATTGAGCAGCGTCAGCCCGTTGGAAATACACTGAATAACGATGATGCCGAGCAGGGCAGAGTACGCGCTGCCGCGTCCGCCAAACAGGCTGGTGCCGCCGATCACCGCTGCCGCGATAGCGTTAAGATTCACATCCCCGGTCCCCGCCTGCTGGCTGGCAGAAGCCAGGCGTGAAGCGGCAAGGATCCCGCCGGTTGTGGCCAGCACGGAACAAATCATAAACGCGCTGATGTAAATACGGCGTACATTAATGCCGGAGCGGCGCGCAGCCTCGCGATTACCCCCTACGGCAAACATTGAGCGGCCCCATTTTGTGCGTTTCAGGGCATAGTTCAGTACCACGACGACGAGGATAAACAGCCCAAAAACCCACGGTACACCTCGACCTATATTGAGATAAAACACCATAAACTCGAACGCGGCGGTGAGAAAAATGCTGCGCGCCCAAAGTGAGCTGAGCGGTTCGCAGGACAGGTTGGCCTGAGTCCGTCGCGCGCGGGTGCGCAACCCCTGGACCAGCATTAGCACTCCCGGTAGCAACGCAAACAGATGTGCCAGCCAGCCCGGCATCACCAGTACCTGGCCGAAACGCACCAGCGGGGAAACGTAGGGCAGGTTAATACTTCCCGACGGGCCGAGGATATACAGCTGCATACCGAGCAGCGCCAGCAGTCCGGCAAGGGTTGCCACAAAGCTCGGCATCCCTAAGCGGCTGTAAAGCTGGGCGTAGAGCAGGCCTACGGCGGCGCCCACTGCCAGCGCAACGGCTATTGCGCCAATGACGGGCCAGCCCTGGTTCACCCACAGCACGCCGATAATGGCCGAGGCCAGGCCGCTCATCGACCCGACGGAAAGGTCAATCTCACCCAGCAGCAACACGCAGACGATACCCAGCGAGATAAAGCCCACCGTGGCGCAGTCGAAAAGCATATTGACGAGGTTATTCGGAGCCAGATAAATCGGGTTAAGCACGGTAAAAACGATGGAGATAATGATAAGCCCAAGGACCACGGGGATCATCCCCAGGTCGCCTGTTTTTATGCGGTTGATATACGCGCGCAGCAGGCCGGAGATGCTGTCCTGGTGGCTGACACGCTCGTCGCTACGGTCTAGCCTGGTTTCAGGCATCAGCGGTTTATTGGTGGTTGTGGTCATGGCTCAGCTCACTCCCGTCGTATGTTCATGCGTTTTTCTTTCGACCCGGCGCGACACGGCGTTCTCCGTCGCCCCGGTAATGGCAGCGACCAGATCCTGGTTGGTAGCTTCCGGTGTGAAGATGCCTTGATTGCGGCCCAGCCGCAGAACAACGATTCGGTCGGCAACGGCTCGCACGTCTTCCATATTGTGGCTGATGATAATCACGCCCAGCCCGCGCTCGCGTACCCGCTCAATCAGGTTCAGCACTTCTGCAGTCTGCGCCACGCCGAGGGCGGCCGTGGGCTCATCGAGCATAATGATTTTTGGATGGAGCAGCAGCGAGCGCGCGATGGCAACCGTTTGCCGCTGTCCGCCAGAAAGGGAGGCGACCGGTTCGCGCACGGAAGGAATGCGGGCAGCCAGCTCGTTGAGCAGCGTCCATGCCTGCACCTCCATGCTCACTTCGTCGAGCTGCCAGGCCGACAGCTCATGCCCCAGAAACAGATTCGCCACCACGTCGAGGTTTTCGCACAACGCCAGATCCTGAAAAACAGTGGAAATTCCATGCTCCAGCGCCTTGCCCGGGCTATCGAGGGTGATTTCCTTACCTTCAAATTCAATAGTGCCGGAAGTAGGTTGATGAACGCCCGCCAGCACTTTAACCAGCGTCGATTTACCTGCGCCGTTATCGCCAACCAGTGCCACGACTTCACCCGCATAAACGTCGAGATCAATATCCGTCAGGGCGGAAACGGCGCCAAAGTTTTTAGAGATTTTCCTTAACTGAAGAAGCGGGCTATCCGTGCGCGGGGCGAGGCCATTGTCGATTAACATAGTAAAAACCTTCTTATCGTCGGTGCGTCTGCGAACGCACCTGCTGCGACTTAGTTGAGGATCCCTAATTTCTGGCAGGCCTGCTGGTACTCTCCGGTACAGACCTGTTGCGGGGTCTGGATTTTCTTATCAAAGATTTCCGCTTTGATATTTTTGGCGGTGATCACCGCCGGAACAAAGAGCTGTGACGGTGTGTTGTAGAGGGTTGAGGTGGCCTTAGGCTTCTGACCATTGATCAGCTGCACAGCAACATTCGCGGCAGCGGCAGCAACGATTTCCGACGGTTTGGAGATGGTGTTGTACTGATCACCGGCGATAATCAACTGCAATGCGGCGATTGTCGCATCGTTGCCGGTTACCGGAGGAATGGGCTGTACACCGCCGGATTTAAAGGCGGCAATAGCCCCACCACCGGTCCCGTCGTTCGCCGCGACCACACCCTTAATTTTATCGCCGAAGCGGGTTATCTGACCGGCAGCCCACTCTTGCGCCTTTGGCGGAGCCCATTCCGGCGTGTCGAACTCAGCTAACGTTTTGTAACCGGTGTCCTTCAGCCCGCGGTGGATACCGTCGCGAATCAGACCCGCAGCGGCATCGGTCGGCGAGCCGTTAATCTGCAGCACACCGGCGCCAGCGGGCACGTTTGTCGCCTTCAGTTGTTCAACCAACGAGGCGGATATCGCGTAGCCGATGCCTTCGTTATCAAAGGAGATATAAAAATCGGCCGGCTTGCCGGGGATAGGGCGGTCGTAAGCCACCACTTTCACGCCCTGGGAGTGGGCTATTTCCACCAGACCGGCAGCGGCAGAGGAGTCAACCGGATCCAGGACAATCACTTTCGCGCCCTGGGCAATGGCGGAGTTGAACTGCTGCTGTTGCAAAGAGGCGCTGGCATTGGCGTTCTGGTAGATAACCTTGCACTGCTGGCAGAGCCTGGTCAGCTCCGTTTTAAAGCCGGGAAAATCATGTTGCTCATAACGGGTGGATGCCTGATCGGGCATCAGAAAAGCAACAGTAGCGGCTTCCTGCGCCTGTGCCATGCCGCTAAAACCTATTGCCGCAATAAGCGATGCTTTGAATACTGTAGGGTAACGCATAGTTCTGCTCCTCACTGACTCGAATAAGATGACCGCCTCACCATTAATTCACTGAGGCAGCGGTTTTGCTTAAACATCAGGAAACCAAAATACAGCTTTTCATTATCATTGCTGCTACATTTGCTCAATCGGTGAAGCAAGAATTGACACTCCTGATTCAGGTTGTCAAGAAAGGGCAGAAAAGCGATGTGGATTTTGTGACTGAGAGCAGATAGGCAGGGAGGAGAGCAGGCATAAGCGCATGTGGTTCCAGGATGTCCCTGCCTGCGAAGCCCTGTGATTTCGTTCACACTTCTCTATAAAGACAAAAAACAGGAATCCCCCGGACAAAGAACGCAAAGTGATTAAATAACCCCTGGCATATACTGCCCGGGCATATTACAAAAATGGGCAGTTCAAAATGGAAACAGAAAACAAACTCTCCACAAGCTATGTCGTTATCGGCATTAAAGAAAAAATAGGTTATGGTTTCGGTGACTTTGCCTCTAATTTGTCATTTGGTTTTGTCTCTCTCTTTCTCTTGTTTTTCTATACCAATATCTACGGGCTTAGTGCCACACAGGCCAGTTTGATTTTTGTTATTGCCCGCGTTATTGATGCCATCTTCAATATTCTGATTGGCTTTGCGATTGATAAAATGCACAGCCGCTATGGAAAGCTGCGCCCCTGGTTGTTATATGGCGCCATTCCGCTCGGGTTCTTGACCGTGCTTTGCTTTGTACCGTTTGGCGGTCAAGCGAAATTCTTTTTTGCCCTGATCTCGTATACAATTTACTGCCTGGCTTACACTGCGGTGAACACGCCATACTCGGCGCTGACCAATCGACTGACGCAACATGAAGCATCACGATCGTCTTTGTCAGTGTACCGGTTTGTGCTGGCTATTATTGGCTACCTTATTGTATCAACCACTGCCGATTTACTGATCTCCCCCTTTGATGACAAACAGTTAGGCTATGTCTTTGCGGTATCCTGTTTTGCACTGCTGGCCACCTTCCTGTTCCTTGCCTGCTTTGGCATGACCAAAGAACGCGTCGGTGAAGAAGAAGAGACGCCAGCTCCCACCCTGCGCGAAATGTTTCGCGCCGTCGTCGGCAATACGCCACTCATCAACCTGTCGCTGTTTACCGTCTTTTTCTATATTGCCTATACCGTATGGATGGCTATTGCTATCTACTTTATTAAATACATTATCGGCAACGAAGGTTTTACCGCCACATTCTTTATGATTCAGTCAGCGGCTTATATTTTAGGGACTGTGATATCAGAAAAAATCATTGCAATAATGGGCAAAAAGAAAATGGTGCAAGTGGCACTGTTGATAGGCGCCCTTGGTGTATTAATGCAGTATTTTGTTGCTGCCCATAATATATGGCTGATAATGAGTGGCGTAAGCCTGTTTAGTATTACGTTAGGGATGGGGTTTGTTGCGATGTGGTCGATGATTGCCGACACTGTAGAATATGCGGAATGGCATCACGGCGTGCGTACCGAAGGCGCTATTTACGGTTTCTTTAATTTTATCACCAAGATTGCGATGGCGATTGGTGGCGGTTGCGCCGGATGGATGCTGGATTATTATCACTATGAGGCCGGGAATATCAGCGCCAGTGCCCTGAATGGTATCAATATTTTGATGACGCTGTTCCCCGGCGCGATGTTTGCTATCAGCGCTATCTTTATCGCTGCCTATTCGCTGGATGAAAAAACCTATCGCGATATTGTGCAAAAAATCAGCCTGCGTAAACAAAACGCGCTTTAACCTCATGGAGTCAGAGAAATGAATCGTGATTTTAACCGCCTTATCGCCGCAATGACTACAGAAGAGAAAGTCGCTCTACTGACCGGGAGCGGCCTATGGCGTACTGCCAGCCTGCCGCAGCACGATATCGACGATATTGTTATGACCGACGGCACCTATGGCGTGCGCTACAGCAGTGCGCAAATCGATGGCAGCGAGAAATGGAGCATGGATGATTTCATTTCAGTGATCACCCAGACCGCCGACCAGGCCAGTGCTGAAGAACCGGCGGCGAAAGGGGGCAGTGAAGCCCTTTTTAGCGCCTCGCTACCGGCCACCTGCTTTCCGAATGGTTCAAGCCTGGCGTGCAGTTGGGATGTGGATTTGGTTTATCAGATGGGTCAGGCGCTGGGACGCGAATGCCAGCACATGGGCGTAGGCATCCTGCTCGGGCCAGGGATCAATATTCGCCGCACGCCGCTTGCCGGGCGCGGATACGAATATTACGCTGAGGACCCGGTGGTGAGCGGGGATATTGCCGCCGCACTGATTAATGGCTTACAGGACGAAGGCGTGGGCGCCAGCCTGAAGCACTTCGCCGCCAACAATTCAGAGTACCGACGCACGGAGATGGACTCGGTTATCGAGGAACGTGCGTTACGCGAAATATACCTGGCGGGCTTTCAGCGGGCGATTGCCAAATCGCAGCCGTGGACGGTGATGTCTTCCTATAACCGCTTAAACGGCGTGCAAACGTCTCAGGATCCGTTCCTGTTAACGCAGGTACTGCGTGATGAATGGGGCTATGACGGACTGGTCATGTCTGACTGGTATGGTATTAAAGACCGTCCGGCGTCCTTGCTGGCAGGGAATGATTTGGCAATGCCAGAAACCCGCCGCGATAAACAGACACTGTTGACAGCGATCGACGCAGGAGAAGTCCCGATGGCCGTTGTTGATCGTGCCTGCCATCGCATGCTGGTGCTGCTGGATAAAGTGCAGCGCAACCGTCGTCCGGACGCACGGGCCGATTTCCCCGCGCATCATGTGCTTTCGCAGCACCTGGCAGCAGAATCGATTGTACTGCTGAAAAATGACGATGATATTTTGCCGTTGCGCCCGGAAAAAACGCGCCGTATAGCCGTACTCGGTAAACCGGCGCTGGAGCCAGTGATTCAAGGGTCCGGCTGCGCGACCACGGTACCGTATCTACTTGACCGCCCGCTGGATGAAATTTTTGACCTCGCAGGCGATGACTTTAACGTTACCTGGGCAGTTGGCGCACCAGACGATCTCAACGATGATGAAGCTGCCCTGGAGCAGGCCAGAAGGGTGGCACAAGATGCTGATGTGGCGGTGATCTTTGTCAGTACCGCCGTAGGTGAAGACGGTGAAAACGGCGATCGTCATGATCTGAATATTCTGGCGGGGCATGAGCGCCTGATCTGTGAAGTGTCACAGGTTCAGTCGAATGTGGTGGTGGTACTGGCAAACAGCGATGCGGTGGTAATGCCGTGGCTCAGTCAGTGTAAAGCGCTGCTGGAGACCTTCTTTGCCGGACAAGGAATGGGACGTGCAGTAGCAGAAATTCTGTTCGGCAAACGCAACCCTTGCGGCAAACTGACGGTGACGGTACCGAATACGTTGGAAGAGACGCCAGCCTGGCTGAACTATCCGGGTGAAAATTTACGTCATCATTATGCAGAAGGGCTGTTCGTCGGCTATCGCTATTATGATAAGCGCTGCCTGACCCCGCGCTTCCCGTTTGGTTTTGGCTTAAGCTATACGCAATTTACCTACGCGAATCTGGATCTGTCGGCCCCGCAGGTGGGGGAAGCCGACACGCTCACGCTTTCATTTGATCTCACGAATGTCGGCCAGCGTGATGGCAAAGAGATAGCCCAGCTCTACGTTAGCGCACCGGACGGTGAACTTATCCGCGAAGTGATAGCGCTTAAGGGCTTTAGTAAAGTGGCCTTAGCCGCCGGTGAAACTCGTCGGGTGAGTCTGCAATTACCGATAGCCGAGCTGGCCAGTTACCATCCGGGACTGGCCGATTGGGTCATCACGCCGGGGACATGGCAGATTCACGTGGGCCGTTCCTCTCGTGATTTATCGCTGTATGCCGAAGTCGAAGTGGACTGCCCGTCACGCCATGTACCTCTGCGCGATGATAATTCCCTGCAGCAGTTAATTCAGCAACCGGAAGCCTTTGCACGGGTAGTGGCGCTTATTGCCGGGAAAAGCCAACTGTCGCCAGACCAGGTGCGTGAAAAGCTGATCCGCCTGGCACCAGATCTGTTCTGTGGACTGCTCATTGCCCTGACGGAGTTCCTGGCGCTGGACATTGAGCGTGACGAGCTAAATGCCGTGCTGGTCGGGCGAGAATAACCGTTAACGATAAGAGATATTGCATGTTTCCTTTTTCAGTGACTCATCCGGGCCCGACGGCACAAACCGGGCGACAAACGGTCAATAGCGGCTACGAGCTGATTGCTTTTGACGCGGAGAAACTGAACGTGTTTGCCGCTGAGGTGCGTTATTGCGAACCTCACTGGCATCCGGCTCCGGAGCTTATCACGGTGCTGGCGGGACGGTTTTCACTCGCCGTTGGCCAGCAGCGTGTGGTGCTTTCGCAGGGAGAGATGCTCTATATCAATGCGCAAGAGGTGCATTCCCTGTGTGCAGAAGAGGCGGGTAGCGAACTGGTGACTGTCCAGTTTTCCCCGGGGCTTTTTGACGAGCTGCACTCGGCACCGTCGCTGAAATGGCGTACTCAGGCGGGGGTTGCCACCGAGGCTGACCGACAGGTGCAGCGGCGGCTGGCGGCACTGCTTGACCAGCTTGTCGATAACCGTGCGCCGTTTCAGCGTATTGCAGCAACTTACCTGTTGCTGGATGCGCTGGTGGCGGCGGGAGAGCCGACGCAACGGGAAGAAAGCTCGCTGCGTGAAGAAGCAATGATCAAAGAGGGGATCGAGTTTATTAATCAGCACTTTGACCAGCCGCTGACGTTGAGCGATGTCGCCCACCATTGTGGGGTGAGCTACTCGTGGTTTTCACGCATGTTTAAGAAGGTGAGCCGGCATAATTTCAAAGAGTACCTGACGCTGGTACGACTCAACAAAGCCCGTACTCTGCTGCGCGATACCCGAACGTCGATAACCGAGATAAGCCACAACTGCGGCTTTCAGGAACATAAATACCTGATTGCCGCCTTCAATAAGTATTGTGGGTTGACGCCAACCGAGTACCGCAAGCGCTTTATCTCCCGCCAAAATGTCATCGAAAGCGAGCTAGCGCTGGGGGAAGATTGCCTCTGTCTGCCACTCAACCCTGCGCTACTCGAACGGCTAAGGCTGAGCCAGCTATGCGAGTCTGCGCTTTAATACCTGCGTCGAAGCCATGAGTTTGATAATTTCCAGTTCCGCCTCAAAAAATCTATCTATGAAAGGGAGAGCAGCCTTGCTCCGCATGCGGCAATATATGAATGAATGTTAATGAGTGTCAGTTTGTCTTTGAGCATATTTCTGAAAATGTCTGGGTCTGATTGCAGGAAGGTAAGGAGAGTGATTAACTGCGATCCTGATTTTTTATCGGTACTCACTGTAAGCTGAACATGAACAGCAAAAAAAGAATTCAAAGAAAACTGCTGAAATATCATAATCCTATTAAAAACTCTCATCATCAGTCGGATATGGCAGGTGCTGACCTGCGGTTTATGGATCTCCGGAGGCTTAACTTGCGCAATATTAATTTATCGGGATGTGATCTTTCGTTCAGCGATCTTCGGGGGGCTGATTTCTCTTATGCTTCACTGACAGGGGCGAATTTCAGCCACTGTAAAACTGAAGGTGCGATTTTCAGTCACGCAGATTGTACCGGCGTGAATTTTTCCGGGAGTGATGTTCGAGAAACCCGGTTTACCGGGGCGCTGACGGAACTGGAGAATATTGACAGTGACACACTGTCATCCCAGCCGCTCATCTCCGTCTATATGCCCACCTGGAATCGGGAAACGCTGACGATCAGGGCCATACAATCGGTGTTGAAGCAGGACTATGAACACTGGGAACTCATTATAATCGACGATTTTTCATCGTCATTTGAGCAACTCCAGACGTATATTGCCGATCTGAATGACCAGCGCATTACCTATGTCCGCAATGAATTTAATTCCGGGGCCTGTGCTGTACGGAATCAGGCAATACGAATGGCCCGGGGCTATCTGATAACAGGTCTGGATGATGATGATGAATGGTTGCCGACACGCCTGTCCTCTTTTCTTGCCTGCCAGTATAAACTTCAGCAGCACGGCTTTTTATACGCCAATGATTACCTCTGCGACAGTATCGGATACCACCATCCTGATGAGTTGCAGGTGTATCCGAAACCGGCCTATAAAAAGAGTCTGTTTGATAAGCGGAATATTATCGGCAACCAGATGCTGACCTTAACCAGTAGGATGCAGCAGGTTCTGTTCGATGAGCGCCTAACGGCCGCACAGGATTACGATGCCTTTTACCGGCTGGCAGAAACCTTCGGCGATCCTTTCAAGCTGGATGCGATCACTCAGGTGCTTTATGTCAATCACGGAGAGGTCCGCATCACTTGTTCAGGACGAAAGTTTGCGGGTTACCTGGATTTTTACCGTAAGCACAAAGCCAAATTAGACGTATCGAGTAAAAAATATCAGCTTTTCACCCTGTACTACATCCGCAATAAAAAGATGCGCCCGCAAACGCTGATGAAACTGATGACGCTACGCAATCTGAAACGCTATCTGATGATGTATTCCAGCTTCCGGAACAGGAAGTTCTAATGCGGACAGATAATGAAAGATCTTCGGTCTTTAGTATCGTGGGTTAGTTCAGGTTGAAAGTTGAGGCGATTTATGAGACGTCACAGCTTTCATTTTTCGCTCATAGTGGGCATCCTGTTTTCCAGAGATGTCCCCTTTGATTAAGGATAGCGTTGCATCGATCTGTTGAACTCACAGCTCGAAGCAGCCTGTTAACTTCTGGCGGCTAAAAAAATAGGTTTAACGTGGGAAAATTTCCGTTTTCCAGGCGGACCCCAACTTCAGCACTGAACGTACTTCAGGTAGCAGTCGACTTACTATCTTCAAACTTTGTATACCCCCTCCGTTTATATGTATATTTCATCGAATATTAAGAACAGTTATCGAGATTTTTTGGACTTAGTCACTGATAGATACCTTAATGATCAATATACTAATACCTTCGCATGGGAATCAAGGGTGGACCGTTCAATTCAGTGCTACACTATTTTTTTGTTTTTGTGGAAACACTTTGTAGATATGACTATGAGTGGTAATCTCTAAGGGTAATAAATAATGTACTTAAAGGCTGTTTCTAATATTACGCTATCTGCATTAATGTTCGCTTTGGCAGGGATGATCGTCAAATATGTTTCTTATAAGATGGATGTCTTTTCATTAGTGTTCTGGCGAAATGTTTTCAGCTTTATCTGCGTATTGTTTGTGGGTTGGCATTCTGGAAAATTAAGCTTTAAATCTGAAAGAAAAAAACTGCATGCACTGCGGTCACTATTTACATTTTTTGCACTCATTACCTACTTCTATGCCGTTAAGAATACGGAGCTGAGTACAGCAGTGTTACTTCAGCAGACATCACCAGTTTTTGTCCCGATCATTTCATTTCTGGTGTTCAGAAGGTTGTCAGATCGCTATGTTTGGATTGGCACATTTGTCGGGTTTCTGGGCGTCACAATAACAAGCTGCATGGTAACGCATAGCATCAATGGAGGTGATTTATCAGGCATCATTTCGGGTGCAATGGGAGGGGCAGCAACGATTACAATCTGGATGATGTCAGATACAGAATCTCCATATCGACAAATGCTCTTTTTTTCTCTGTATACCTTACTCTATTCATTCGTGTTTCTTCCATTGGTATGGGATTCTTTTAATCTCTCCCTCCTACCTTATTTGATTATTCTTGGTGTGATAACTACTCTGGCACAATACTTCCTTTCTGTCGCATGTGCCAATGCTCCGACTGATAAAATCGTATCATGGAGCTACCTTTCAGTAATATTTGCTGCATTACTTGGTTACTTAGGCTGGAATGAAAAAATAACGATTAGTATGCTGTTAGGGATGATTCTAATTGTCCTTGGCGCGGAAATTTCATTAAGAAAATAAGTATAGGTTATTCTTTTGTCGCATTTATAGATGCACGCTTTAAAACTTTAAGGACCAGAATTCCAATGTCCGCAATTCGCTGCAAGCGGACCTTATGACCTGGCTTTCTGTCAGATCCGGGCCAAGAGAGGACATTGCTGACCCTTAGGTGCTACTGTCAGTTAAGGGAGATCACATACCGCAAAACATCGATTGGCTACATATTCGCAGAAATGCAGCCGTTCGGATGTTTTTTTCCTCTTGCAGAACTATCAGAACCTTGCACTATTTATTTCGTTTCACCTCGTATTGCAGGCACACTACGCCCGACGGGAAAACTTTACTATTCACCAGCATGAGTGAGGTTCTGTCTTTTATGTTTTTGAACAAGGGAATGCCTTGTCCCAGCAGAATCGGATTGACGAATAGCCAATACTCATCGATAAGGTTTTCCGCCATTAGCGCATGAGTCGCTGAGGGACTGCCAAACATTAAGATTTCGCTGCCCGCGTTATGCTTGAGCTTGCTGATTTCGTCGCTTAAATTGCTACTGATAATTTGCGTATTAGGGTGATTTTTTTCCAACAGGGTTTTCGACAACACCACCTTGTGGGCAGATTTGTACCAACGCGAATGCGTATGATCATGCTGGCTGGCGTCAGGCTTATCGGCAGCAGTTGGCCAGTACGACTCCATCATCTGATAGGTGGTACGCCCATATAAGGCGGTGTCGGTCTGCTGAATCCGCTGCTCGACGTATTCAAACAAGTCGGGGCTTATGCTTATCCAGGCCAGACCCGCCGGGCCCTCAACGGTAGAAGCGACAAAACCATCCAGCGACACATGGACAAACGAAACTATTTTTCTCATGATTTTCTCTCTGATTAAGTTTTGATTACATAGCCCGTGAGCCGCAGATGGGTTACAGCAATGTATTCAGTTGAGCGCGGGCTTCCGGGGAAAGATCCAAAGGGTGGCGATAGTCCGCCGCTTCGGTGGCACGGGTGAACAACGCGACTAACCAATCATAGACATAACGCGTGGCAGCGTGGGCAGGGCGCTCACCTAACTGCGTCAGACGTTCGGTATTACTCGCCGTCGGAGCAAACAGAGTACTGCTTTTCACTACGCGGCTCGCCGGGCGTGAGTCGACGGGCATATCCGCGTAGCCCAGCCATGCCAGGAAATTACTGATAGTGGCCCTCAGGCGTGCGGCGCTTGCGCGCTCATCCGGAAGGACCGCCTGCAGCTGTTTTGGCAAATCGAGCCGGTAGCTGGTGATTATCAGACAATCTGCCAGCTGCTGGAGCACCGCCGGAGCAATTCCATAGCGACGTGCGTGGGATTCGCTGCGACTCCACTGGCGCAGGTAATTCACCCACAGCGCATGAGCCTGAAAGCCGCTGTCCTGTCGAGCACTGCCGCTGAGCTGCGGATCGTCCGGGAGAGCGAAAAGATCCATGTTATCGCTGAACAGTTCACTGACTTTTTCTTCACGTGGCTGCTGCACCTGACTGAGCTGTTCGAAGGTGGAAAGTGGAGGCAGTAAGCCTTCCAGCAGCTCGCCCAGGGTCGCAGCGTGGCCCTGCAACTCACGGACGAGATTTTCTGCCTGGCGACGCGCGCTGGCGGGATCGTTCTGCGGCGCGTGCTGCCAACAGACCATAATCTGGCGCATAGCCTGTCGCTGACGTTCACTCAGGCGTTCGAAACGCGCCGCGCGCAACGCAGGTACCGTCGCCTGTGACAACCATTCGATCAGCCGTTGCAAACTGCTGCCATCAAGCGCCTGTAACGTCCCCCAACGCTGGCCCGGCTTCTCAATTAACAGTTGAACGGCTTCGTCGAGATTCAGCTTCCGCACGAAGCGGTCGTCCTGCGGCGTAATGGCCCACACCAGGCCCGGTAACGCGCCGTCGTGCAGCGGTTGAGTGTCGCCGACCCAGCGCATCAGCGCCCGGGCATGGGTTGGGATTTGCGCGCGTGTGGCCGCCGCATTACAAATCAGCAGCAGATCGGGCTGCATCTGCTGGCGATAATGTTCCAGCAGCCAGCGGCATTTACTGGCCCACAGCGCATGGTCAGTTCCCTGGGCGGGCTGCGGGATATCAATCAGGTCGACGTTATTCAACACGCCATTATCAGTGGGCAAGACCAGCTCAACGGTCAGCAGCGCCAACGCGTTTAGCGGCAGACTGACAGCATTGTGTAACTGTTCGTCGATCAGCGGATGCACTACCGTTTCGCCTTCTGGTTCGCTCTCTGGCGTCAGAAAACCCTCTGCGGGTAAGGTGAAACTGTCGACTAGCAGGCTGAGCGGTGCGGCCAGTTCGCGTGCGTTTCCGCATTGCTGGAGCACATGCGCCAGCGTCAGCCACTGGCGGGTTAGTTCCTGCTGCTCACCCCACAGCAGCGCCCAGGCGCTGGCACGCGCGCTAAGGTCGAGACACGGTAACAGCTGAATAAACTGCTGCCACAGGGCGTCGTCAATCTGCTGATGTTGGGCAGGCATATTCGCTTGCCAGAAGTGAGCGATAGCTGCCACATCTTCTTCATTAATCCCCGGTACCGGCTGCGTCTGACGAAGCGATTGCCAGGCATTCAGCCGCGCGGCCACCACCGATTTTTCTACCTGACGCACCACGCCTTGCTGCCACGCATGGGCGAGAAACACCTGCACCAGTTCTGCTTCGCGCATAATGCGCAGGCGTAACGGAAAGGCGTCGTCCGGGGTTTGCGCGCAGTGGCTAAAACGCAGCGCCATCCGCGTCACGGCGTGACCGGGGTTAAGGTGCGTGAAATAGTCGAGTGTTTTACTGCCGGCGTACACCAGCAAACGGCCGTTACCGCTGCCGCAAAGGGTGCCAAGCAGGTGCGCTTTTGCCGCCTGCGAATGGCCGTATAGCGCAATGCTTGCCGGGGCGGACTGCGCGGTTTCCAGGGCCGTTTCCTGCGCTTTCAGCTGATACAGACGCGTGAGTAACGCGTCGGCGTCGGTATCGAAAAGCGGCGAGGTCCGACGGTTCATGTGGGTCCAGTCGATGATATTTTTCAGTCGGCTCATTTCAGGTACACGCTCCCGCTGTCGATCCAGTAGTGGCTGCCGCTGTGGCGGCGGTCGGCCAGAGTATTCAGTTTTAGCGTCAGGGCGTCCGGCGCAACCGGTGTGCCGTCCTGAAGCCAGGCGTCGGCCAGCACAAAGGCTTCCGGGCCTTCCGCTTTGTTGCCGCCGGTGAGCTGCAGGCGAACCTGCAACACGCCGTCTCCGGCGATGGCTTTTGCCACTTCCGGCGAGTTGATGCTCAGGGTGTACAGCGGCGTCGCGGGCCAGCGGGCATTGGCGAGCTGACGGAAACCGAGTGTGACGTTGCCGCGCAGCGGGAAATGCACCCGCGTATCGACCTTCGCCCCCGGTTTGTCCAGATCGAGCTCTGAATACCAAATATTTTCTTCGCGCAGCGTGTTGACGGTGCTGTCCAGCACGCCGAGATAGCGTACGGTGGAGTAGGCGCCGATATCCGCCGCTTTAAAATTAAAGCGCGGCAGACGTAAATCCAGCGCCAGGCTGCACAGCATCGCGCCGACGGCGGCGGTGGATTTCGGGTTGCCGATGCGGCCTTGCTGGCTGAACGGATACCATTCGTGAACGTGATAGCTGTCCATCCACACCATGCGATTCACCGGCACCGGCTGCAAATAGCGGATCAGCGCCTGAACGCCCGGCAGACAGCCCGGACGCCCGGTCACCAGTAGCACGTCGCAGGCATAATGAGAAATCGCTTCGCACACCGCATGCAGTGGGGCGGCGATGGTAAATTCGCCCGCCAGCATTGCATCGTGTAAATCGCGGAAGCTGACCTGCAACGGTGTGGCGAATAGGTCGAAAGGCTCCGAACCGGCTGGCTGCGCGTGGCTGATTGCCTGACCGACATAGTTCATCACGTTGCGGGTCGGCGTCTGTGGTAACAGTTCGCCGAAGGTGGCATGCAGGCCTGCCAGCGGATCGTTGATGTCGCTCTCTTCCCACGCACCAAGAATGGCGTGACCAACAGGCATAAACAGCTGCAGGGCCGTTTGCTGCCGCAGCACGGCCTGCGTATCAATACGCCCGGAATCGCCAAACAGCGTTGCCATCAGGGCTGGCGCATCGGCAATACCGGATTTTTGCAGCTGAGTTTGCAGCGCGGGCAGCACACAGCGCTGAATAATGTCGAGCAGAATATCGTCGCCTGCCACCTTAAACCCTTCGCGGAACAGCAGCTGCGGCGTGATTTTGACGTTGCTGCCGGTGCCTTCATCCAGGCGATAATGGGTGATAGCCATATCGGTGGTGCCGCCGCCTAAATCGATGGCCGCCACGCGCAAGGCGCGACCTGGACGACTACTGGGTTCCGGGTCACGATCCGGGCGGGCAAGGGCGGCGAAGAATGCTTCAGTCTGTCCGCCAAAGTGCGACATTGCCTCATTATACAGCCATACCAGCTGCCCACAGCTGGCTTCATCCCACTCCATGTGGATTTTTGGCACCGGAACAACGCTTTTGTCCTGCTGTTTTTGCGTCACAAAATCGTCGTCCTGCGGGTGCCAGCCCAGTGCTTTCCACACCAGGGCAATGGCTTCAAACATGCGGCGACGGAAAATCTCGCGTTCTTGTTTCGGCATCGCCGACGGCAGAGTCAAAATCAGGGTACGCAGCTGGCGAGGCGAGGACGGGAAACCGAGGCGCTGGCGTGTCGCCACGCTGTTGATTTGCCCCAGCGCCTGCGACAGAATTTCGCACAGCATATGCGTCATCAGCGTGCTGCGGCTGTACTGCGGTGAAAACACCGGCATCCGCTCATCCTGCGGTAGTGTAAACAGTGGTTGTCCGTCATCATTCATCAGATAAGCCAGCGGAAACGCGGCAGCCAGCGGTTCGCGCTGAGTCCGGCTGTTCACCTGGCTGAAGCGCCAGTCCTGAACGGTCGGTGTTTCATCCCATAAATAGCGGCGCGGGCTGGAGATCCCACTGTTGCCTTCGGTGCCCAGACGCTGCATCGCCAGCTTGCGGGCTTCATCGCCCACGCGAACGATTGACGGCCAGACGAACGCATCTTCGCGCCCGCTTTCCACAGAGAAATGCTGTTTACCAAAGCGCGCTTCGGAGAACTCCAGGCGGCTGGTGAACAGTGGGGCATTGAGGAACTGCGGTTCACTCAGCGAGCGTACCTGTAATTCTGCGGTCTGGCGCAAACCATCGTTGGCATCGCCATGATCTTCGATGATCACCCCGCAGGTATGGCTGTTGCCGACGTCCAGAATCAAATCCACCGGGATCGCCGGGGTACTGACGGTGGCGGTGGCGATTTTCACTTCCGGCACGCTGAGCTGTTCACCTAACAGGGCCAGCAGGTTCAGCCAGTGTCCCTGATATTCAAAGCCGCGCATCGCCTGGGCAATGTCACGCTCGCTGCGGTTTTCTTCCACGCTGGCGTGATGACTGAACACTTCGCGTAGCCAGCCGTCAATCCAGGTCTGGTCGAGGAAATCCGCGACTTCTTCATCGCGCCAGGCGAGTGCAAAACGTGTCCCGTTCAGCAGGTCATTTTCAATCGGGGCCAGAGCGGAAGGGGCGTCGTCACGAATTTGGCTGTCGAGGGCGATGGTGACGCGGTGGGTGTTTCCGGCGCTGTCCGGATCCGGCAGTTTGCGAATTTGCACTCGCGCCCAGTTGTCCGGGCCTTCGACAAACGTGCGGGGTGGATTAAAACGCAGGAACGGCAGCGGTAGCCAGACGCCGTCGAGTATTGCCAGAGATTGCTCAAGCGGCAAGGTGCTTTCGGGTTTCACCACTTCAGCCTGCTGGCCGTCAATAGCAGGCAGCGTGTAGCGGCTGTTGACGATGTCGTAGTTCAGACGCAGCAGCGGACCGTTAGCGGTTTTGCGCACGAAGCGTCCATTGCTTAAGGAATCCTGTGGCGTCAGACCAAAATCGAGAAACTGCACCCCGCTGTTGGCAATCAGGGTAACGCTTTGTTGATAATCACATAGGGTAACCAGCATTAGCGCGCCCCCACTTTACGGAACGTCAACGGAACGACGGTGTTTACGTCGTAGCGTCCGGTGCATTCCGCCACGTCGCTGACGCCTGCTTTACAGGTAATTTCTGGAACCGGATAGCGTGAACCATCGCTGCAACGCGCGTTGCCACGGCTTTTTACCAGCAATTCGCCGTTCTGATGCAGGCCGGAGAAAACTTCAGCCTTACAGACCACATTGTCGCCATGCACCAGACGCGCGTTGCCTTTATTGTTGAGAATTTCATAGCGAAGAGACGGGGCTTTACCGGTGACCGGATCTTTCACGTCGACCAGCACACGCCAGGTGCCGTTAAGGAATTTGGTCGTGCCAGCGCGCATCTGATCGGCCTCCATCACCAGCGCATCTTTCGGAATGGCAGCGATAATCACCGGTTTTTCTTCCGGCTTCTCTTCTTGCACCGGCTCTTTGACGCTCGCCAGATGCAGCGGCAGGGAGTGCGTCAGTTCTGGCAGTGCAGGTGCCGTTGGTTTTGTCACAGCGATGGGGTCCACATGGGCCAGGATCGGTTCCGCGGAGGTCGTCGACCGAGGCCATAACAGCGGCCCGGCAATGGCGGCGACGAGTACGGCCGCCACCGGTAAGCTCCAAAGCGGAATGCGGCGAGAGGCTTTCTGCGCAGCGACGTCTACTGGGGCCTCTGGCTCGACGTTTTCTTCAATGGGCTCAGGAAATTCTTGTTCTTCTGCGGCAACGCTCATTACCAGCGGCGCGGCCAGTAGCGGCTCATCGGCCTGGCTGAAGGTGACTTTCAGCGCGTCTTCATTTGGGATGTCTTCGTAAAGGTCGACAACGGGTTCTGGTATGGGCGCTAAATGCAGGCAACCAAACAGTTCCTCCCGGGCGCTTTCGTTCAGATTCACAAAGCCCCAGAAGGTGATAACCGGTTTGCCGCCGACCAGGAAAACGTGATTTTCGCCGGGAAACTGTAACGCTTTTTCCAGCAACGCGCCGAACAGCTGCTGCGCGGTTTTCTCGGACTGTTGACATTTGCGGGCCAGGCCCAGTGCGCCATCGGCCATCATTTCCAGCTGACTCAGCGCGCGTTCACGCAGGTCTTCATCGGCGGCTTTCCACGCCAGCACGTCGCCTTCAACCGGCGAATACCAGTCCACGCGATCGCCGTCATCGTTGACCTGCGGGATAGCCAGACACTCCACCAGCGTCTGCTGTTTGCGCAGGCGCAGCGTCTCACGAATCTGTAATGCTGATGCAAATACGGCCTGGCCGCCGCCGCCCACGGACTGGAAATCGTCCAGACTGCCGCTGCGTAATAGAGTTTTTGCCACGTTCTTATCCCATCGACTTTTTCACACCGCTACTCTAACGCAGGCGGGAAGGGGATAAACGGGCGAGGAAAAGCCAAAAACAGCAAATACTCTGGCTATTGAAAACGCGTGAAACGCTTGCTTTTTGACAAAGTTCTTAAGTGAAATTATTGGCCAATAAAACGGCGAAATTTGCTGGGTAAGCATAACCTGATGCATTTTGGTTATTTGCCAGAATAACCCCCTTGTGCTGTGATTAAGCTTCGATTACCCCAAATAATAAGAGCAAAAGGCTTATAACTATGTCTCCAACACCGACAGGGAAAACGCTGCTGGCCCTGGCCCTCAGCGCATTGTTACCGGCAGGGGCCGCGATGGCGGCAAATAATGACACCCTTATCTACTGCTCCGAAGCGTCACCAGAGTCATTCAACCCGCAGATTGCCAGTTCGGGGCCGTCGTTCGTTGCCAGCTCACAGGTGCTGTACAACCGCCTGATAAATTTCGATCCGCAGAAAAACACCCCGATCCCCTCTCTGGCAACCACCTGGACTATTTCCCCGGATGGTAAAACCTATACCTTTACCCTGCGTCAGGGCGTGAAGTTCAACAGTAATAAATTCTTTAAACCGACGCGTGATTTTAACGCCGATGACGTTATTTTCTCGGTCATGCGCCAGAAGGATGAAAATAATCCTTATCACAAAGTATCGCAGGGGAATTACGAATATTTCACCGACGCGGGCCTCGATAAACTGATTAAAGACGTGAAGAAGATTGATGATTATCACGTCCAGTTTGAGCTAAACGAACCAAACGCTTCTTTCCTGGCCGACTGGGGAATGGATTTCGCCTCGATTCTTTCGGCTGAATACGCCGACGCGATGATGAAAAAGGGGACGCCGGAAAATGTTGATACCTGGCCTATTGGCACAGGGCCGTACGCGTTCCAGCAATATAAAGTTGACTCGCTGATCCGCTATGTCGCTAACCCGAACTATTGGGATGGCGAGGTACCGACGAAACACCTGATTTTCTCCATCACCCCGAATGTGGAAACCCGTCTGGCGAAACTGCAAACCAACGAATGCCAGATTATCCCCGCGCCGTCGCCGGTGCAGTTCGGCGTTATCAAAAAGAACAAAGATTTGGTGCTGCATTCTGTGGATGCGCTTAACGTCGGTTATCTGGCGTTTAATACCGAGAAAAAGCCGTTTGATAATGTGCTGGTACGCCAGGCGTTGAACTACGCAACGGACAAAAAGTCGATCGTCAATGCGGTGTTTATGGGTTCCGGTTCGGTCGCAAAATCACCGCTGCCGCCGAAAATGCTGGGTTACGACAGTAATTTGGCAGACTACGGTTACAACCCTGAAAAAGCCAAAGCGCTGCTAAAGCAGGCAGGGCTTGAGAAAGGCGCGGAAGTGACGCTGTGGTCGATGCCAGTCCAGCGCCCGTATAACCCGAACTCGCGCCGTATCGCCGAGATGATCCAGAGTGACTGGGCGAAAGTAGGCATCAAAGCCAAAATTACTACCTACGAATGGGGTGAATATCTTTCCGGGATGCGCAAAGGCGAACACGATTCGGCACTGTTTGGCTGGATGTCCGACAACGGCGATCCGGATAACTTTGCCGACACGCTGCTCGGTTGTGACAGCATAAAAACCGGCTCCAATGCCGCGCGCTGGTGCGATAAAGGGTATGATGGCCTGGTGAAAAAAGCCAAGATGACCAGCGACCCGGCCGCGCGCGCGAAACTGTACCAACAGGCGCAGGAGATTTTCTACCAGCAGGCTCCATGGATTGCCCTGGCCAACGGTAAAACCTTCTTCGCCACCCGCAGCAACGTGACCGGCTACAGTGTCAGCCTGATGGGCAGTGATTTCTCGAAAGTGAAGCTGAATTAAGGAGCAGATATGTCACATTTGGATGAGGTAAGTACCCAGGTAGACGCGGCCATTGAGGATGGTTCTATCATCGGCATGAATGAATTGCTGATTGTGTTGAGCGATGACGCAGATCTAAGCCGGGAAGATCGTTATACCCAGCAGCAGCGCCTGCGCACCGCAATCGCCCACAAAGGCCGTCATCACAAGGAAGAAGAGGACGCACGGCAGGAAAGCCTCACCAAAGGTGGCACGATTATTTGAGTGTTTGCTTTATGGCATTCCCCGGTAATGGGGGGAATGCCATTCCCATACTTAAAATCTTTCCAGTACGAACACGGTATTTTCCTGAAACTGGCGTTGGCTATTAACTTATCGTTATATTGATGGGGTCAATAATAAGTGATATGACGCGCTCTTAAAAATCATTGAATTCCGTAATGCTATATATATTCTGAATTGATATAAATCAAAGTCTAATGAATTAGCTATAAACCTCAATCCACATGTAAAAATATAACAATAAAATCAGCGAGATGATTTACGTCGGGTTATTTTCTGAATAATCCCCTCAGTATAATGCACTTTGAAGTTACCACCAGGCAAGATATCTATCTGATTAGGTAATGTTTATAATCTATTTGGCTATTTTATTTGATATGGTACGTCATTTAACGTGTGGTTAAATGACACGGCAGTTGTCTATTTAACTCTGAATCTATATAAACTCAATATATTGCCATGCTTTAAGTGATGATTTCTCTCTACTGAGCAGCAGTCTATGGATGATGAAATATAGCGCAGGAAATTATGGATCATATCAATGACAAATAATGGATTGTATTTTACGCTGAATGTAAAAGGGTTACCCGGTGAGACTTTTTCGGTCGTGGGCTTTACCTTACAGGAACAATATTCAGCCCTGTTCTCCCTCGAACTGGAGCTCGCCAGCGCGATACCTGCTGTCGATTTTGGTACAGTCTTGGACAAAGATATTACGCTGACGGTTTGGCGTGATGCTGTCATACAACGTGTTGTTAACGGCATTGTGGTGTCGATGGAGCAGGGCGACACCGGTTTTCGCCGCACCCGCTATTCACTTTCGGTTCGTCCAGCGCTCTGGCGGGCCAGTCTGAGGCGTAATTCACGGATTTTTCAGCAACAAAATCTGCAAACTATCGTTGAAACGCTGCTGGGTGAGCATGGTATCAGTAATTACGCCTATTCGCTGCGCTATGAACATGCCGTCCGTGAGTTCTGCGTCCAGTATCAGGAGGACGATTTAACATTCATTGAACGCATGTTTGCCGAGGAAGGTATCTTTTACTTCTTTGAACATGACGGTGACAGGCACACGCTGGTCTTCGCTGACCACTGTGGTGGCCAGAATGCCGGCCCCGTTTTACCCTACAACACCGCCCCGGCTCAGAAGCCCTGTATCACGACGCTGCGTCGGCGTGAAAGTCTGCGTCCGACAGACGTCCTGTTAGGGGATTACACCTTTAAAAATCCCCCTTGGGATGCGGTTTACCGCGATCACGCGCGGGATATGCAGCATCAAAACCAGCGCTATTTTCATTACGATTATCCGGGGCGCTATAAAGATGACTCCGGGAAACGCTTTTCCCGCTGGCGGGTGGAAGCGCTGCGTAATACCGCCCATCAGGGAGACGGGGCTTCTAATTACGCCGCCCTACAGCCGGGTACGGATTTTACGCTGACTGACCATCCCCGCGAGGAGATGAACACTCGCTGGCAGATAACCCGTATTACCCACACCGGCCACCAGCCGCAGGCACTGGAAGAAGAAGCCGGTGAGGCGGGAACCACGCTGGTCAATCAATTCACCTTTATTCCCCGCAACCAGACCTGGCGCCCTCTACTGACGGATAAACCGCGTATCGATGGGGCGCAAATTGCCATTGTCACAGGGCCCCCAGGTGAAGAGATTTACTGCGATGCGTATGGTCGTGTTCGGGTTCGTTTTCTCTGGGACCGGTCAGGAAAAACCGATGACAGCAGCTCGTGTTGGATACGGGTCTCCCAGCCCTGGGCGGGAAAAGGCTGGGGAAGCCTGGCCATTCCGCGCATCGGCCATGAAGTTATTATTGAATTTCTGAACGGTGACCCCGACCAGCCGGTGGTCATCGGGCGAACTTACCATGTCAATAATTTGCCGCCGGGTGGCCTACCCGGAACCAAAACCCAGATGAGCCTGCGCTCCCAGACCCACAAAGGCGCTGGATTTAACGAACTGCGTTTTGAAGATGAAAAGGGCAAGCAGGAGGTGTTTATCCATGCCCAGAAAGATATGAACACCAAAATATTACATGATCGTACGATGACAATAGCCAACAACGATACAGAAACAATTGGAGGATTTCAGAATATCACGGTGGATAAAGATCAGACACTGACTGTGAAAGAAAACAGAATAGAGAATATCACTGGTAATGAAACGATTACAATTGGTGGAGGCGAAGATGTTACCGTCGATGGGAGTTATACGCTAACAGTTAAATCAGACTCCTGTAAAATTATACGTGGGGGAGCCAGCATAGAATTAATGAATGAATCTATTGATTTAAAAGTGGGCGCTGCATCTATTGCAATGAGAGCGAGTGGTCAGATTGAAATTAGTGGGGCAACAATTAAGATTACTGGAGGCGGAATTGTTGACATTGATGGTTCCGAAGTACAAATCAACTAACAGTGATTTCGTTAATTCAACAAGGGATTGGTTAAGAAAATGAACGAAAATAGTGATGGCGTGATAAAAACGAATGATTCACTGCCGCGCATTACAAAATATAGGGTTGAGCAAGAGATTGCAATAAAACTTAATGACATCCCTGTTAACAGCACTCAGGTTAAAACGGATTATACTATAACACATAGTGAAAATGAACCTCTGTTGTATTTCGTGCATGTTGATGATTATATTTCAAAGATATCTCCTGATGCACATCAGCCGTTATTAGATGTAGTGAAAGAAATCGACAGGTTAAAAAGTAATGTTGCTGTGTGGATTCATCCCTCGACAGGAAAGCCTGTGAGCATAATGAATCATCAACATATCATTATTGAATGGCAAGAGTATAAAAAAGAGTTTCTCAAAAAGAATGAGTTTATTCGCGCCGAAGAAGTAAAACAGCATGTTATTAATTTCATTTCAGCCTTCGATGAGCAAATTCTTTCCCATGAACAGTTAGTGTCTAATCTGGACACTCAAATATTCTTTACCACTTTTTTTGATCGTTTTTTAGTTCGAACGCAAAATTTTGAGCGTGACGTGTTGATGGAATTTAATTCGCAGCTTTTTGAAAAGGTGGTGACGCCATTAACTGTAACGCAGCAGATCATACAGGAATCACCTGAGAGCGTTGTGGTGCGCAAAACGGGAAAACCAACTGGCTTTATTGATGTAGATGAAATAGAACGGCAATATAACCAAAAATACAAGCCATCTCTTGATTATCAGTTTTCAATTTACTCTGTGGAATATGATTCTCAGATTGAATTTAATACACTCGGTAAATATTTGGAATATGCAGATGTCCGAATGCGAGAGCGAGTAGAGAGTAATCTTGAACTGGATATTAGTTGCCGAATTCGGAGGAAGGTCTAATGGCTCAATCATTTGTTCGCCAGGGGGTTAATATTATTTGCAGCAACATGACCGTGTCATCCCCCAGAAAATTAGGCTTGCATCCGGATAAAGTACTCGTGAAAACTGCAGGCATTACGATAAACACTGTTGTTCCTGCGCCATTGTTAAATATTCTGGATAAAAAACTAGACGATTGTTTTAAATGCAAAATGCCGAAAAAAGTGTGGGGCGGACTGGCTGCATTTTTTGCAGGCATTGCGATTGTGGCAGTTGTTATAGTCGTGGTGGTTACCGCTCCTGTGTCGGGCCCCATTGTTGCCGCAATAGCCGGGGTTGCGACTGTGACATCCGCTGTTGTTGTTGGCTCAGCCGCTGCTGTGGGCGGTATAGCATCCACAATCTATGCTGTTTATAAGCTAAGTCATGAATGTGACAAGGTTTTCGATGCACAATGGAAGTATTTCCACAATACGGTTTTATTTGAAAAACAATATGCACTGCTCAATCATTCATATTTAATGTGCCCAGTCGGCGGCAGACTGAATATTATTATTAGTGACCCACTGGCTTCACAGGCTGCAAGATTAATATCCAGCGCTAACAACAAAGAAGTTTGGCTTCAGTGGACAAGTAAATTTATTACAGGCGTTTTAGCTTTTGGCTTCGGGAAACCTATTGGCGTAACTATTGCCTCAGGGATGGAAATCTATAGCACAATGACAGACAAAGGTCTTTCCAACCAGAGTGCTAACATTTTCGGCGAGGCGGGAAAAGCGTTGCAAGATCACGCAGTGAGTACTGCAGCAGAGGCAGCAGTTAAGCATAGTTTAATCCGCAACGGTGGGATGATGATTTTAAATGTCGCCATCTACGCGGAGGGGAAAGGGATTTTAACCACAGCACAGGCTAATAAGATGTTAGATTGGTTAGTCAGTAATGGGAAAGTTTTTTCCTGGAATGAGTTTCGTGCTGAATTTAAAAAAGGGATAGTCGGTGCGTTGTGTGGTTTTGTGGTAGATCAAGTGTCTAATAGGGGTGAGCGCTATTATGAAAAAGAAAGTAGAGATGCTAGGGACTCATTAGATAGGAAAGACCAGAACGATGAAAATCATATCAAAATAATTTCCATGCTTAAATAAGGAAAAAGTAATGATTAGGGGGTTAGGTTATACTTTTGGTATGTTTATTGGCATCCCTATTTTACTCATAATAGTGAATTTTTTGTTCTTTCGTGGTAATCAGGTAACTCAAAATGAGGTTACTGAATATATTGAAGAGTCAAAACTTATTGAAGTTGTCGTTCCTGGAGGGGTTACACGCATTTCAGAAGGCTACTATCCCAAATTAACTCAGGGTGATAATGTAAAAAGTATCTATCGAATCATATTTTATTCGCAAGAGCATCATAAATATATGATGTTGATTACTTTCGATGGTTATGATTTTCGTGGAAAATACAATCATGATAACAATGATCTTAGAAATACCATAATTTATTATGGTGGAAGTTTCTTAGTTCGCGCTAACAAGGCGCAGTGGAGTGATCCCTCTTATGGTTCTGAAGCGAACCCGGTCCCAGTTTTCGGTGTGAAAGTCATTAAAAGTGGAACCGGAGAGCCTGATGCGGAATTTGATGTCCCGGATAATCTTAATCGTATATTTGTTGAGCAATACCTTGACCATTTTTTATCTAAAGAGGATTTTAAGAAACTCTTTGGATAAAAACACCGAGAGGAAACGCAGTGGAGCCCATACGGATTCCTCTGTTTGCCTAAGAAAGACCAGAATGATGAAAATCATATCAAAATAATTCCCATGCTTAAATAAGGAAAAAGTAATGATTAGAGGATTAGGTTATACTTTTGGTATGTTTATTGGCATCCCATTGATTCTCGTAGTAGTTAATTTCTTTTTCTTTAGAGGAAATCAGGTAACACAAAATGAGGTTACTGAATATATTGTTGAATCTAAACTTATTGAGGTTTTTATTCCTGCAAAATCTACAGAAATTTGGGACAGTTACAACCCTAAATTAACGCGTGGTAATAATTCAAAATGTTTTTTCCAGATAATGTTTTACTCACAGGAACATCATAAACATATGGCATTGATTACTTTTGATGGTTATGATTTTCGAGGTGAGTATCATTATGATAATAATAGAACCAGAAATGATGTGATTTATTCCGGTGGAAATTTCTTAGTTCGCGCCAACAAGGCGCAGTGGAGTGATCCCTCTTATGGTTCTGAAGCGAACCCGGTCCCAGTTTTCGGTGTGAAAGTCATTAAAAGTGGAACCGGAGAGCCTGATGCGGAATTTGATGTCCCGGATAATCTTAATCGTATATTTGTTGAGCAATACCTTGACCATTTTTTATCTAAAGAGGATTTTAAGAAACTCTTTGGATAAAAACGCCGCGAGGAAACGCAGAGGAGCCCATACGGATTCCTCTGTTTGCCTAATCATTGTTGAAGAGTAAAACTGGGTGAATGGTAAAGAACGCTCAGAACGATCGCCTGGCCACCAGCCATGCGCCGACGACCAGCATCACCGCGCCGCAAACCGGGCCGACCAACGCGCGCCACGGAATGCCCTGCTGGCGCAGAATATCCATTGCTAACCCGCCAATTAACTGGCTGGCGACCAGCACCGCGATCGTCGTTGCCGCGCCCACGTATTGATAGCCGCTGATGCTGGCAAAGACGAAAAATGAGCCCAGCAGGCCGGGGATTAACGTCCACCATTTGACGCTCGAGGCCAGTTCCTGAAAGCCGCCCAGCCCGTGTTTAATCAGCAGAATCGACACAAACAACACAATACCGACAAGCGAATTGAGCAACATGGCAATGAGGATAGTCGATGCCGATTGGGTGATGCGTACCATCAGCGTGTTCTGGATAACCAGACCGATACCGGCGGCAATCAGAAAGGTGAGGGTCAGCGACTGGTTCATCCGCGGGCGTCCGGATCCTGGCGATCGTCGAGCTGTAACTGCATAAACGTCAGATCGAGCCAGCGCCCGAACTTGGTCCCGACCTGTGCCATTTGCGCGGTGGTAACGAAACCGAGCGTTTCGTGCAGCTTCAGCGATGCCTGATTCTGCGACTCAATGCCCGCCACCATGACGTGTTTACCGATGTGTCTGGCCTCAGAAATTAACTGAGTCAGCAGCGCACGGCCGAGGCCTTTACCCTGATGCTGGGGGTGAACGTAAACGGAGTGCTCGACGGTATGACGAAAACCATCGAATGCGCGCCAGTCACCAAAAGAGGCGTAGCCAGTCACAGCGCCGTTTTCTTCGCTAACCAGCACCGGATAACCCGCAATCTGGCGGGCTTCGTACCACGCGATGCGGTTATCGGTATCAACGGTTTGATCGTTCCAGATGGCGGCGGTGTGCAGCACCGCGTGATTATAAATTTCCGCGATCGCCGCGCAGTCTTCAATGCTCGCGTAACGAATGTTCATGGCTGGCCTCAGTGTTCACTATAGTAGTACGGTATAGATACTATAGTTCTGTTCGGTTTGACAAGAGGGCGGTGAGGCTGTGGGTAGAAAACC
The DNA here is from genome assembly GCF_024764775.1 of Scandinavium manionii. NCBI lineage: Bacteria > Pseudomonadati > Pseudomonadota > Gammaproteobacteria > Enterobacterales > Enterobacteriaceae > Scandinavium > Scandinavium manionii. The sequence continues at coordinate 149,915 of NZ_JALIGC010000035.1, read as the reverse complement.
GCAGAAATGCACTATAGTATTACGCCATGAATACTATTGAAGACAATCTCAACCAGCGCATCAGCGCGCGTATTCGCATTGAGCGCGAATCCCGGGGCTGGTCGCTGAGCGAGCTGGCAGAACGGGCCGGTGCGTCGCGGGCGATGATCCACAAGATCGAACGCGGTGACAGCAGCCCGACGGCGACCATGCTCGGGCGGCTTTCCGGTGCGTTTGGGATAAGCATGTCCACTCTTATTGCCAGGGCGGAAATGCAGGAAGGCAAGCTCCTGCGCCTTGCCCATCAGCCGGTGTGGCGCGATCCGCAAAGCCATTATTTACGCCGCCACGTCTCTCCGCGCAGTGATTTACCCATCGATTTAGTGCAGGTCGAACTGCCTGCGGGCAGCGATATCCCGATGCCCGCATCGTCGTATGCCCTGGCGCGTCAACTGATTTGGCTGCAGCAGGGAGAACTGCTGTTCATCGAAGGCGACACTCGGCATGCGATGCAGGCCGGTGACTGTCTGGAACTCGGGCCACCGAACGACTGCCGCTTTGTGAACGAAACCGATCAACCCTGCATTTACCTCGTCGTGCGACTGAATCATTCAGGCTCATAAAGACAAGGCGCAGGTGCGGATTAACGTCCAGGATTAATAGCTGAATTCCCAATAAGGAGCAGATCATGAGTCAACAGACATCACGTCATCGTCGCTGGGTGCTGGCATCGCGTCCACACGGCGAACCGGTACAGGATAATTTCCGCCTGGAAGAGGGCGATATTCCGACGCCGGGCAACGGTCAGCTGTTGCTGCGTACCGTCTACCTTTCGCTCGATCCTTATATGCGTGGCCGCATGAGCGACGCGCCGTCCTATTCACCGCCGGTAGAAATCGGCGCCACGATGGTTGGCGGCACGGTCAGCCGCGTTGAGCAGTCGAATCATGCCGATTACAAAACCGGGGACTGGGTGCTGAGCTACAGCGGCTGGCAGAACTATGAGGTTTCCGACGGGCAGGGGCTGGTCAAACTTGGCGATAGCCTGGCGCATCCGTCATGGGCGCTGGGTATCCTCGGGATGCCGGGCTTTACAGCGTACATGGGCTTGCTGGATATCGGCCAGCCAAAAGCCGGTGAAACGCTGGTGGTTGCCGCGGCTACCGGGCCTGTGGGGGCGACGGTCGGGCAGATTGGCAAGATTAAAGGCTGCCGCGTTGTGGGCGTGGCAGGCGGTAGCGAAAAATGCCGTCATGCCGTGGAGACACTTGGCTTCGATGTTTGTCTCGATCACCGGGCGGAGGATTTCGCTGAGCAGTTGGTAAAAGCCTGCCCAGATGGCATTGACGTGTACTACGAAAACGTCGGCGGTAAAGTCTTTGATGCGGTCCTGCCGCTACTGAACACCTCGGCCCGCGTGCCGGTATGCGGTCTGGTGAGCGGCTACAGTGCCACGGAACTGCCGGCCGGGCCGGATCGTTTGCCGCTGCTGATGGGCACGTTGCTGAAAAAACGCATTCGCATGCAGGGTTTTATCATTGGTCAGGACTACGGGCACCGAATCGGTGAGTTCCAGGCTGATATGGGCCAGTGGATAAATGACGGTTCGATAAAATATCGTGAACAGGTCACCGATGGGCTAGAAAATGCGCCAGAAACGTTTATCGGTATGCTAAAAGGTAAAAATTTCGGTAAAGTTGTTATTCGTGTCGGCACCGACGGGTAAAAAAACAATAGCGGCGCCATGCGCGCCGCAACTTTTCGTGCAAAAAATCCATTAGCGTCTTTAATTAATCATGCAATAGCCTATTGGTATGCTGTGTACGGACTAAATTAACAACCTAATAATTAAATAGTTAATATTTATAGCAGATTGGTCCATGTTATTTCCAGCACTACCCACGATACAGGATATATCCTGGTATTGTGCTGAGTTGTTTATTCGCAGGCCGTAATGAGAACAATGATTATGGAAACAGGAAATAACCATGCTTGATTTTGAAAAAGCGCAACGTATGAGCCTGACGATGCAGGTCGAAGTGAATTTAAAAAGCGCGTTGATTATTGGGGCACTGAAGCCCGGAGCTCGCCTGGTAACCCGGGATTTGGCTGAACAGCTCGGGACCAGTATCACCCCGGTGCGGGAAGCGCTACTGCGGCTGGTGTCTTCCGGAGCACTGCAGGCCACACCGGCCCAGGCATTTTTAGTGCCGGAGGTGTCGCTCCAGCGGTATAACGAAATCAATCAGATCCGTAAAAAGCTGGAAAGCATGGCAGTGTCTACGGCAGCATCGCTGATGACGGAGGAAAAACTGCGGGATTTGCGTCGCCACGTTGATGCTTTCCATAATGCGAAAGCGCAGGGCGATATGGAGGGAGCATTACAATCTAACTGCCGGTTCCGTTTTCATCTGTATGACTACGCTGAGATGCCGACGCTGACTGCGCTCATCGAACAGTTATGGGTACGCATAGGGCCGTGTTTTAATTTTTTACATCCGCTGCCGTGCGAAATTTTTAAACAGGATCGGTATTATGACGATCTGTTGAGCGCGCTGGAAAAAAGGGATCAGGTGGAGAGTGGGGCGGCGATTTGTCGGGCTATCGATCAGGGTGCGGCTATTTTGCAGCGCCAGTACGTAAATTAATGCAGATAATTAATTTCGGTAATTAACAGATAACATGCGTGCCGGGTATTCCGGCACGCTGATATGGCTATTTAAACTAATTATGTTACTGGAACTGATAGGCCACCGATAAACCCACACCATAATTACGGCCAGGCGCTGGCTCGTAATAACGACCGTTAGATTCGTTCACAATTACCGAACCTACGTATTCGCGGTCGAACAGGTTATCGACGCGGCCAAAGACATCCATTTTCCAGTTGTCGGCGATGTTGAATTTATAACCGGTGTTCAGGCCGACCACGGTCCACGACGGCGCTTTGGCGGTGTTTTCGTCATTGGCCATGATATCGCTCAGATAGCGGATATCGCTGCCTGCATACCAGCCCATCTCCGGCTCATAGCCAAACGAGGCGTAACCCATGTTACGGGCGATGCCCGGAATACGGTTACCGTTGCAGTTGGCATCATCACAAACGTTGCTGCGGTAGGTCGCGTCCAGCCACGTCCAGGCGGCTTTCAGTTTCCAGCTTTCACCAAACTGTTGATCGAGCGACAGCTCCGCGCCCTGACGACGGGTTTTACCGGCGTTTTTATAGGTGGTGCGCCCGCCACTGCTGGTGTCGGTCACGATTTCGTTATCTGTGTCGGTCTGGAACAGGGCGGCGGTCAGCAGGCCATTGCCAATACGCGTTTTGCTGCCGATTTCGACCGTTTCGTTAGTCGATGGCTCAAGGCCAAAGTTCAGCCCGCTTTGGTTATCCGGGCGATAGGAAAGCTCGTTGATGGTCGGCGTTTCAAAGCCGCGTCCCGCCGAGACATATACGTTCCACGCATCGGTCACCGCATATTTCAGAGAACCTGCCGGAAGCCATTTATGGTAGCTGGCATCGCCGCTGTCGTCGCCGTTACCCGGTGCGACGTAGAAATCGTTGGAGTCGAACCACACTGAGCTATAGCGCACGCCTGCGTCCAGCGACAGTTTGTCGGTGAGCTGCCATTGAGTTTGCAGATACGGGTCGAGGTTCCACATCAGGTTACGCTCGTTACGGCGCATTGCGCCTTTCTGCCCGTAGTCCGGCACGCCGTTATCCATCACAAAGTTTTCGTAACCTTTGCGCTTCTCGCTCATGTTTTCGTAATCGAGGCCGGTGGTAAACGTGACTGGCACCAGCAGTTCACCGCGGTGCGTCCAGCGGGTATCAATGCCCTGATAATGGCGGTCGAGGTCGATCACACCACCGGAGTGTGAAGGGTTGAGTTGCGGACCCATTGGGATTGACTGATATTGCGTGGTCTGGCGTTCCCCGGCGTACATCATCACGCTGAGGTCGTCGTTTTCGCTCAGCTGGCGTTCATAACGCATACCCGCCTGGGTCTGTTTGATATCTTTGCGGGTGTTGTACTGAGCGCCACGTGGCGATTGCTGCGGATCGGCGCGCCATTCGTTGTAGCTCAGGCCGCCCGGATCGTTAGCTTTAATGTCGACGCTGTTAAACATCAGGGTCAGTTTGCTGACGTCGTTAATGCGCACGCCGAGTTTGGCGTTGGCGAGGTTTTTACGCGCGCCGCTGTGATCGCGATAACCGTGGGTGTCGAAACGGGTGGTAGAGACGGTGTAATCCACGTCTCCTGCCTGCGTACCGTCGCCGACTGCGCCGCTGGCTTTCAGGCCGTAACGCCAACTGCCATAGCTGCCGTAATAGCTGCTGGCTTCAATGGTGGTCGGCTGCTGGCCGGTTTCGGTGGTGACATTCATCACCCCGCCGGATGAGTTACCGTACAGCGCGGAGAATGGGCCGCGCAGCACTTCGATATCTTCGACGCTGCTGATGTCGATGTTTGAGGTCTGACCCTGGCCGTCAGGCATTGTAGCGGGAATTCCGTCCACGTACAGGCGAATGCCGCGCACGCCGAAGGTCGAGCGAGAGCCGAACCCGCGAATAGACAGCTGCAAATCCTGGGCAAAGTTCTGACGATTCTGTATCTGCAGGCCGGGCACCGCACCGAGGGATTCAGACAGGTTCACGCGCGGTGTAGCGTGGCGCATGTCGTCACCATTCACCACGCTCACGGCGGCGGGTGTATCGAGTTCAGAGACGGTTTGTGGGCTGGCGGAGACCACCATCGTCTGTTCATCGGCGGCGAACGCGTCTGGCAGTGGAAGAAGCGGCAAAAGTAATGCCGGAAGCGCGGCCCTGCGGACAGTAATGATTTTCATGCAATTCTCGTGATAATGAACCAAATGGAACAACTGTGAATATGTTAATGCTTTTGTAAATTATTTGAAAATCATAACGGCACTTAACGTTAAACGAAGGTTTAACAATGGCACATTTCCAGCGAAACAGCGGAAATATCACTGCCCTTTTAATCTAATAATGATTACTATTCTCAACAACTAACGTGGCGCAAAGACGCTACGAGCAGGAAGCATGTCGGGCAATACAAAATTTGGTTTTTAAAAAGGGATTCGTCATGTCTTTACGTCATATGTCCATGCCGCGTTTACGCCGTTCACTACTGTTATCTTCACTGTTGCTCGCGGGCTCATTCAGCGCCCATGCGGCAGATGACATGCTGCGCAAAGCCGTCGGCAAAGGGGCCTACGAAATGGCGCTCAGCGAGCAGGAAAGTGCGTTGTGGGTAGCCACGTCACAAAGCCGTAAAACCGATAAGGGCGGGGTGATTTACCGTCTCGATCCGGTAACTCTGGAGGCAACCCAGCTGATTCACAGCGATTTAAAACCGTTCGGCGCGACGATTGATAACCAGACGCAGACCCTGTGGTTTGGCAATACCACCAACGGCACCATTACCGCCATTGATGGCAAAACCGGCGACGTAAAAGGGCGCGTGGTGCTCGATTCGCGCCAGCGCAGCGAAACCGTTAAACCGTTGCAACCGCGCGAGCTGGCATCTAACGACAAAACCAACACCGTGTACGTGACCGGCGTCGGCAAAGAAAGCGTGGTTTGGGTGATTGATGGCGCAACGCTGAAGCTGAAAGCGACCATTAGCGGAACAGGTAATCGTAGCACCGCTCTGGCGCTGGATAACGATGCGCAGCGTCTGTATACCGTTAGCGCTGACGGCGAGCTGATCACCATCAACACCGCCAGTAACAGCATTCTGACTCGTCAGAAACTGGTGGATGACGGCAAAGAACACGCCTTCCTGAATATCGCGCTGGATACCGCTAAACACCGCGCTTACATCACCGATTTCAAGCAGCCGGAGCTGTTGGTGGTGGACTACCGGGACGGCAAAGTGCTGAACAAAATCGCGGTGCCAGAATCGCTGGCCGTGAAGTTCAACCCGGTGCGCAATGAAGTTTACGTGACTCACCGCAAGGCGGGGAAAGTCAGCGTGATTGACGCGAAAACCAATAAAGTGGTGAAAACCTTCGATACGCCAACGTACCCGAACAGCCTGGCACTTTCCGCCGATGGTAAAACGCTGTACGTGAGCGTGAAGCAGGAATCCACCCGCGAGAAAGAAGCCACGCAGCCGGATGATGTGATTCGGATTACGCTTTAATCCACAAAAAAAGCCCGGCAAGCTTGCGCCGCCGGGCTTTCACTATACTGCCCGGTAGCGCTTACGCTGACCGGGCCTATAATTACTTCACATCATCCGGATGAACCGGCGCGGTACGGTGAATTTCATTCACGCGCTTACGCACGCCAAACCAGCCAGCAACCAGCAGCACGGCCAGCAGCGGAATCGAGCCGATGGTGTAAGTGCCGTTCGGATAATCGAAGGCCATAAGCACCAGCACGCTGAACAGGAACAGCAGCGTCAGCCAGGAGGTAAACGGCGCACCCGGCAGCTTGAAGCTGACATCCGCGCATTTCCCTTCCTTGATGAACTTACGCAGGCGCATCTGGCACACCACGATAAATGCCCAGGAAGCGATGATACCGATAGACGCGACGTTCAGGACAATCTCAAACACCTGAGACGGTACCAGATAGTTCAGGAACACACCAAAGACATAGACCACCAGCGTCGCAAGGATCCCTGCATAAGGCACCTGTTGTTTGCTCATTTTTGACATGAACTTCGGCGCGGAACCGCCCATCGACATCGAGCGCAGAATACGACCCGTCGAATATAACCCGGAGTTCAGGCTGGAGAGGGCTGCGGTCAGTACGACCATATTCATCACGTCGCCAATATACGGCACGCCGAGCTTCGAGAAGAAGGTCACGAACGGACTTTGTCCTGCCTGATAGGCATTCCATGGCAGCAGCAGAACCAGCAATACCACAGAGCCGACGTAGAACAGACCAATACGCCAGATAACGCTGTTAATCGCTTTCGGTACCATAGTCTGCGGGTCTTTACATTCCCCCGCGGCGGTCCCGACCAGTTCAATAGAGGCGAAAGCAAACACCACGCCCTGAACCAGCACCAGCGCAGGCAGCAGGCCATGCGGGAATAAACCGCCATTATCGGTGATTGAATGGAAGCCGGTGGTGCCGCCGTCAAGCGGCTTGCCAGTGCCGAGGAAGATAGTCCCGACCACGAGGAATGCGACGATCGCCAGCACTTTCACCAGCGCGAACCAGAACTCCATTTCGGCGAACCACTTCACGCCAATCATGTTCATGGTGCCGACAATCGCCAGTGCACCGAGCGCAAAGATCCACTGCGGTACATCGCCAAACGCACCCCAGTAGTGCATGTACAGTGCGACGGCGGTGATATCGACAATCCCGGTCATCGCCCAGTTAACGAAATACATCCAGCCCGCCACGTAGGCGGCTTTTTCGCCGAGGAATTCACGCGCGTAGGACACGAAGCTGCCGCTGGACGGACGGTGAAGTACCAGCTCGCCGAGCGCACGAAGAATAAAGAAGGAGAAAATACCGCACACCAGATAGACGATGGCGAGAGAGGGGCCAGCCATCTGTAAGCGCGCACCAGCGCCCAAAAACAGACCGGTACCGATTGCGCCGCCAATGGCGATCATTTGAACCTGACGGTTGCCCATCGCTTTGTGATAACCCGCTTCATGCGAGTTCAGCCAGCGGCGTTTAGCTGCGTGATGCTCCGCCGCGCTGTTGTTTTGTGTGGTCATTGTTGTATCCCATTTACCTGTCTTTACCCCAATCTGGGGCCCAAAAAGTACCGCCGCGTTTAAACGATTGCGTGGCAGCATACAATTCTGCCTTTCTCAACATTCTGACGCAGAGATAAGGCAAAACATGGCGCAGCATCGTACCTGCAAATGGTAAGCGACGCAAAACTTACCCGCCGATCCAGTGACGGACGTCGTAACATTTCGTGTGGTCAGATCTGCTGTTTAATCGGAAATCAATAGCATAACTAATTGGGAGAGATTCCAGTAAGTTACGCCAGACGTAGCGCATCAATCAGTAAGGCAAACGCCGCGGTGTTCTGGCGTCTTCCTGGGGAGTAGAGGTAATAGCCGGGGAATAGCGGGCACCCGTCTTCAAGTACTCATTTATGAATCATATTCATAGTACCAATCTGATTATGCAGTCTTATCCTCAGAGGCGTTCCGCGCTACGCTGAATACATAAACCAGGAGGAAGTATGAAAATTATTCGTAGTGGTTCACTGCCGTCCGTTACCGGTCCAGAGCAATGGTTTACCGGCAAGGTCAGAATTGATGCGCCGTTTCAGGCAACAGTACCGGCAAAAGTCGGCGGAGCAACGGTAACGTTTGAACCGGGCGCACGCACCGCATGGCACACACATCCGCTGGGGCAAACGCTGATCGTGACACAGGGCCGCGGCTGGTTGCAGGAAGAAGGGAAAGAAGCGCAGGCGCTGAATCAGGGCGATATCGCGTGGATCCCGCCGGGCATCAAACACTGGCACGGTGCAAGTTCCGAAACGGCGATGACGCATATCGCCATTGCTGAATCCGAGAATGGCTCACCTGTGACCTGGCTCGATAAAGTCACCGACGAAGAATACGCCGGGCGTTAAGTGCAAGATTGATCGTTTTTGATGGCGGGAAGGAAGCGATGAGAATAAACGTGGTTGGCACTAGCGGCGTGGGAAAATCAACCCTGGCTCGCCGTCTGGCTACGCAATTGAATGTACCTTACATAGAAATGGATACACTCTACTGGCGCCCAGATTGGCAGGGAACACCAGACGATGAACTGTTTGCTCGGCTGGAAGAAGTACTGGCCGTCAGTGAAGGCTGGGTACTCGACGGCAATTATAACCGTACTCGGCCGGTGAAATGGCGTAACGTCGAGATGATTGTATGGGTGGATTATGGGTTCTGGCGAACACTCCGGCAGGCTGTTTGCAGAGCCTTTTCGCGAGCGTGGACGAAACAGGAACTGTGGCCGGGCACCGGAAATCACGAAAGTTTTCGACTCTCGTTTTTAAGTCGAGACTCGATTATTTTATGGACGCTAAAAACCTAGCATAAAAATCGACAGCGTTATTTAGCCGATATGCACGACCCACAATTTGCCGGGCTGACCTTCGTCAGGCTGCGAAATCAGGCCGATACTGACGCTCTTATTGCAAAATTGACGGTACGCACTACCAACTGATATCTAATTTTGTGCAGAGCAAATGTAAATAAATTGTTTCTCACGCGACTCAAGCCCTTCTAATAATGCAGACATGTTCCTCATCAAGAGCCTGCGACATGTCTTACCGAATCAGCATTCTGGATAAAAGCCCACTGGCAGATGGCGAGACCGCATCTCAGGCACTGGCACGCACGTTAACACTGGCGCAACAGGCTGACGTCTGGGGCTATCACCGTTTATGGATTGCCGAGCATCACAACACGCCACAGCTGGCAAGCCCGTCCCCGGAAGTGGTGATTGGCTGGCTGCTGGGGCAGACGCACCGTATTCGTATCGGGTCCGGCGGCGTGATGCTGCAACACTACAGCCCATACAAAGTGGCGGAAAACTTCAATCTGCTGGCGTCGCTTGCCCCGGGGCGCGTTGATCTTGGCGTCGGGAAAGCGCCGGGCGGTTTACCGCATTCCACTCGCGCGTTGCAGCAGGGCGTCGATCCGCAGCAGAAGGGGACGTTTGCCGATCAGCTCGCGCAACTGGACAACTGGTTATCGCTGACGCGAGCGGAAAGCGCCGATGCGGTTCTGGCGACGCCTGTTCCGTCGCAGCGCCCGGACGGTTTTCTGCTGGGGGCGAGCCTCGAAAGTGCCGAACTGGCCGCCCGACTCGACTGGAATTTTGTTTTTGCGGCGCACCTCAACGGTGACACAAATTTACTGCGTGATGTTCTGACTCGCTGGCGCGACCGCAGCCTGCGAGATGCGATAGTCGCAGTCCAGGTTATTGTCGCGGCGAATGCGTCACAGGCCGCAAAGCTTGCCGCACAGGTGGAGGTCTGGGGCGTGCGACTGGAAAATGGGCAGCGCGTGTCGGTGGCCAGCCAGCAGCAGGCCGACGCTTTTGCGCATCAGGCGGGCAGCCCGGCGGTGGAAATTGTGCGCCGCGAATCGGCGGTCATTGCGGGCACCGCGCGGCAGGTTCATGACCAACTCGATACGCTGCATCACACCTTTGGTATCGACGAATTCATTATCGACACCCCGGTGGCTGAAGGTGCGGCCCGTCTGGCGTCGTTGCGCCTGCTGGCAGAAGAACTTAACCGCGCGGAGGTGCTGTCATGAGCTTAGAACAACAGCTGATTACCTGGCGGCGCGAGCTGCACCAGTTCCCGGAGCTGTCTTTACAGGAGGTGGCGACCACCGCGCGCATTCGCGACTGGCTGCAAAGCGCCGGGCTGTCGATTTTGCCCTATGCGTTGAAAACCGGCCTGGTGGTTGAGATTGGGCAGGGTGAAAAAGTGATAGCACTGCGCGCAGACATCGACGCTCTGCCGATTGAAGAGGCCGCAGACGTAGCGTTCCGTTCGCAAAATGCAGGTGTCATGCACGCCTGCGGCCATGATATTCACACCAGCGTGATGCTTGGCGCGGCACTATTGCTCAAAGCTCGCGAAGCACAGTTACCGGGGCGAGTCCGTATTCTGTTTCAACCTGCCGAAGAGAATTTTGGCGGCGCAAAAACGCTGATCCGCGCCGGCGCGCTGGAAGGCGTTTCCGCCATTTTCGGTATGCATAACGAACCAGGGCTGCCGGTGGGCGCCTTTGCCACTCGCGGCGGGGCGTTCTACGCCAACGTAGATCGTTTCGTGGTGCGGGTGCACGGAAAGGGCGCCCACGCAGCCCGCCCTCATGAAGGGCAGGATGCGATCCTACTCGCCAGCCAGTTGGTGAGCGCTCTGCAAAGCGTCGCCAGTCGCGAAGTAAACACCCTGGATTCGATGGTACTGAGCGTGACGCGCATTCAGGGCGGCAATACCTGGAACGTGCTGCCAGAAAACGTCGAACTGGAAGGCACGCTGCGCACCCACCGAACCGACGTTCAGCAGCAGGTTAAAGCGCGAGTGAGTGAAATTGCCGCCGGGTTTGCTGGCGCGTTCCGGGCGCAAATTGATGTTATCTGGCACGCGGGGCCAACCGCGCTGGTGAATACCGCCGAATGGGCCGAATTCGCCACCACCGTGGCCGACGAGGTGGGTTACCACACCACGACCGCAGATTTACACATGGGCGGTGAAGATTTTGCCGTGTATTTGCAGCAGACGCCTGGCGCATTCGTCAGTATCGGCAGCGCCAGTGAATTTGGCCTGCACCATCCGGCGTTTAATCCGGATGAAAAACTGATCACTCCGGCGGCACACTATTTCGCAACGCTGGCAGAAAAAGCCTTACAGCACATTTAATTTCATTCTTAATTTTTATTACCGGCAGGGTAAGGGGTCATTATGTCTACAGCACGGCAATTACGGCTTGGCACGATATTACATGGTGCATCTGGAAATATGTCTGCCTGGCGTCATCCGGCGGCGCAGGCCGACGCCAGTATTAATTTTGAGTTTGTGAAACAGACGGCGTTAAAAGCGGAGCAAGGCAAGCTGGATTTTATTTTTGTTGCCGACGGCCTGTATATCAACGAAAAGTCGATCCCTCATTTTTTAAATCGCTTTGAACCGCTGACCGTTTTATCGGCGCTGGCGAGCGTGACGCAGCATCTCGGTCTGGTCGGCACGCTGTCGACATCTTATAGCGAGCCGTTTATCACCGCCCGTCAGTTCGCGAGCCTCGACCATTTGAGCAACGGCCGCGCGGGCTGGAACGTGGTGACGTCGCCCCTGGAAGGGTCGGCGAAAAACTTTTCCCGCGCGCAGCATCCCGAACACGCGCTGCGCTATCGCATCGCTGATGAATATTTGCAGGTTGTGAAAGGGCTGTGGGATTCCTGGGAAGACGATGCGTTTGTGCGTAACAAGGCCAGCGGGCAGTTCTTTGATGCGTCAAAACTGCACACCCTCGATCATCACGGTGATTTTTTCCAGGTTGCCGGCCCGCTGAATATTGGACGTACGCCGCAGGGCAGACCGATTATATTCCAGGCGGGTGCGTCGGATGACGGCAAAAAATTAGCCGCCACCCACGCCGACGCTATTTTCACTCATCATGAATCCCTGGCAGAAGCGCAGGATTTTTATCGCGATGTGAAAAGCCAGCTCGAAATTCACGGCCGTCGTGCAGATGAGCTGCATATTTTCCAGGGCGTGAGCGTGATTGTCGGGGATGACGCCCATGATGTGGAACAGCAATATCAGACCACTGCCGCGCTGGTGTCAGTGGACGACGCGCTGAATTATCTGGGGCGTTATTTCGAACATCACGATTTCAGCCAGTATCCGCTGGATGAACCTTTCCCAGAACTGGGCGACCTCGGACAGAATAGTTTCCGCAGCACCACGGATGAAATCAAACGCAATGCCCACGTGCGCGGGTTAACCCTGCGACAGGTGGCGCTGGAAGCGGCCAGTCCACGCCCGCGCTTTTCCGGCACGCCGGAGGAGGTTGCCGACGGTTTACAGCTGTGGTTCGACAGCCACGCAGCGGACGGATTCATCATCCAGGGCGGCACGCCGGATACCTTCCCGCGCTTTGTTGACCGGGTTGTGCCGGTGCTACAGGCGCGTGGCCTGTTCCGTCAGGACTACCCGGGCACCACGCTTCGCGAAAGCCTCGGGCTGACGCTGCCCGTTAATCAGTTCACACAATAATCGGCAGAACTGTTCAAAAAACAATAAGAGAGACTTCACCATGCAAAAATCATCGCTACTGCTGGCTATCGCGCTGGCATTTTCCGGGCTGGCGCAGGCCAGTGACGTCACCATTAACGGTACAGGCGTGAGCGTCGAGGCCAATAAAACGCCGGTGAATACCGATAAAAATCCGTCGGCGATAGCTCAACTTCCAGCGGGCTTTACACCGGCGGTGCCGGGCAAATTCACCGTTGCCGTGGCGGGCCTGAATCAGCCGCCGCTGACCGTGTTTTCCGATGACAACAAAACCCTGCTCGGCAGCGAAGTGGATATCGCTCGTCTGGTCGCCGACAGCCTCGGGCTGCAGCTCAACGTGGTAGTGACCTCCTGGGAAGACTGGCCGCTCGGCGTGGCCTCCGGCAAATACGATGCCGCAGTCAGCAATATTACGGTGACCAAAGAGCGCAAAGAGAAGTTTGATTTCGCGACCTACCGCAAGGATTCGCTTGGGTTCTACGTCAAATCGGGCAGTTCAATTGGCAAGATTGAGAAAGCGGAAGATATCGCCGGGCTGCGGATTATCGTCGGCTCCGGTACCAACCAGGAAGCCATCCTGCTGGCGTGGAACGCGGAAAACGTCAAAAAGGGCTTAAAACCGTTTATCCCGGTTTATACCAAAGATGATGCCGCGCAAACCCTGGCGCTGCAGTCCGGACGCGCCGATGCCTATTTTGGTCCGAACGTGATTGGTGCGTGGAAAGCGGCATTGAACGGCAAAACGCAACTTGTCGGCAGCGTCGACGGCGGCTGGCCAAAGGCCGCCCACATCGCCGTGACGCTGAAAAAAGGCAGCGGTTTAGCTGAACCGGTACAAACGGCGCTGAACGGCGTCATCCAGAACGGTGACTACGACAAAGTGCTGAACCGCTGGGGCGAAGGCGTGGAGCGCATTCCGCATTCTGAACTCAACCCTGCCGGACTCGGCGACTGAGGAGCCTTACCATGACTGAACGCTTTCGTGATGTTTCCCCGGAAGATGCCGAGCTTGAGCCGATTTTAGATGGCCTGTTTGCAGAATATGCCGCGCGTTACGGCGACTACTTTGCCCGTGATGCGGAAGTGGAACAGACCGAGTGGTATCTCGCGCCACAGGGGCTGTTTATCGTGCTGGAGCGCGACGGCGCGATCATCGCTACCGGGGCGTACAAACCCTATGACGCCCAAACGGCGGAAATTAAACGCATCTGGACCGACAAATCCCTGCGCCAGCAAGGGCTCGCCGGTCGGGTGGTGGCCGAACTTGAACGCCGGGCACGGCTCGCGGGCTATGTGCAGATGTACCTGACCACCGGTTTTCGCCAGCCGGAAGCGGTGCGTTTGTATCTCAGCCAGGGCTATCAACCGCAGTTCGATCTCGATCGCGACCCGGAAGAGTACAGTCGTCCGCCGTTTGACGGTCGACTTCGGTTCACCAAAGCACTGGCGCTGCCGGTGCTCAGCAAAAGTGCCTGAGGAGTGACGATGAAGAGCAACGAAACCATCAAAGTGGTGCCCGCGCGTTATCCGCTGCGTATCGTCGGGGCGGGCGTGGCGCTGCTGGTGCTGGCGATTGTGGTGCAGTCGGTAGCTTTTAATCCGCGCTGGGAATGGGCAGTGTTTGCCCGCTGGTTCTTTGACCCGGTGATTCTGGAAGGGCTCGGGCAAACGCTGCTGTTAACGTTGCTCGGCACGGCACTGAGCGTGATGTTTGGTGGCCTGCTGGCGCTGTGCCGGCTGTCGTCCTCCTGGTTGCTCAGTAGCCTGGCGTGGGCGTACATCTGGCTGTTCCGCTCGTTGCCACTGATCGTAGTACTGATCGTGCTGTACAACTTTTCGTATCTCTACGACACGCTGTCGGTCGGCATTCCGTTCACCGGGATTACTTGGGCCAGTTACCAGACTATTAACGTGCTCGGCCAGTTTTCAACGGCGGTGGTGGGTCTGACGCTGGTGCAAAGTGCCTACACGGCGGAAATCATTCGTGGCGGTTTTCTTGGGGTCGATCACGGGCAATATGAAGCCGCGTCGGCGCTCGGTTTACCCGCCTGGCGACGCACGCTACGCATCATTTTACCGCAGGCGTTGCGCACCATTTTACCGTCCGGTTTCAACGAAATTATCAGCCTCGCGAAGGGGACCGCGATGGTGTACGTACTGGCGATGCCGGAGCTGTTTTACACCATCCAGATGATCTACAACCGCACGCAGGAAGTCATTCCACTGCTGATGGTGGGCGCAGTGTGGTATCTGGTGATCACCAGTTTCCTCTCCGCCATTCAGTATTTGGTTGAACGGGCGCTGGCGAAGAGCGAACGCCGCTCCGCCGTGAACAGCAACCGCAGCCGCGCCGCGGTATCTACCGTCACACCAACCCCGGAGGCTGCCCATGCTCAACTCTCCTGAAGGCCATATTTCGATTACCGGCGTCAGTAAATTTTTCGGTCGCCATAAAGCGCTGGATAACGTGTCGCTGGAGATCCCGCCCGGAACGGTGACGGTGATTTTAGGCCCATCAGGTTCGGGAAAATCGACGTTGCTGCGCACCATTAATCATCTGGAGCGCGTCGATGAAGGGTTTATCCAGATTGATGGGGACTACATTGGCTATCGCCGTCAGGGCGATAAGCTGTACGAACTCAAGGAAAAAGAGATCCTACGCCAGCGTGTGAACGTCGGCTACGTGTTCCAGAATTTCAATCTGTTCCCGCACATGACGGTGCTGGAAAACCTGATTGAAGCGCCGGTGGCGCATCGCCAACTGAGCCGCAAGCAGGCCACGGAACGCGCTTATGCGCTGCTTGACGTGGTCGGGCTGCGCAATAAGGCCGATGCCTGGTCGCGTCATTTGTCGGGTGGGCAACAGCAGCGCATTGCTATCGCACGGGCGCTGGCGCTCAACCCGCGGGTGATGCTGTTTGATGAACCCACGTCGGCCCTCGACCCGGAACTGGTGGGTGAAGTGCTGGACGTTATCAAAAAGCTGGCCCGGTCTGGCACCACGCTGGTGGTGGTGACGCATGAGATTGGTTTTGCGCGCGAAGTGGCGGACCAGGTGGTATTTATGGTCGATGGCAAAATCGTGGAACAGGGCGAAAGCGACGCGGTCCTGAACCGCCCCCAGCACCCGCGTACCCGACAATTTTTATCAAAGGTATTGTCATGAATAAATGGATGTTTCTGGGAGGGCTGCTGTGCGCCACCTCGGCGATGGCAGAAGGGCGCATTGACCTGAAGGCGAATGAGCAGCCGCTGCCGGTAGTACGCGATGAAGCGGCGATTGCAAAGATCCCCGCCAGCTATAAGTTTGTCGAGCCGGGCACGCTGACGGTGGCGATTTCTGCGTTAAATTCACCGCCGCTGGCACTACTGGCCAGCGATAACCGCACAAGGATTGGCAGCGATCCGGATATTGCCCGACTGCTGGCGGGTAGTTTGGGTCTAAAACTGAAACTGGTGCCGACGGCGTGGGAAGACTGGCCACTCGGTATTACTTCCGGGCGCTATGACGTGGCGCTGGTGAACATTGCGGTCACCGAACAGCGCAAAGAGAAATTTGATTTTGCGACCTATCGCGTCGATTCGCTGGCGTTTTCGGTGAAAACGGGGAGCCCGATAACGACGATTAAGGGGTCGGCCGATCTCTCCGGTAAGAAGGTGATTGTCGGTTCTGGTACGAATCAGGAGCGCATTTTACTCGGCTGGAATGCTGAGAATGAAAAAGCAGGGCGCACGCCTGCGCTGCCGGTGTACCTGACTGATGACGCTTCCGCCAATCTCTACATTCAGTCCGGACGCGCCGACGTGTTCTTCGGCCCGCAGTCCGTTTCGGCGTATAAAGCGGCATTGAGCGGGAAAACCACCGTCGTTGGTCTGGGCCCCAAAAAAGCCTATGTGGCGACCACCACCAAAAAGGGCAATCAGCTGGTGTATGCCCTGCAAGCCGCGCTGAACGGCGGTATTGAACGCAGCGAAGTGCAGCGTATTCTGGCGCGCTGGGGTGAAGACGGCGAGGGCGTGGCGCAGTCCGACGTTAACCCGCCGGGGATCACCTATCCATAATTTGGGTCCACGGCGTAAAGGCATAAACGTTATGACGTAATAATGAGGCTGAGTAACAACACCATCAGTAATCCGACGATCGAGCTGATGAGTTCAAGTAGTCCCCATGTTTTGAAGGTATCTTTCATGGATATACCAAAAGTCTCTTTGAATAATAAGAAACCACCATCGTACATTAGCGTTATCGTATTACTGCCACAGGCGACCGCCAGGCACATTAGCGCTGGATTCAGATGAAATGCATTAACCATTGGCGCGACAATGCCGGCTGAGGTGATAGCTGCGACTGCACCCTGGCCGGTGAGAATACGAATAATAGCCGTGATTATCCACGCGACAATAAATGGAGAGAGTGGGACGTCACTCATAATACTGACAATATGCCCCCCAACGCCTGAGACGATAATTACCTGCTTCAGGATCCCGCCTGCACTAATAACAAACAGGACGTTGGCAATTTTGGCAATGGAATCACTCACGCAATGCGTAATATTCTCAGTGGACATTCCTCGTTGCTTACCCAAAAACCAAATGGCGGCCATTGTTGCCAGCAGCATACTTATTTCTGCGCTGCCTAAAAACGTGCAGAGTTTTGCCAGACCGCTATCGACGCCCATAAATCCCTTTACCACCGATGCCACCACCATCAGCACGGCCGGAATCAAAGGTATTAGCATGCTGATACCAAAAGAAGGAATATCGGCTGACGACTTCTCTTCTACCGGTTTCATCATAGAGTTCAGGGGGATTGATTTAATGCCGGGCAAAAATTTAGGCAGTAAAATCCCGGTGCAAAAAAGGGCAGGGATAATGACAATAATTCCGTAAAGATAGACCTGAACAATATCGGCATTAAATGCACTGATAAGCGCTACCGGGCCAGGCTGTGGTGGGAAAAGACTATGTCCCAGCGTGGCGCCTACCACCGTAGGAACAACCAGCTTCATGTAGGGAATGTTCGCCTTTTTGGCAATATTCAACACCAGCGGCATAGCTATCAAGAATGCCACTTCATAAAACATCGCAATCCCAAAAATGACGCCAACAAACATCAGTCCGGTTGACAAGAAACGCGTGCCGCAGCGCTTAATGACGGTATCGGCAATTTGCTGGCTGGCGCCTGATTCGGTCATAAACCGGCCAATGATCGCCCCAAATATAATAATAAGTGCCAGATGTCCTAAAATACCGCCGAGACCATCCTGAATGACCGGAACAATTTTATCGACTGGGATGCCTTCCATAATAGCGACAAATATGCCCGCGATCAGCAACGCAAATATATTGTGGAATTTATATTTTAGATTCATTATGACGAGAAGAGCGATACCAACCAGAACCCAAAAAAGAGCCAGCAAGGGGGACATATGTTTACCTGCATTCAACGTATTGAATAAATGCCGACTGGATAGCCGGCCTGGATATTAATGTTGTTTTTCGAGTGCTTCCCACAGGCCGAGGAGATAGGTTACACCTAATGCACGGTCGTATAAACCGTATCCGGGGCGGCCAGTTTCACCCCAAATAAAGCGACCGTGGTCGGGGCGAATATAGCCATCAAAGCCATTGTCATGCAACGACTTCATTACTTTGAACATATCCAGTGAGCCGTATTGTGATAAGTGAGCCGACTCATAAAAATCTTTATCTTTAATAATCTTGATATTTCGTACGTGGGCAAAATGAATACGTTTGCGTTGAGTAAATTCAGCCAGTATGTCGTAAACGTTATTATCAGGATCTTCGGCAATTGAGCCGGTGCATAACGTAATCCCATTTGCTTCTGAATCAACTGCATTACACAGCCAATCAAGATCGTCTCGATTTTTCACAACCCGCGGCAGCCCGAAGATGGAGTAGGGAGGATCGTCGGGATGAATCGCCATTTTAATCCCGACCTCTTCACATACCGGAATGATGGCTTTCAGGAAATAGACAAGATTTTCACGTAATTTGTCGTCATCGACATCTTTGTATTGCGCAAACAATTCTTGCACTTTAGCCAGACGTTCTGGCTCCCAACCGGGCAGGGCGAAACCGTTTGAATTATCGAGAACATCTTTAACAACATCTTCAAGACTTTTGTCGATGCCTTTCTTTTCAAAGGCCATCGTCAGAGAGCCATCCGCTAAAACATAGTTCATATCCGTCTTCATCCAGTCAAAGACCGGCATGAAGTTGTAGCAGATGATTTTAATACCGATCTCAGCCAGATTGCGGATAGTCGTTTGATAATTCTCGATATAGCGGTCGCGCCCAGGGCTGCCGATTTTAATCTCATCGTGAATATTCACACTTTCAATAACTTCCAGCTTCAGACCCGCTTCACGCGCCTGCGTGGCCAACGCCAGAATTTTATCTTTTGGCCAGACTTCGCCCACGGGAACATCGTACAACGCCCCCACAATGCCTTCCACGCCAGGCACCTGTCGTATGTGTTGCAGGGAAATCTTATCTTCTGCGGGTCCAAACCAGCGCATTGTCATTTGCATACTCATCACACCTTTAACTGAAAGCCTGTCTACCATGCTAGTATCTATGTGAAGGGCTGTTAAGACTGATTTTTTCGACATCAGTCACAAAATAGACCGATGACGGAGGGCAGTCGCAATCGACGAGTCCAAAACCCCTATGCAGGAATCTGGTCCATACTTTTGTTTCTGCATTCGTAGGAGGCAAACCTATGTTAACGCTCTATGGTGTACCGGGCTGGGGCTCGGCAATCAGCGAAGTGATGCTGACGATGGCAGAGATGCCGTACCATTTTGTCGACGTGAACGGCTTCGATAATCCCGGCCCGCAGCATGATGTGCTGGCCCAAATCAATCCGCTGTGTCAGGTGCCGACCCTGCGGCTGGACGATGGCAGCGTAATGACCGAATCCGCCGCCATTGCGCTGATGATCCTCGACCATTGTCCCGAACTGGCACCGCCCATTGGCTCAGCGCAGCGCACGCGGTTTCAGCGTCTGCTGGTGTGGCTGGTGGCGAACGTCTATCCGACGTTTACCTACGCTGATTACCCTGAACGCTTTGCCCCTGACGCTGCGGAGCAGTTGCAAAACAACTGTATTGCTTACCGGAAAACGCTGTATC
Source organism: Scandinavium manionii (assembly GCF_024764775.1). Classification (NCBI taxonomy): domain Bacteria; kingdom Pseudomonadati; phylum Pseudomonadota; class Gammaproteobacteria; order Enterobacterales; family Enterobacteriaceae; genus Scandinavium; species Scandinavium manionii. Next base: position 130,012 of record NZ_JALIGC010000035.1, on the reverse strand, counting down.
AATGGATGGATGGTCAACTGGTGGGACCGTACGCAATGGGTGACAACGTCACGTTAATCGATGCGTACATCGTGGTGATGCGCACCTGGGGCCCGCGTGCAGCGTGGTTTGCCGAAAATTGCCCGCGCATGAGCGCGATTGCGGACCACATCGAAAAGCGTGAAGAACTGCACCACGTCCTGAGCGAAAACGAAATCTTAACTGCACAAAACGCTAATTAAGCTGCTGAGAAGATGATAGTTTTAGGGAACACAATAAGGAGACCACCATGCCGCATGTAGCCATTAAATGTTTTCCCCGTGACCTAAACGACGAACAAAAAGACGCGCTGGCCGCGGATATCGCCGCTGCGATTACCCGTCATCTGGGCAGTAAAGACGGCGCAATTAGCGTCGGTCTGGAGCAGGTAGCCGAAGCCGACTGGAAAGCGCAGGTCTGGGATAAAGAGATTGGTCCCCAGCTCGAGACGCTGCTTAAAAAGCCCGGTTACAGTCTGTAAGAAAAAGCCCTAAATGCCCGGCGGCGCTATGCTTGCCAGGCCTACGTTTTGTAGGCTCGATAAGCGCCAGCGCCATCGGGCAAAAAAGAGGTTACGGGGTTATCATCCTCCCCGCATACCCGCTTTTTGTTGGAGCCGTTTAACCGCTTCTGCCGCCTGAGCGCCCAGCTCGCGCAAATCCAGCCCTGGAATCACGTCGTTTTCGACAATCACTTTTCCCTGACACAACAGCGCTTTCAGCGTCGCCCGCCCGCCGCAGGCCACTGGGCCGATCGCCACGTCGTGTAAACCGAAATAGCGTGGGTCGTCGAGCCGATACAGCGCGATATCGGCGGGCATTCCTGGACGCAATTCCCCGGTATCGAGCCCAAGCACAGCTGCACCGCCGGACGTTCCCCAGCGGATCACATCTTCTATGGTGGCCGCATCGCCGCCGCCTTCGAAGGTGCCGCCGTCATAGCGCGGACGGGCGAGCATCCCTTTACGTGCGCGCTGTAGCTGCCAGGCCGCGTGGGTTTCACTTTGCATATCGGCGGCTTCGTTGGAGGCCGCACCGTCCACGCCGATGGATATTTTTACACCAGCCTGTTCCAGAGCGACGATATCCGCGATGCCGCTCCCGAGCCGGGCGTTGCTTTGCGGACAATGGGCAATACCGCTGCCGCTGGCCCCGAGTAGGGCAATTTCTTCCGGCAGCAGTTTCACCAGATGGGCGAACCATACGTCATCGCCGATCCAGTCCTGTTCGGCGCAAAACTGCAGCGGCGTTATGCCGAATTTTGCCCGTGATGCATCGAGATAATCGACCGTTTCCGAGAGATGGCTGTGCAAACGCAGGCCCAGCGCCCGTGCCAGTCGCGCGCTTTCCCGCAGTTCCTGCGCGGTGGTTGAGTGCAGCGTGGTGGTCGGGGCCATGACGACGCGACGCATCGCATCCGACTGCGGCTGGTGATACTGCCCGGCGAGGCGTTCGACGTCCTGCATCCAGTCGTCAAAACGCTCGGGTCGCAGCGCGGTCGGCAACGCGCTTTCCAGACCGCGCGTTTGCGTTGCGCCGCCCCGGCACAGCACGAAGCGCACGCCAAGCGCCTGCGCTTCCTCAAACAAAATGGCGGCCCCGTCGAACGGCATGCCCGGCCAGTACAGATAGTGATGATCGGCCACCGTTGTGCAGCCGGAGCGCACTAATTCCACCAGACCAATTCGCGCGGCGAGGCGAAACGTTTCTGCATCAAACGCGCCGCGAAAACGGTAGGGCGTCGAAGCCAGCCATGCGCTGAGGCTCTGGTTGAGTCCTTGCGGTTCGCCCTTGAGCAGCGACTGGAACAGGTGATGATGCGTGTTCACCCAGCCCGGATACGCCACGCAGTCGCGGGCATCAATCACCCGATCATCGGCGTTTGGCGTCAGCGTCCCGATGGCGGCGATTCGCCCGTCGGCCACGCGAATATCGGTCCCGGCACTGCGTGGTTTTTCGCGATTCCCGGTCAGAATGGCGGTACAGCCTTTAATCAGCAGCGAGCTCATAATTTTCCTCAGGCCAGTTCACTGTCGTGCCAGCCGCGCAGGCACAGTCGGGTGATTAATGACATCAGCGCCCACAGCGCGAGGCCGGTGCAGGTGATCAGGAACAGCGCGGCGAACATCAGAGGTAGGTTGAGTTGAAAACCGGCCTGCAAAATCTGCCACGCCAGCCCGGCACCGGAGCCGCCAGTTCCGGCGACAAATTCCGCCACCACAGCGCCAATCAGCGCCAGCCCGCAGGAGATGCGTAATCCGCTGAAGAAATAGGGCAACGCGTTCGGCACACGCAGGCGCATTAGCACCTGCCAGCGGCTGGCCTGGTTGATATGAAACAGGTTTAGCAGACCAGGGCTGACGCTGCGCAGGCCGAGAGTGGTGTTGGTCAGAACTGGGAATACCGCCACCAGCATTGCGCAGACCACCAGCGCCAGGGTGGTGTTGTGGATCCAGATGATCACCAGCGGGGCGATCGCCACCACCGGCGTGACCTGAAACAGGATCGCCCACGGCATCAGGCACGATTCAATCACCCGGCTCTGTACGCAAAGAAACGCAATCAGCGTGCCGGTAATCACCGCCAGCAGAAACGCCAGCAGGGTGACTTTCAGCGTGACCAGCAGGCTACCCAAAAGCGCAGCGTGTTGTTGATACAGGGTGACAGCAATATCGCTGGGTTTGGGCGCCAGGTAGACAGGTACCGCAAACTGACGGAAGCTGATTTCCCAGACCGCGAGCAGAATAATCAGCACCAGCAGCGGCCACAGTGCGCGCTGCACCTGCGGATACTGAATCAGGGGTTTAGTCATGCACGCCTCCGCTGGCCTGTTCGAGTAAGTCGGAAAGTTGCGCCACCTGGCGAATGAATGCGGGTGAGGTACGAAACGCCGCATCGCGTACGGCGGGACCGTCTATTTCGATATCTGCTATGACGCGCCCCGGACGCGCACCCATCACGATCACTCGCGACGAAAGCCAGACCGCTTCATAAATGCTGTGAGTGACAAACAGCACCGTCAGATTGCGACGGCTCCACAGCGCGCGAATATCGGCGTCGAGCTTGTGGCGGGTAAATTCATCCAGCGCGCCGAATGGCTCGTCCATCAGCAGCAGATCCGGGGCGATCACCAGCGCCCGGGCCAGCGCCACGCGCATTTGCATCCCGCCGGAAAGCTCGCGCGGGCGGGCATGAAGGAAGTTTTCCAGCCCGACTGCCAGCAGCGCCTGCATCACCTGCGGCGTGCTCTCCTTTTTACCGATACCGCGCAGGCTCAGAGGCAGCCGCACATTTTCCTCGATGGTCGCCCAGGGCATCAGCGTGGCTTCCTGAAACACCATCGCCATCTGGCACTGCTGTGCCAGCGACGGCTGGCCGTTCCAGCGCAGCATTCCGGCGCTGGGTTGTTCCAGCCCGGCGAACATTTTCAGCAGCGTGCTTTTGCCGCAGCCCGATGGGCCGAGCAGCGACACCAGTTCGCCACGGCCAATATTCAGATTCAGACGTTCCAGTGCGACGGTGCCGTTTGGCCATACTTTTTCTACGCCGCGCGCCATCAAAAAGCGCGGCTCCTCATTTTGCTGCACCGCACCCGGCGGCTCAAAAGATAAGACGTGATGCATAGCGCCTCCTTACATCGCGGCCTGCGGATAGAATTGCGTGGTGTACGCGGCTTTGTAATCGGTTTCTTTGTTCAGCAATCCGGCGCTGACCATAAAGTTGCGCGTTGCCTGCCAGCGTTTGTCAGTCATCACGCCGAGACCTTTATTCGACGCGTCGCCGCCGTCAATCAGATGCAGGGCTTTCATCTGTGCCACGCCGAAGGCCAGAACCGCGTCAGTCATCTGCGGATTCTCTTTCTTGATCAGCTGATTGCCGATTGTGGGGTCCGCCAGATAGGCTTTCCAGCCTTCCATTGATGCTTCGACAAAGCGCTTCATTACGTCTGGTTTCTCGGCCAGCAAGTTGTTGCGCGTAACCAGAATGCCGCCGTACGCCGGGTAGCCGTGCTCGGCGAACAGCCAGAATTTGCTGTCCGGCTGGGCGGCTTTTGCCTGCTGCACTTCGGAAGTGGCATACGCTTGCTGAACGGTGTTTTTATCCGCCAGGAATGGCTGCATGTTGAAGGTGTACGGGCGCACCTGGCTGTCTTCAAGCTTGTACTGACTCTTCAGCCACGGCCACCAACTGGCCTGACCGCTGGCAGACACCAGCACGGTTTTGCCTTTCAGGTCGTCGAGCGAATTGACATTGCTGTGGGTGAGGATCCCCTGCGGATCGAACTGGAACGGGGCGGCGATGGCTTTCAGCGGGAAGTTCTGTTCCACGCCTTTCAGCACCTGCAAATCGTAGCTAACGATAACGTCGGCGCGGTTAGCCAAAAGTAAGGTCATGTTATTGAGCTGCGGGCCGCCGGAGCGCACTTCGACGTCCAGACCGTATTTTTTGTAGATCCCCGCCGCGACGGCCTGGTAATAGCCGCCTTGTTCCGCCTGGGCAACCCAGGTGGTCTGGAGGACCAGTTTATCGGCCGCGAAGGAGAGAGACGTTGCGCTGAGCGTGGCGCACAGGGTGAGCAGACGAACGGACGACATTGACATAAAAGACCCCCAAATCAAAACGTTGTACACGGTCTGTCGGGGGCTAAGCGATGCTCACGACGCAATGCGCCGCCCCCTGACGAGGTACAGCCGAGGCTGTAGAGCAATGTCCCGCGTGCTGCCACGCTGACCGCTTATACTCTGTTTGCGATGTAGCAAACGGCGTGCCATTCGCGCTAATTATTCGCAATGCCTTGAATTAACAGATTATCCACTGAATTTGCGGCGACGCCCGCTGAAATTGTTGTTTCACACAGGCCAGCGTTGCACAACCATGAGGCAAAAAGTTTCACCGCTGCACATCGGCCGTGCATTCGCCGTTTGCGCGCGTATCTACCTCGCTGAAATCAAAAGGGTTCACAGCCTGGCACGGGCATTGCTTGAGTCAGCCTGAGTAGAAGCTGTCAGCCGGGAACTCAGCCGGTGGGTCATTGCTCAGTCGTCTTTACCGACGATGCCGCGACCTGTCCGCTGGTTGAGAACCGCTCCACGGCAGGTCCTCTGTTAATTGAGTTAACGAGGTTTCCCTATGAACAGCACTTCGGCTTTCGCCATGCATGAACTCAGCAAAGAATCCCGCATGGGCGCTCGCGGTCAGGAAACAAACCGCGAAGTGCGCATTATCGACCTGTCTAATTTTGACCAGCGTAAGGCTTCAATCGCCGATGAGCTGTGGCAGGCGTCGACCGAAATCGGTTTCTTCCAGGTCTCAGGCCACGGCATTCCGCTGGAGGATATCAACGCAGCGTTTGCCCGTGCGGAGCAATTCTTTGCGCTGCCACAGGAAGTAAAGGGCCGCTATCCGCTTAATCGCAACGCGGGCTGGGAATACCGGGCGCAGATCAGGCCGTCTACGGGTAAGCCCGATCAAAAAGAATCGTATCAGGTGACGCGTCCACGCATGTCCGGCCTGTGGCCAGACGAAGACACGCTGCCCGGTTTTCGCGAGGCAGTGCTGGCGTTTGAACGTCAGTGCTGGGCCGTGGGCATGAAACTGCTTTCTTGTTTCGCGCTGAAAATGGGCTTCCCGGAAGAATTTTTCAGGCAGGCACATGACCCGTCCAAAGAGACATATCAGAGCACACTGCGAATGCTGCACTATTTCGCGCTGACCGGGGAAGCAGATGGTCCTTGGCGTGCCGGGGCGCACACTGATTTTGACTGCCTGACGCTGCTGTTTCAGCAGGCGGGACAGGGCGGTTTGCAGGTCTGTCCGGGGAAAGAGTTGGAAACGCAAAGCTGGACGTCCATCGAGCCGCTGGAAGGGCTGATTACCTGTAATATCGGCGATATGCTGATGCGCTGGAGCGATGACCAGCTGCCGTCGAACTTCCACCGCGTGCGCAGCCCGCTGCCGGGCGAATCGGTGGAGGCGCGTTACAGCCTGGCGTTTTTCTGTCAGGCCAATGAAGATGTGGTGATTGAAGGGCCGGACAAAAAGTACCCGCCAATCACCGCCCGGGACTATCTGGCGCAGCGCATTAGCGCCAACTTCTCCGGCAAATATTAATTACTCCGCGGCTTTAATCATCCGGCCGCTGGTGACAAAGGTTCCAGCGCCGAGATGATGCAGCGTATTGCGGCGATCGCCGTTGAACTGCCAGCGTCCGGCGATAAACGCCTGTTCATCGGCGGCCGCCGCCACCACTTCCCCAAACAGCGTGTCGTATTTCTCCTGCGCTGCCGTCGCGGGCAGCAGTTTGCACTCCATCCACGCCAGACATTTCTCTTCAACGACCGGCAGGCCAAGTACCGGGCCGTGTTCGACCGGAATACCGTAACAGTTGAATTTATCCTCATCGCGACCACTGACACTGCCGACGGCATAGGTCCAGTTCGCCGCATCCACGGCGGGGATGACGATGCCGAATTTTCCGCTACGCTCGATAAGTTCGCGCGACCAGGCGCTTTTATCGACCACGATAGCGATGCGCGGCGGTTCAAATTCCACCGGCATTGACCACGCGGCGGCCATGATATTGCGCCGGTCAATACTCTCGTCGAAGCTGGTGATAAGCACAGTTGGCCCATGATTGAGCAAGCGGCTGGCATGTTTTAATTCCACGGGACGAAAACGGCTCATAGCAATTCTCCAGGTTGTTTGCTGCATTTAAGCGTGTTCCAGCTGCGGAAAATAGCGGTCGCGCACAAACGGAAAAAAATCACCGCACAAAAACACCTGTCAGCTGAAAAAAATACGTTATAAACAGTTTATATCTCAAGCATGGAGGCCGTATGAGCCCATTTTTAACCGCGTATTTTGCCCGTCTGAACTGGAATTCTCCTGTCGCTGTTGATATCGACACCCTGCGGGCGCTGCATTTGCGCCACAACTGCACCATTCCGTTTGAGAATCTGGACGTGCTGCTGCCGCGCGAAATCCAGCTCGACGATCAGGCGCTGGAAGATAAGCTCATCTATGCCCGTCGCGGAGGTTACTGTTTCGAACAAAACGGCCTGTTTGAACGCGTGCTGCGTGAAATCGGTTTTGATGTGCGCAGCGTGCTGGGGCGCGTGGTGCTGTCGAATCCGCCGCAGATGCCGCCGCGTACGCACCGTTTGCTGGTGATTGATTTAGCCGGTGAGCGCTGGATTGCCGACGTTGGCTTTGGCGGACAAACGCTGACGGCTCCGATTCAGCTTCAGGCAAATAAAGAGCAAACCACGCCGCACGGCGTTTATCGTCTGCTGAACGAAGGCAACGACTGGATTTTACAGTTCCGTCACCACGACCGCTGGCAGTCGATGTACCACTTCGACCTGGTGCCGCAGTATTTCTCTGATTACGTGGCGGGGAATTTCTGGTCGGCACACTGGCCGCAGTCGCATTTCCGCCATCATCTACTGATGAGCCGCCATTTGCCAGAGGGCGGCAAACTGACGCTGACCAACTTCCATTTCACCCATCAGCAAGACGGGCATACTGTTGAGTCAATCAATTTACCGGATGTCGAAAGTTTGTATTTGCTGCTGCAGGATAAATTTGGTCAGGGCGTCGACGACCCGAAAAATGGCTTCACACTGGCGGATTTAGCCGCGGTGATGGCGGCGTTTGATCTGCATCCGGAAGGCGGGAAGTAGGATAACTTTCGGGCTTGAGTGAGCTTTCACGCTATGGTGGAATTATTGCGTTCACCAGATATTTGGATTAAGGGATTAATGATGAAACTTAATATAATTGCCACAGTGTTACTTGCTTTTTCCGTATCTACTTTTGCTGTCGATTATCCGGTGCTGTCTCATACCAGTCCTGAGAACGTTGGTTTTGATATTAAAAAACTGGGTAAGCTTGACACCTGGGTGACAAATCAAGTTCAGGCCGGGTATTCCGGCATGAACATTCTTATTATTAAAGACAATAAAATTGTTCTGCAAAAAGCCTGGGGCGAAGCGAAAAAATATGACGGTTCGAGATTAATGGCTGTTCCCATTCATGCTACGACCAGTACGATGTATGATCTTGCTTCGAACACAAAAATGTATGCCACGAACTTTGCCTTACAGAAACTTGTCTATGAAGGGAAGATAGATGTAAATGATTTAGTCTCTAAACACATCTCCGGATTCGGTGATACGCCAGAAGACAACATCAAAGGTAAAAGTACGTTGCGGATCTCTGATATTCTTCATCATGTCGCTGGCTTCCCCGCTGACCCGCAATATCCTAATAAAAATGTCGCAGGTAAATTATTCTCGCAAAATAAAAGCACTACGCTGGAGATGATTAAACATACTCCGCTGCAATATCGACCTGGAACACAGCATATTTATAGTGATGTCGATTATATGATACTGGGCTTTATCATAGAATCTGTTACCGGAAAGCCGTTAGACCAATACGTTGAAAATAATATTTATAAACCGCTTGGATTGAAACATACGGTTTTTAATCCGTTAGAGAAAGGATTTACGCAACAGCAAATTGCCGCGACGGAACTGAACGGGAACACCCGCGATGGTGTGATCACTTTCCCTAATATACGCACTGAAACAGTATGGGGGCAGGTTCACGATGAGAAAGCCTGGTATTCAATGGGGGGTGTATCAGGTCATGCTGGATTGTTCTCTGACACAAGTGATATTGCTGTACTGATGCAAGTCATGCTCAACGGTGGCGGCTATGGCAATGTTAAATTGTTCGATAAGAAAACGGTAGATGAATTTACGGGCAGTTCGAAAGAAGATGCGACGTTCGGCCTGGGCTGGCGGGTAAACGGGAACGCCTCAATGACCCCCACTTTCGGTGTGTTAGCCAGCTCAAAAACATATGGTCACACTGGCTGGACTGGAACGTTGACTGCAATCGATCCCATTAATCATATGGCTATTGTTATCCTCGGAAACCGGCCACATTCACCCGTGGCTGATCCAAAATCCAATCCAAATGTATTTGTGAGTGGGTTACTCCCAGCAGCAACATACGGCTGGATTGTTGATCAGATATATGGGGCGTTGAAATAAAAAAAGGGGCAATGGCCCCTTTTTTGATATATGGGGAAATTCACCGCCGAGAGCGGACGACTTGATATCGCCGGGTGAAATACTCCACCGGGGCGCTCCACACATGCACCAGACGGGTGAACGGGAACAGCAGGAAAATGGTCATTCCCAGCGCCAGATGGACGCGATACACTAGCGCGACCCCCACGAGATGCGTAGACGCGCCGCCCTGGAAGGTCACTACCGATTGCGCCCATCCCACCAGTTTCATCATTTCGCTTCCGTCCGGGTGCTGTGCCGAGAACGGAATCGTCGACAGGCCCAAAATGCACTGAATCAGTAATATGCTGAGGATCAGAATATCGGCGGTCGTCGACGTGGCGCGAACGCGTGGGTTGAACAGCCGACGAATCAGCAAGCCCGCGCCGCCAATCAGCGTCAGCACCCCACAGGCCCCACCAAGGATCATTGCCATTTGCTGCTTCACGGAAATCGGCAGGAACGATTCATACATCCAGTGAGGGGTCAGCATCCCGAACGCATGGCCGAAAAAGACGCCAAGAATGCCGATGTGGAACATGTTCGACCACAGCACCATCCCGCGTTTATCGAGCATTTGGCTCGAACCCGCGCGCCAGGTATATTGCCCGTAGTCATAACGCAGCCAGCTGCCGATGATAAACACCGAGCCGCAGATGTAGGGGTAAATATCGTAGAAGAAGACGTCAAAGAAGTGGCTCATTTGGGGCCTCCGGAACGGACGTCGACGTACTGCGGCGCAACGTCCTGGCTAAAACGTTTCTGATAACTTTGTAGCGGCGAGCTGTCGCAGGCGGAAGTGGCGTTGTCCTCGATAAACTTCACCTGTTCTTCCTCCCAAACGGCGTCCAGCGCCTGTCGGGTATCGTCGCGCGGTTCGACTTTCACCTGATGCGTGACGCTGTCACTTCTTAGTGGGCTGTTAGCCAGCAAAAGCAAGGTATCGAACAGCTGATAGTAGTTCGACTGCCGTTCTTTAAGCCTGCCACCGAGCAACGCCAGAATCGGCGCGACGTTCTGCAAGCCTTCGCGGGCTTCCTCCGGCGAACGTGTGCTGAGAAACTCCAGATACAGCGGCAGATGGTCCGGCAGTTCGCGACAGTCGAGCTGCAAACCGGCCTGCTCATACTGCGCCATTAAATCCACCATCGCCTGGCCGCGATCGCGGGATTCGCCGTGAACATGTTCAAACAGCAGCAGTGACATTGAACTGCCGCGTTCAAACAAGTCGCACCACAGTTCCTGCTGGTCGAGCAGCGGGGCGCTGAGATAGTTCTCCACCCACGGCGCCAGCGTGGGCGCATCTTGCGTCACCAGCGCCTGTGCTTCATCCCGATTATCCCACAGCATTGCATCCGGATATTCCAGCAGCAGGGCAATCATCTTGAGGATCGGCATTATTCACCCTCCCCATGCTGGCGTACGCCGGAGACGTCGATGGCGTCGATGCGTTTGCTGTTGAACAGGTTGAACTTGGTGTCGGAGCCGTGGCAGCCGTCACCGAATGTGAACCCGCAGCCGTTACGTTCCGGGAAGGCTTCTTTCGCCATTTCGCGGTGGCTGGTTGGGATCACGAAACGGTCTTCATAATTGGCGATGGCGAGATAGCGGTACATCTCTTCCACCTGTTCCACGCTCAGGCCGGTCTCTTCCAGCGCACGGGTGTCGGTCACGCCTTCCACCGTTTGCGAGCGTTTGTAGTGGCGCATCGCCATCATGCGTTTCAGCGCGCGCAGAACCGGGCCGGTGTCGCCCGCGGCCAGCAGGTTAGCGAGATATTGCACCGGAATGCGCAGGCTCTCGACCGACGGCAGAATATTGCCGTTATGCGGCAGTGCGCCGGCATCGGCGACAGACTGAATCGGTGACAGCGGCGGCACGTACCAGACCATCGGCAGCGTGCGGTATTCCGGATGCAGCGGCAGCGCAAGCTGCCATTCCATCGCCAGTTTGTACACCGGCGACTGCTGCGCGGCCTCAATCACGTTCTGCGGAATGCCCTGTTTGACCGCTTCTTCAATCACTGCCGGGTCGTGCGGGTTGAGGAATACCTCGCACTGACGCTCATAGAGATCGGTCACATGTTCAGTGCTGGCGGCTTCTTCAATGCGGTCGGCGTCGTACAGCAGCACGCCGAGATAGCGAATGCGCCCGACGCAGGTTTCTGAACAAACGGTTGGCTGGCCGGATTCAATGCGCGGATAGCAGAATGTGCATTTTTCTGACTTGCCGCTTTTCCAGTTAAAGTAGATTTTTTTGTACGGACAGCCGCTGATGCACATGCGCCAGCCGCGGCACTTATCCTGGTCAATCAGTACGATACCGTCTTCTTCGCGTTTGTAGATGGCACCTGACGGGCAGGTTGCCACGCAGCTTGGGTTCAGACAGTGCTCACACAGGCGCGGGAGGTACATCATGAAGGTGTTTTCGAACTGGCCGTACATCTCCTTTTGCATGTTTTCGAAGTTCCGGTCTTTGGCGCGTTTTTCAAATTCGCCGCCGAGCAGCTCCTCCCAGTTCGGGCCCCATTCGATTTTATTGATGCGTTCCCCACTGATAAGCGAACGTGGGCGAGCGGTGGGCAGATGTTTGCCTTCCGGCGCGCGATGCAAATCCTGGTAGTCGTAGGTGAACGGCTCGTAATAATCGTCGATCGCCGGCAGCACCGGGTTGGCGAATATTTTTGCCATCAAGGCAAGGCGTCCACCGAGGCGCGGCGTGAGTTTGCCGCTGATCCCGCGGATCCAGCCGCCTTCCCACTGTTCCTGATCTTCCCAGTTTTTCGGATAACCGATGCCGGGCTTGGTTTCGACATTATTGAACCACGCATATTCCATACCTTCGCGGCCGGTCCAGACGTTTTTACAGGTCACGGAGCAGGTGTGACAGCCAATACATTTGTCGAGATTGAGAACCATGCCAACCTGAGAACGGATTTTCATTTTTTCGCCTCCTGGACCTGATCGTTGCCTTCGTCATCCAGCCAGTTAATGTTCTTCATTTTGCGGATCATGATGAACTCATCGCGGTTGGAGCCGACGGTGCCGTAATAGTTAAAGCTCCACGCCAGCTGGGCGTAACCGCCAATCATGTGCGTGGGTTTCGGGCAAATGCGGGTCACGGAGTTGTGAATGCCGCCGCGTCGGCCAGTCACTTCGGAGCCTGGAATATTCATGATGCGCTCCTGAGCGTGATACATCATGGTCATGCCGGGTGGAATGCGCTGGCTGACCACCGCGCGGGCGGTGAGGGCGCCGTTGGCGTTGAAGGCTTCTATCCAGTCGTTATCCTCAATGCCGAGCTCTTTGGCGTCGGTTTCGCTGAGCCAGACAATCGGCCCGCCGCGCGACAGTGTCAGCATTAACAGGTTTTCGCTGTAGGTCGAGTGAATGCCCCATTTCTGGTGCGGCGTCAGGAAGTTGAGCGCTTTTTCCGGGAATCCGTTGGGCGGAATGTCTTTCATCTGACTGACGCTGCGGGTGTCGATTGGCGGACGATAGGCCACCAGACTTTCGCCAAACGCACGCATCCACAGGTGATCCTGATACAGCTGCTGGCGTCCGGAAAGGGTGCGCCATGGGATCAGTTCATGCACGTTGGTGTAGCCTGCGTTGTAGGAGACGTGTTCGCTCTCGAGGCCGGACCACGTCGGGCTCGAGATGATTTTGCGCGGCTGGGCGACGATATCGCGGAAGCGGATTTTTTCGTCTTCTTTGTTGAGCGCCAGATGCGCATGTTCGCGGCCGGTGATTTTGCTCAGCGCCTGCCACGCTTTGACCGCCACCTGGCCGTTGGTTTCCGGGGCGAGGGCGAGGATAACCTCGGACGCGTCAATAGCGGTTTCGATGCGCGGGCGGCCTTTTGCCGGGCCGTCGGCCTTCACATAATTCAGTTTGCCGAGGAACTCAATTTCGCTATCGGTGTTCCACGAAATACCTTTGCCGCCGTTGCCGAGTTTGTCCAACAACGGCCCGAGCGAGGTAAAGCGCTCATACGTCGCCGGGTAATCACGTTCCACGACCGCAATACCCGGCCCGGTTTTGCCTGGCACGTACTCGCATTCACCTTTGCGCCAGTCGGCCACCTCAAACGGCTGCGACAGTTCGGCCGGAGAATCGTGCATCAGCGGTTGCAACACCACATCGGTTTCGGTACCCAAATGACCGACGCATACCTGAGAGAACACTTTGGCGATACCTTTGTAGATTTCCCAGTCGCTGCGTGCTTCCCAGGCCGGATCGACTGCCGCCGACAGTGGATGAATAAACGGATGCATGTCAGAGGTATTCATGTCGTCTTTTTCATACCAGGTGGCGGTCGGTAGCACGATGTCGGAGAACAGGCAGGTGCTGGACATGCGGAAATCGAGCGTCACCAGCAGGTCGAGCTTGCCTTCGATGGCGGCGGTTTGCCATTCGACTTCCTCCGGCTTCACGTCATCGCTTTCACCGAGTGCGTCGCCCTGAATACCGCTCTCGGTACCGAGCAGGTATTTGAGTAAATACTCATGGCCCTTACCCGATGATCCGAGCAGGTTGGAGCGCCAGACAAACAGATTGCGCGGGTGGTTGTTACCGCTGTCAGGCTGTTCGCAGGCCATGCGAATATTGCCAGATTTCAACGCCTGCGCAGTGTAATCGGCTGGCGTTACGCCCGTGGCGTCGGCCTTCTCTTTGATGCTTAACGGATTCAGATTGAGCTGCGGCGCGGACGGCAGCCAGCCCATCCGTTCAGCGCGGACATTGAAATCAATCAAATGCCCGGTGAATTGACTGGCGTCCGCCAGCGGAGAGAGCAGCTCTTTGGCGGTGAGTTTTTCATAACGCCACTGGCTGGAGTGATTGTAGAAATACGAGGTGCTGTTCATCTGGCGCGGTGGACGGTTCCAGTCCAGCGCAAACGCCAGCGGCAGCCAGCCGGTTTGCGGACGCAGTTTTTCCTGGCCGACGTAGTGTGCCCAGCCGCCGCCACTCTGACCCACGCAGCCGCAGAATACCAGCATGTTGATCATCCCCCGGTAGTTCATGTCCATGTGATACCAGTGGTTGACCCCGGCACCGAGGATGATCATCGAGCGGCCGTGTGTTTTGTGGGCGGTATCGGCAAATTCACGGGCGATTTGCGCGATGTGGTATTGCGGCACGCCGGTGATTTGCTCAGCCCATGCGGGGGTGTAGGCTTTGATTTCGCTGTAATCTTTGGCAGAGAGTGGATCGTCCAGCCCGCGGTCGAGACCGTAATTCGCTAAAATCAGATCGTAGACGCTGACCACCAAACCTGCGCTGCCGTCGGCAAACGTCAGCTGTTTAACAGGTAACTGACGCACCAGGATCGGGTCCTGCTTCACGCTGCGGAAATGCGGATTTTCGTTGCCGCCAAAGTAGGGGAAAGCCACGCCCACGACACTGTCATGATTACCCAATAAACTGAGCTGTAGCTCAATTTCACTGCCCGCAGCCAGTGATTCGAGATTCCATTTCCCCTGCTCGCCCCAGCGGAAGCCGATCGCACCGTTGGGCACCACCAGTTCACCCGCGGTGTTGAAGGCGACGGTTTTCCACTGCGGATTATTGCTTTCGCCAAGGTTATCGACCAGATCCGACGCGCGTAGCATCCGGCCCGGTACGTAACTGCCATCTTCCCGCGCATCGAGTTGCACCAGCATCGGCATGTCGGTGTAACGGCGACAGTAGTTGATGAAATAATCGCTCGGGTTATCGAGATGAAACTCGCGCAGCATGACGTGGCCCATCGCCATTGCCAGCGCGCTGTCGGTGCCCTGTTTTGGCGCCAGCCACTGGTCGCTGAGTTTGGCCACTTCCGAGAAATCTGGGGTGATGGCGATGGTTTTGGTGCCTTTGTAGCGCACTTCGGTAAAGAAGTGCGCATCCGGCGTGCGCGTCTGCGGCACGTTTGAGCCCCAGGCGATGATGTACGAGGAGTTATACCAGTCGGCGGATTCCGGCACGTCGGTTTGTTCGCCCCAGGTCATCGGCGAGGCGGGCGGCAAATCGCAATACCAGTCGTAAAAGCTGAGGCAGGTGCCGCCAAGCAGCGACAGATAGCGCGTGCCTGCGGCGTAAGAGACCATCGACATCGCCGGAATGGGCGAGAAACCTGCAACCCGGTCAGGCCCATACTCTTTAATGGTCCAGACGTTGGCTGCCGCAATCAGGGTATTCAGTTCGTTCCAGTTGGAGCGCACAAACCCGCCGTGGCCGCGAGCCTGTTTGTACCTCAGGCATTTGGCCGGGTCCTGCATTATCGAATTCCAGGCGTGAACCGGGTCAGCGTGCTGTTCCAGCGCCTCACGCCACAGGGAGATCAGGCTTTTGCGGATCAGCGGATATTTCAGGCGGTTAGCGCTGTAAAGGTACCAGGAATAGCTGGCTCCGCGTGGGCAGCCGCGCGGTTCGTGGTTGGGTAAATCGGGGCGGGTGCGCGGATAATCGGTTTGCTGAGTTTCCCAGGTCACCAGCCCGTTTTTTACGTAGATCTTCCAGCTACAGGAACCGGTGCAGTTCACACCGTGCGTTGAGCGCACGATTTTGTCGAACTGCCAGCGCTGGCGATAACTGTCTTCCCAGTCGCGGTTGGTGTTGTACACCTGGCCGTGACCGTTCGCGAAGGTTTCCTCTTTTTGCTTAAAGTAGCGAAACCTGTCCAGTAGCTTACTCATGACATTTCTCCTGACGGGGCCAGGGCTGGCCCGTGGTTAGGGGGCTCACATTGTTATGATTATTTAGCGGAAGGCTGGCGGCGACCGTAGACCAGCCACGTCACCACCACGCAAACGATGTAGAACACCAAAAAGATTTTCATCGCGCCGACCGGAGAACCGGTCATCGCCAGTGACGTACCAAAGGCTTTCGGGATGAAGAATCCACCGACCGCACCGATGGCGGAGATAAAGCCCAGCGCGGCGGCGGTATCGGTTACCGCTTCCTGCTGCGCCTGTTCGTCGCTGCCGCCTTTGGCTTTCACACGGTCGATGGTAATTTTGCGGAAAATCACCGCAATCATCTGGAAGGTTGAGCCGCTCCCGAGTCCGGCGGTCAGGAACAGGCCCATGAACACGAGGTAAAAGGTGAGGAAGTTGCCGGGAGAGCTGCCACCTGGCAGAGTGAGGAAAATCAGGGCGCTGAAGATAGCCATGAAAATGAAATTAATCAGCGTCACGCGCACGCCGCCGAGTTTGTCGGAAATGACCCCGCCAAAGGAACGCGCCAGCGCGCCGAGGAACGGCCCGAAGAACGCCAGTTTAAGGATGTTCACATCGGGAAACTGCGTTTTCGCAAGCATAGCGAAACCAGCCGAAAAACCGATAAACGAGCCGAACGTTGCCAGATACAGCAGGGCGAGGATCCAGGTGTGCAGCCGTCCCAGTACCGGCAGTTGTTCGGCGATCGACGCTTTAGAACTGGCGATATCGTTCATCCCGAACCAGGCGGCGAGTGTGGCAATCAGCAGTAGCGGAGCCCAAATCCAGGCGGCGTTAGTCAGCCACATCGTTGAACCGTCTTCTTGCGTTACGCCGTGCACGCCGAGGAAGGTGAACATCGGCAGGAAAATCACCAGCGGCGCGGCGAGTTGCATCACGCTGACGCCGAGATTGCCCAGTCCACCGTTAATGCCGAGCGCGCTGCCTTGCCGGGCTTTCGGGAAGAAGAAACTGATATTTCCCATGCTCGAGGCGAAATTCGCACCAGCAAATCCACACAGTAAGGCAATAACAATAAATACCCAATATGGAGTGGCGATGTTTTGAATGGCAATTCCGAGCCAGACGCAGGGAATAATCAGAATAACGGTGCTTAATACCGTCCAGTATCGACCACCAAATAGAGGTACCATAAAGGAGTAGGGGACGCGTAATATTGCTCCGGAAAGGGATGGCAGGGCGGTTAATAAAAATAACTGGTCGGTAGTGAAATTAAATCCGACTTTATTAAGATTGACGCTGACGGCACTGAATAACATCCATACGCAGAAGGCCAATAGCAGACAGGCCACGGAAATCCAGAGGTTCCGTCGGGCGATACCTTTACCTTTGTTCTCCCAAAACAGCGGATTTTCAGGCTTCCAGTTTTTTAAAAGGTAATGATTATTCTTCTCATCTTGTTGTGACATATCGCCCTCGTCTGCACCAGTACGTTATGAAAAATAAGCAAAAAGAGACCGACGGAACGTAATGTTCCGCGAAAAGTAAGGATTTTTAGGGTTATGTGAAAGAAGGATAGATAAAAAAGCGCAACCCCGCGAATGGGCCTGGAATATAGCTGCGCTTAAGTGTTACTAATTGTAAATAAAACTAGGCTAATTCGAGTTCAAGGGCACGGTGTAAATGACGATTAAATGCGGCATCGTCGACGTCCGGCATCCCCAATACATATATGCCGTCGAGCCCGCAGACTAATGAAATTAAACGCCAGGCAATGTCTTTGGCATTGTCATGCAGGGTAAATTCACCGGCTTTTTCACCGGCCACGATCAGCCTGACGGCCTCTTCGTGCCACATCGACATGGTCAGCAGATACGCCGCTTTAATGTCTGGGTCGCTATCTGCCAACAGCTGCGCCTGGCGCCACAGGCGAATATACGGCTCCAGTCGTCGATCTTCACTGCCAAGTAGCGCAAACAGGCGTTCGCGCCAGCTGGCATTTTCCTCGACCAGCGGGAGTTCCATCATTTCGCGGATCACCCGTACAAAGGCCTGCGATTTTAGTTCGCCCGATGACGTGAAGTGATGGTGGACCTGGCCCGCAGCAATCCCCGCGCGGCTGGCGATGTTACGGACGGTCATGGCAGTGAAACCTTCTTCCAGCGCCACGCGAATGGCGGCCTGCATGATGGATTCCCGACGGTCTTCCCGATTCAAATAGCTCATAGTTTCAGTCCCTGGCGGCAGTATGGTCATGATAACAAAAAGCTGGACAAGCGTTCAACTCTCAAGCAGGATCGCAATCTGGACAAGTGTCCAGTTTGTTTTTGAAGAGGGAAAGATTATGTTTCGTCAATGGTTAACGTTGGTTGCTATCGTACTGGTGTATATCCCGGTAGCGATTGATGCCACGGTATTGCACGTCGCCGCGCCGACGCTGAGCGTTTCGCTCGGTGCCAGCGGCAACGAGCTGCTGTGGATCATTGATATCTACTCGCTGGTAATGGCGGGTATGGTGCTGCCGATGGGCGCGCTGGGCGACCGCATCGGCTTTAAACGACTGCTGCTTATCGGCAGCGGACTGTTTGGTCTGGCGTCGCTGTGTGCGGCGTTTGCGACCACCGCAGAATGGCTAATTGCCGCGCGTGCGGTGCTGGCCATCGGTGCGGCGATGATCGTTCCGGCGACGCTCGCTGGGATCCGCAACACCTTCAGCGAAGCCCGCCACCGTAATATGGCGCTGGGTATGTGGGCCGCGGTGGGATCGGGCGGCGCGGCGTTTGGGCCGCTGATCGGCGGTATCGTGCTCGAGCACTTCTGGTGGGGCGCAGTATTCCTGATCAACGTCCCGATCGTACTGTTTGTGATGGCGCTGAGCGCACGCGTGGTTCCACGTCAGGCCGGACGCCGTGAGCAGCCGCTGAATTTCAGCCACGCACTGATGCTGATTGTCGCTATTCTGCTGCTGGTGTGGAGTGCGAAAACGGCAATGAAAGGCGTGATGGCGCTGTGGGTTGTCGGCCTTGTGCTGCTGTTTGGTGCAACTCTGCTCACCGCCTTCGTGCGTATTCAGCTCAATGCCCGCACGCCGATGATCGATATGCGCCTGTTCACGCACCGCATTATTCTCAGCGGCGTCATGATGGCGGTCACGGCGATGATCACGCTGGTGGGGTTCGAACTGCTGATGGCGCAAGAACTGCAATTTGTGCACGGTAAAACGCCGTTTGAAGCCGGACTGTTTATGCTGCCGTTAATGCTGGCCAGCGGCTTTAGCGGCCCGCTTGCCGGGGTTATGGTGTCGCGTCTGGGGCTGCGTCAGGTGGCAACCGGTGGTATGGCGCTGAGCGCATTCAGCTTCCTCGGCTTGTCGATGACCGACTTCAGCACTCAGCAATGGCAGGCGTGGGGCCTGATGACGCTGTTAGGTTTTAGCGCCGCCAGCGCCTTACTGGCCTCGACGGCTGCGATTATGGCGGCAGCACCGAAGGAAAAAGCGGCCGCAGCCGGGGCTATCGAAACCATGGCCTACGAGCTGGGTGCCGGTCTGGGGATTGCGCTGTTTGGCCTGATTCTGACCCGGAGCTATACGTCGTCGATTATCCTGCCGGAAGGGCTGAATGCTGACGCTGCCAGCCGGGCGGGGTCGTCGATCGGGGAAGCGATGCAGCTGGCTCAGACGCTGACGCCGACGCTGGAGGATTCGGTTGCCGAGGCGGCGAAAAGCGCCTTTATTACCTCGCACAGCGTGGCGTTGTTCAGTGCAGGCAGCATGATGCTGATTCTGGCGGTCGGGATTTGGTTTGGCCTGGCGAAAGCGCGCCAGACCGTGTAACTAGTTTCGCGTTGCGTACCAGCACAACAAGGAGCCTGCACACACCATGCAGGCTCCTTGCCAGAAGGCCCAGGAGAGCGGGGCGCTGAGCAGAACGGACGCCAGCGCAGAAGAAAGTACCGGGGTAAAATAAGAGCCAACCGCCAGCAAACTGACACTGCCGTGCAAAATCCCGATATTCCACGCCGCATAGGCAAATCCTAACGACAGCGCACACAGAATGAGCTTAATCACTACTGGCCAGCTGAAAATCATTTCAGGCTGAGGGCTGGAAAAATACTGTGCCCACAGACTAAACGCGGTCAGTAAAACAAAAAGCGTAATCCCATTTTTGCCTTTGGCGTATTTGGCGGTAACGGTGCAGTAGGTCGCCCAGATAAACGCCCCACAAAACGCCAGAATATAGCTGAGTGGACTGCTGGCAATATTGTGCTTTATTTCTACCAGGTTCAGACCGTTCTCACCACCTAATACCCAGCTAACACCGAGCAGTGAAATCAGAAGCCCTGGAACAACCCACCATCGGGCTTTCTGTCCGTTGAACAAAATGGCAAACGCGATAGTCAGACTTGGCCATAGGTAGTTGACCATCCCGACTTCAATCGCCTGCTGGCGTGTGGCGGCATAGCCCAGAGAGAGCGCGAGGCAGATTTCATAGGTGACAAACAGCACGCAGCCCGCCACCAGATAGCGAAAGGAAAAGGTTTTGAGTTGAGGAAAACCCACGGTAAGGAGTAACAGCAGCCCACTGCAGCTGTAAATCGCCGCCGCGCCGCCGACCGGGCCTAAGCCTTCACTGACGCCGCGAATCAGACCCACCATTGTGCTCCACAGCAGAATAGCCAGCAGCCCGATGAGCGTGGCTTTTTGTTTTGTCATGAGCGTAATCTTGTTCATCCTGAAAACGACCAAGATTACGGTATTACGACCGCAAAAGGCAAAAAATCCGGCGCAAATGTTAAGACTATGCGGTAATGTCCCCTTGACCTAATCAGAAATGTCACCCACCGTATTTGGGGAGGATATTTCATGGCAAAAGAGACAATTAGCATGAGTCACAAAGAGCTCAATCGGCTCCAGATTATTCGGTAGTCGGTCAGCCGCCACATCACTCAGGACCAGGCTGCGGAGCGAATAGGTAGTGAGTAAAAAATGGGATTTTAGTAATCATTTGATTCGCATTCTTCCAAACGAAACAGAGGGTTTTAATATGGGGCCATATCGCACTTATCTAATCACAGGTGCAACAAGAGGGATAGGAAGAGCTCTCAGTGATAAATTATCAAAACAGGGTCATCTGGTTGTCGGTATTGCTCGGAATGTCGATGCCAGCTTCCCTGGTACTTTATATACGGCCGATCTGAGTAGCTCTGCTGAAACAAATTTAATTCTAATGAAAATTGCCGAAAATCACGAAGTCCACGGCATAGTGAATAATATTGGTGTAGCCTTACCTCAACAACTTGGAGGTATTGATATTCAAACTTTCCAACATGTCATGGATATAAACGTACGCGTGGCAGTTCAAATAACACAAGCACTCATTGGCAACATGAAGAGCAGAGGCTGGGGAAGAATTGTTAATGTATGTAGCCGCGCCATTTACGGTGCGATTGACCGAACTGCTTACTCAGCAGCAAAAAGTGCTCTGGTAGGTTGTACACGGACCTGGGCATTAGAGCTTGCTCAATTCGGGATCACCTCAAACGCGATTGCTCCTGGGCCAATAGAGACAGCGCTTTTTCATAAAACACGACCCGTTGGAAGTGAAGCAGAACAACGTGTTTTATCGACAATCCCTATGGGCAGACTTGGTTCTCCTGCTGAAGTGGCTTCAGCAATAGCCTTTCTTTTATCACCAGAAGCGAGTTTTATTACTGGCGTGGTGCTGCCTGTTGATGGTGGAGGAAGCTTGGGAGGACGTTAGAAACGTTAAGAAACCCTGTGGAAATAGATAACGCCTATCCAGGGCTGGAATTTGATATTGTCGCAGTTAGTCAGATATTTTTAACCTGTCTAACCCAATAAATACACTGATGAATTTAAGCGAGATCTATGAGTGTAAAGCCGCATACAATGGTTTTAATTCCCGGGTTTATGCTGAATGAAATGCTGTGGCATGAATTTGAAACGTACCTGCCGTCAAACTGTATTGTTCATCATGCATCTGTAACTGAAGGACGAACCATTCATGATGTAGTGCAGCATCTGATTACTCTTCTGCCTGAAAAGTTTTCTTTGATAGGTTTTTCGATGGGAGGGTATATTGCCCGACAACTGGCAGCACAATTCCCTGAACGTGTTGAGTCCTTAGTGCTTATTGCCAGTTCCTTACGGGAAGATACGCCGTTAGAGGCTGAAGCAAAGCGGAAAAACGCGCAGTCATTGTCCCCCACAACGTTTAAGGGGCTGAGCAGCCATGCTATTGCCCGGTCACTCCACCCTCTAAAAACATCAAATCAGGATATGATTTCAGCTATCCAGAAAATGGGATGTTCTCTGGGATTTGAAGCCTTCATCACGCAATCATCCTTATCCAGGCAAGGTATACCTTCTGCAACGATATGTTGTCCAACGCTGGTTATCGCCAGTGAAGATGATGCCATCCGTTCGATGAAGGAGGCAGAAGAGTTGGTAGAAGCCATACCTTATGCATCCTTAAGAATCATTCGGGATTGCGGTCATATGATTCCGCTCGAGCAGCCCGGGGAGTTGGCAAGAACAATTGTTGAATGGATCCCGTTGAACTCACAGCACAAAGCGGACTCGTATCACCACTCTAACGGCTGGCATTCCTGACTTCCTGTGTGACTTACTATATGCATACGGCAATGCAATACTTGTAATGACATTTGTATTTACAAGAGGTGTGAGACATGGGGAGCATTAACCTGCGTATCGACGATGATCTTAAAGCTCGTTCTTTCGCTGCACTGGAAAAAATAGGGGTAACGCCTTCGGAAGCGCTTCGCCTCATGCTTGAATATATCGCTGACAATGAACGTTTGCCGTTCAAACAGACACTCCTGAGTGATGAAGATGCCGAACTCGTGGAGATAGTGAAAGAGCGCCTTCGTAATCCTAAGCCTGTTCGCGTGACTTTGGACGACCTCTGATGGCGTATTTTGCGTTGACAAAAATCCGGCGCAAAGGCCGGATTACGGAAATGTTTAGAATCGCGGAGAATCTACACGAATTTAGCCAGCGGGTCGGCGGCGGCAAAGGCCACGTCACGATCGGCTTCTGGCGGATAGATAAGCTCGTTAGTAATGGCGATTTTCAGCTTTTTAGCGTCTTCACGAACCAGTTTCAGCTGCTGATCCCAGCCTTCGGTGTATACCGCGCCCCACGCACCGAGATCAAGACAGGTCACATAATTCACCTGGCGATACGGTAAACCTTCCACGCCAAGCAGGCTGGCTGCGGCGTTATGACCGGCGAACTTACCGAGCTGAATGGCGTGCTGACAGGTCATCAGCGCGGTGTTGCCTATATCATCTGATTTCGCATGAGCCATATCGCCGGTTGCGAAAATATTACGGTATGACGGGATTTGCAGTTCTTCGTTCACAACAAAACGGCCCAGCGCATCGCGGTCTGCGGTGAGGTTTTCACCCAGCGGGCTGGCTTTCACCCCGGCAGTCCAGACCACAGTTGCGGCGTCGATCCGGCTGCCATCCTGCAAGGTGACACCGGTGGCATCGACCACTTCCACGCCTGCGTTCAGACGCCACTCGATCCCCAGTTCGTCAGAGGCGTTTCGGATAACTTCGCGCAGCGCCTCACTCCAGCGGCCACCAATCTCTGAACCTCTTTCTACTACGACAATTCTGGTCTGCGTATTTTCGCCGAACAGGGCTTTCAAACGAGAAGGGAGCTCCGTTGCCAATTCAATCCCGGTGAAGCCACCGCCGCACACGACGACGGTATTGCGGGCAGGGCTTTCCGGCTGGTTTGCCAGAGCGTGAAGATGATCTTCCAGACGCTGAGCGGAATCCAGCTGATCGACATCGAAGCCATGCTCAGAGATGCCTTTGATACCAAAGTGGTGCAGGTGGCTGCCGCTGGCAATAATCAGGCGATCATAGGAGATAAAGGTCGACTGCGACTCGGGTGTTTTGTACCAAACGCTATTCTCTGCGGCGTCGATACGCTCGGCGTGACCTGCAATGAAACGGATATTCAGCTCGGCAAACAGCGGCTGTAAATCAGCGGTCAGCGTCGATACATTGGCTTCATAAAAACGCGGTCTGACGCGCAGTTCAGGCTGTGGCGCCAGCACGGCGATTTCCAAAGAATCGTTGCCCTGCAGATGCGCCAGACGTGCCGCACTGACTGCAGACCACATACCTGCAAAACCGCTACCGATGATAAGAATACGTTGTTTCATGTTTTGTCCTTCTGCATTTTTAGGCCGTTTGGCTCCAATAACTGCCACTATACTTGTCGGAGTTAACTCCGACAAGATCTTTCTGAGTATCTGAGTTATCATCACCGTGAATAAACCGAAGAGGATTATAAAATGGCGTTTTACAGTTCTGGCGTGGAGTACGGGATCCACAGCCTGATGAGCATGGTGGATGCGAATGGCGATGCGCGTGAAATGAGCGTGCGAGAGCTGGCCGAGCTGCAGAACGTGCCTTATGACTATCTGGCAAAAATCTTTACCCGTCTTTCCCGCGCCGGGCTGGTGGTGAGCACAGAAGGTAAGGGCGGTGGGTTCCGTCTGGCGAGGGCCAGTGAACTCATCAGCGTGCTGGATATAGTGCAGGCCATTGACGGTGACAAATCAATGTTCGAGTGCCGAGAGATCCGCCAGCGTCTGGCCTTATTTGACGAAGCGCCCCCATCCTGGGTTTGCGATGGTCCGTGCGGCGTGCGTTCGGTGATGGACAGCGCTCAGCAGCGGATGGAAGAAGAACTTGCTCGCCATACCGTGCTCGACCTGGCCCGTAAAATGTTCCGTAAAGCGCCGGACACCTTCACCATTGAAGTGAAACAGTGGATTAACGATCGTCGGAGCAAAGCGTGAATATGCCGTTCATCCTTCAAGCTACATCTTTGTTGGCTACGTTCACTTGCCCGAATCACTTAGCTTACTAAGCTCATCGAGACCCATTCTCTTGCCGCCGCGATGCAACTCAAATTATTTTGGGTATATAGCGGTCTAAAAACGGCGCCTTTTGGCGCCGTTTGTCGTTTAAGGCCGGATTAATGACGCAGGTCGATAACCATACGGCCGCGAATCTGCCCTTGTTCCATTTCTTTGAAAATGGCGTTGATGTCGCCAATCGGACGCATTGTCACTTTTGGCACCACTTTGCCTTCGGCGGCAAACTGGAACGCTTCAATCAGGTCCTGACGCGTACCCACCAGCGAACCGACTACCTGAATACCGTCCAGCACCAGGCGCGGAATATCAAGGCTCATGGATTCTGGCGGCAGGCCAACGGCAACCACACGGCCACCGGCACGAACCGCATCGACCGCGGAATTAAACGCTGCTTTTGCTACGGCAGTAACGACGGCCGCGTGCGCGCCGCCGGTTTTTTCCTGCACGATTTTCGCCGCGTCTTCACTCCGGGAGTTGATAATCAAATCAGCGCCCATTTCTTCCGCCAGTTTCAGCTGCGCGTCGTTGACGTCCAGGGCGATAACTTTGGCATTGAACACGTTTTTCGCGTACTGCAGCGCGAGGTTACCCAAACCGCCAAGACCGTAGATGGCAATCCACTGGCCCGGTTTGATTCCGGACATTTTGACCGCTTTATAGGTGGTGACGCCCGCACAGGTGATGCTGCTGGCCGCCGCGGATTCCAGACCGTCCGGCACTTTTACGGAATAATCGGCGGTGACGATGCACTCTTCGGCCATACCGCCGTCGACGCTGTAACCGGCATTTTTCACCGAGCGGCAGAGCGTTTCGTTGCCGCTGTTACAGTATTCACAGTGGCCGCAGCCTTCAAAGAACCACGCCACGCTTGCGCGATCGCCGGGTTTCAAAGAGGTCACGCCTGGGCCGACTTCTTTCACAACCCCAATACCTTCGTGACCCAGAATGACGCCCGTTTTATCGCCGAAATCGCCATTCTTCACGTGGAGGTCGGTGTGGCAAACGCCGCAGCATTCCATCTTCAGCAGCGCTTCGCCATGCTTCAACGGACGAAGCGTTTTTTCAGTCACATTGACCTGATGGTCTTGAGTTACAACAGCAGCCTTCATGTATGTCTCCTTTTTGGATGAAAATCTGCAATGCAGGTACGGCGCCAGTGAAGCACGTCGTTACTCCTTTAGAGTTAAAGCATTCCGTTGTTTTAGCAAGCCCATCGCAACATAACGTAATAATTTTACGATAATTAGTAGTGTTTAAAATCACAAAAACTATAAATTAAGGTTATGAATCTCTGTGTGTTAAGACAAAAAACAGGCACCCGAAGGTGCCTGGGAAGGGAATTACAGCGATTCCAGACGCGCAGTAAGCACCTCAATTTCACGCTGCCATTGGGCCTGAAGCTGAGGTTTCTGATGCTTCGGTTTACGTGCCAGGTCGTCAGCCAGCTGCGTTTCGAGAGCGAGCAGGGTTTCCAGCAAATCGTCTACGGCGTCTGATGTCGTTTCCGGTGCGACAGCGGGCTTCGAATCTGGCGCAGCCGGGAGCGGTTCGCGCAACCGTTCCCACGCCGCATCGGCATCGTGCCACTCCTCCAGCACGCCATTTTCAATCAGCCAAAAACGATTACAGCTCCGTTGCATCAGTTGCCTGTCGTGGCTCACCAGCAGCACACCTCCGGCGAAGGTTTGCAGCGTTTCCGCCAGCGCCTCTTTGCCTTCCATATCGAGATGATTAGTAGGCTCATCGAGCATCAGCAGGCTATAACGCGCCAGAGTCAGGCCGACAAACAACAGCCGGGAACGCTCGCCGCCGCTCAGTGAATCGACGCGCTGGCCATGTCTCGCCCATGCAAAACCCGCGCTGATTAACGCCATTTTTCGTGTTTCCGGTGCGGGCGCGAACGGCTCCAGCGCGTCAAACAGCGTGGCGCTATCCGCTAACTGGTGTAGCGTTTGATCGTAATAACCCAGCGCCACACGCGGGTGGATAGATAATCCCTCCGCCATTACGCTGGCCTGATATTGCTGCCAGATAAGTCGCAGCAGCGACGATTTTCCGCAGCCGTTACGGCCAAATACGGCCACCCGATCACCGCTTTTCAACCGGGCAATCGGTACACTAAACAGCGGCGCGACTCCGGCCGCCGGTGAAACGGACAGCTTTTCCAGCTCCAGCAGACGGTCAGCCCGCAGCAGGTCGCCATGCAACTGTAATCGCCACTGACTGCCTGCGGTAACGTCGGTCTGGCTTGCCTTCAGCCGTTCAACCTGTTTCTCCATTTGCTTGGCTTTTCGCGACAAATCTTCGTTGTCATACACGTGGCCCCAGACAGCCAGCCGTTTGGCACTGGCTGCCACCCGGTTGATCTCTTTCTGTTCAGCTTTGAAGCGCAGGGCATCGCTTTCATCCTGTTCCATCAACGCCTGACGGGCGGCACTACAAGGCAGGGAAAAGCTGTGCAGTCGATGATCACGCAGGATCCAGCTGGTGTTGGTCACGTTATCCAGCAGCTGTTGGTCATGGGAAACGACGATAAAACTGCCGTTCCAGCCGTTGAGGAAACGCTCCAGCCACAGCAGCGTCGGCAGGTCGAGGTGATTACCCGGTTCGTCCAGTAGCAGCAGATCCGGAGAGGTTATCAATGCCCGTGCCAGCAGCAGGCGAGTATGCTGCCCACCGCTAAGTGTGGCGGCCGTTAATGCCTGGTCTTCGCTACTGAAACCCATTTCCGCCAATAACGCTTCGGCACGCCAGCGTTGGATTTCCCGCTCAGCGTGAGGAATGTTATCCAGCACCGCATCAAGCATCGTCAGCGGCCCGAGGGATTCAGGTAAATGTTGCTCCACGCGTGCCAGCAGGCAGTGGTTGGCAATGGAAACGTAGCCGGATGATGGCGCTTGTGAACCATCCAACAGTTTTAGCAGGGTACTTTTACCGCAGCCGTTATAGCCAATCAGCCCGACGCGATCGCCTTTTTTCAGCGTAAAGGAGAGGTCAGTGAACAGGGGGCCGAAGGCCGTTTCGCTGCACAGCGAGTGGGTACTTAATAATGTGGTCATAGAACTTACTCAAGTGTTACTGGCGTAAGAACGCCTCGTCAGTTAACGCCGACGATAACCCGGTAAGCCGAGGAAGGAATTCAGTCTTGGTTTTCTTCGCTCAAGCAGAAGTTATCGCAGCACGATACGGATAACGCTTGAGCAGGTGCGATCGCCAAAAGTACGTGAAAAAGTAAACTTTTCACAATACAGCATGGGATCCTCCTTTTATATTTTCAGCAGATTAATGGGTGGAAAGAGTGTAGCGGGGATTGTTGATTGGCGCTACGTCTGCAAGACCTACGATTTCTTGTAGGCGCAGCGCCACAGGCACAAATGTTAAATCGAGGTACGACGGTAGCTGCGGTATTCCGGCTGCCAGAAGTTGTCATCAATCGCCTGTTGCAGGGCTTCGGCCGACGTTTTCACCGCGACGCCTTGCTGCTGGGCCATTTTGCCAATCGCAAACGCAATCGCCCGCGAGACGGTATGAATATCCTTCAGCTCTGGCAACACCATGCCTTCACCGTTGTTTGCCAGCGGCGAATGCCTGGCCAGCGTTTCGCTCGCTGACATCAGCATTTCGT
Source organism: Scandinavium manionii (assembly GCF_024764775.1). Lineage (NCBI taxonomy): Bacteria > Pseudomonadati > Pseudomonadota > Gammaproteobacteria > Enterobacterales > Enterobacteriaceae > Scandinavium > Scandinavium manionii. Next base: position 101,681 of record NZ_JALIGC010000035.1, on the reverse strand, counting down.
CGGTGATGCGCGACGCGCCGGAGGCAATCACGCCCAGACCAATGCCCGGGAAGATGTACGAGTTGTTGCACTGGGCAATCGGATACGTTTTATCTTTCCACGTGACCGGTGCGAATGGGCTGCCGGTGGCCACCAGCGCACAGCCTTCGGTCCAGGTGATGATGTCCTGCGGCGTCGCTTCTACGCGAGAGGTCGGGTTAGACAGCGGCATCACGATTGGGCGCGGGCAGTGCTTGTGCATTTCACGAATGATTTCTTCGGTGAATAGCCCGGTCTGGCCGGAGACGCCAATCAGAATGTCAGGCTTCACGTTGCGCACCACGTCCAGCAGGGAGAGCACGTCTTCTGCGGTGTCCCACTCTTTCAGATTGTCGCGCTTTTGCACCAGCTTGTTCTGGAACGCCAGCAGGTTTGGCATCTGATCGGTCAGCAGGCCGAAGCGGTCAACCATAAACACGCGGGCGCGTGCCTGTTCTTCGGTCAGGCCTTCGCGCTGGATCTGGGCGATAATTTGTTCGGCAATCCCGCAACCGGCAGAGCCTGCGCCGAGGAAGACGATTTTTTGCTCGCTGAGCTGGCTGCCCGCAGCGTGGCTGGCGGCAATCAGCGTGCCGACGGTAACCGATGCGGTGCCCTGAATGTCATCATTGAATGAGCAAATCTCGTCACGATAGCGGTTCAGCAAGGGCATGGCATTCTTCTGCGCGAAATCTTCGAACTGCAGCAGCACGTTCGGCCAGCGCTGTTTCACCGCCTGAATGAAATCATCCACAAACTGATAATACTCGTCGTCGGTGATACGCGGCTGGCGCGACCCCATGTACAGCGGATCATTCAGCAACTGCTGATTATTGGTACCGACATCAAGCACCACCGGCAGAGTGTACGCCGGGCTTATCCCGCCACAGGCGGTGTACAGCGACAGTTTGCCGATAGGAATACCCATTCCGCCAATGCCCTGATCGCCGAGGCCGAGAATGCGCTCGCCGTCGGTGACCACAATCACTTTGATGTTGTGGTTTGGCACGTTTTGTAGAATGTCATCCATGTTGTGACGGTTTTCGTAAGAGATGAACACGCCGCGGGAACGACGATAAATCTCGGAGAAACGCTCACAGGCGGCGCCGACGGTCGGGGTGTAGATAACCGGCATCATCTCGTCGAGGTGGTTTTCGACCAGGCGGTAGAAGAGGGTTTCGTTCGTGTCCTGGATATTGCGCAGGTAAATATGTTTGTCGATTTCGGTCTTGAAGCCCTGGTACTGGATCCAGGCGCGTTCGGCCTGTTCTTCGATGGTTTCCACGACTGCGGGCAACAGGCCTAAGAGGTTAAAGTTGCGACGCTCCTCCTGGCTAAACGCGCTGCCTTTGTTGAGGAGTGGAAACTCCAGTAATACGGGGCCTGCATAGGGGATATAAAGAGAACGGTTGTTTTTATGGTTGCTTAACATCTTACTGATCCTTTGTCATCACGGCCGGCCCAGTCAGGCGAATCGAGAGGGCTGGCGGGTACTTCGGCGCGGCAAAGTATAAAGCAAGTGTTAATAAAAAGGGTAAACGCTGCGGTTCAGAAACTAAAAAAAACACCATCTTATGTAAACGATGGTGCCGGTCTTTATCGATGAAAGGGCTGAAAAAGCCGTGGTATTAGTCGGTGCGACGTTTACGGCCGGTGGCATGAGTGTGGTTTTGCTGGGTTTCCGCATCGCCTTCGATAAGGACTTTTTTCTGGTTTGAAAGCTTGTAGTTCAAGCCGAGGATATGACGTGCCTGACGGTTCGATTTCATGCTGACTCCTTAATCCTGTGAATGGTTTCAAGGTCAATCCCGGAGGTGCCGGGCGAAATTTACCCTTAAGCGCAGACAATGTATTTGCCTGCGAGATTGATAGTTGACCATTCTGCTCGAAATAGCAACACCAGCTGGCGCTTTCAGGAACTCTCTGAGATTTAACCCTTTGTGCGACGGGCGTCACACTGTCATATACCTGAACTATGCTTTTTGATTCGCGCTGAGATTTCCCCATTTTGTTCATCGTGAGGTCATTCCATGAAAGTTTTAGGATATGCAGCACAAAATCCCACCACGCCGCTGGCTCCGTTCTCCTTTGACCGCCGCGAACCGCGCCCGGACGATGTGACCATTGAGGTTTTGTACTGCGGCGTTTGCCACTCAGACTTACACCAGGCCCGCAACGACTGGGGGTTCAGCACCTATCCCATTGTTCCTGGACATGAAATTGTTGGCCGGGTGACGGCTATCGGTGACAGCGTCACTAAATTTAAACCCGGTGACCTGGCAGCCATCGGTTGTATGGTCGATTCCTGTCGCCGCTGTTCACCTTGTAAAGACGGACTGGAGCAGTATTGCGAAGAAGGCAATACACAGACCTACAACGGACAGGATCGTCACGATCACCAGACCACCTACGGCGGCTATTCACAGACCATCCTTGCGAGTCAGGATTTCGTCCTGCGAATTCCCGATGGGCTGGATTTGAAAGGGGCCGCGCCGCTGCTCTGCGCCGGGATCACCACCTGGTCGCCGCTGCGTCACTGGAAGATTGATGCCAACAGCAAAGTGGCGGTGATTGGTCTTGGCGGGCTCGGGCATATGGGCCTGAAACTGGCGCACGCGCTGGGCGCGGAAGTGACGCTGTTTACCCGTTCGCCGGGGAAAGAGGCGGATGCGCGTCGTCTGGGCGCGAGCCATGTGGTGCTCTCTACCGACCCGGAACAATTGAACGCAGTGAAAAATCAGTTTGATCTGATTATCGATACCGTCCCGTACACGCATGATGTAAATGCGTATATGCCAACGCTGACCCTCGACGGCACATTGGTGTTTGTCGGTCTGCTCGGCGATTTGCCGGAAGTGAACACCATTCCGATGCTGATTAACCGTCGCTCGGTGGCGGGTTCGGCGATTGGTGGCATTGCAGAAACGCAGGAGATGCTCGATTTCTGCGCGGAAAAAGGTATCGCGGCAGACGTTGAGGTCATCAGAATTCAGGATATCAATGAGGCCTACGAGCGCCTGCTGAAAAGCGACGTGAAGTACCGTTTCGTGATTGATATGGCATCTCTTAACGCCTACGGCTAACGGCCAGAAAGGCGTGTTCTATACTTAGTCCCCCTAACGGATAAAAGGAGTGAACGATGACGATCCACAAGAAAGGCCAGGCACACTGGGAAGGCGATCTGAAACGTGGCAAAGGCACCGTCTCGACCGAGAGCGGCGTTCTGAACCAGCAACCGTACGGGTTTAACACCCGCTTTGAAGGTGCGAAGGGCACCAACCCTGAGGAACTGATTGCGGCTGCACATGCCTCCTGTTTCTCGATGGCACTTTCGCTGATGCTGAGCGAAGCCGGGTTTACGGCGACCTCAATTGATACCGAAGCGACGGTCTCACTGGATCAGGTCAGCGGCGGATTCTCGATAACCAAAGTGGCGCTGCAAAGTAAAATCGCGGTACCGGATATCGATGCCAGCACCTTCGATGGCATCATCCAGAAAGCAAAAGCTGGCTGCCCGGTGTCCCAGGTTCTTAAAGCTGAAATCACCCTCGATTATCAGCTCAACTAACGAGAAAATGCCCGGCGGCGCGAGCGCCATCGAGCGAGATAGCCCGCTGATTGCGGGCTTTTGTTTTCAACAATCATAAATGAGCGCTATGAGTGAGATTAAAACCCTGAGTTCGCAGGAAATTTATTGCAATCAATGGATGCGTCTGAAAGAAGACAGAATTGAACGTGCCGACGGTTCGCACGGTGTGTATTCGGTGATTGAGAAGCCCGATTTCGCGGTGATTGTCCCGGTATCGCACGGTTTTATCTGGGTGGTGGAGCAGTATCGCTATCCGCTTGGCGTGCGCACGATTGAATTGCCGCAGGGATCGTGGGAGCTGGACCCGAATGCCGATCCGATCGCCGTCGCCCGGGGTGAACTAGCGGAAGAGACCGGCCTGCTGGCGCAAAAAATGGAGCAGATTGGGTATCAGAAACTGGCCCAGGGCTATTCCAGTCAGGGCTATCACATCTGGCTGGCGACGGATTTTGTCTCCAGCACCCAACAGCTCGATGCCGAAGAAGTGGGGCTGACCTGCCGCCAGATGCCGGTCACTGAGTTTGAAACTCTGATTGCAGAGGGCAAAATCAGCGATGCGACCTCGGTGACGGCATTTTTACTGGCTAAGCTAAAAGGCGTCGTGTGACGTTGTCACTTATACCTGCGCTTTTTGAGGCTGTTTACGGCGCAGGCGGCTCAAACTGAATGCAATGGCCAGCCCGGATGTGGCAACCGCCACCCATAAACTCATCTTCACCGCCTGTGCTTCCAGCACGAGTTGTGAACTCGAAGCCATCACCGCCAGCAGCACGCCCACTAACGCCGCGCCGAGACATTGCCCGAAGGTGCGCATTATCGCCAGCACGCCTGAGGCGTATCCGCTGTATTCCCGCGCCACGTTAGACAACATTTCACGATTGTTCGGACTCTGAAAACAGCCAAATCCCATCCCGCACACCAGGCTACGCAGCCCGATATCCCACGCTGCGGCGTGATCGGGCAACGTCGCCAGTAGCGCTAAACCGAGAACAAACCCCAGCAAACCCATGGTCGAGATTATCGACGGCGAGTATTTATCCGCCAGGCGTCCGGCATGGGGTGCAACCAGCACAATGCCCACCGGCCACGGCGTAAACAGCAGCGCAGAAGTCAATGCGCTGTAGCCATACACGCTCTGGAACAGGAATGGCAGGGCAACAAAGGTAATGCCCTGGCTGATAAACGAAGCCAGTGAGGTCAGCGCCGCCAGTGAAAAACGCACGGAGGTAAAGATAACCGGCGGCAGCAACGGTTTTGCCGCCCGGCGAATATGCCAGACAAACGCCGTCCCGCTGACCAGCGCCAGCATACTCCAGCCCATCACGGTGTTGCTGAGCGAGTGATCGCCAGCATGCAGGTCGGCAAAACCGTTGGCCGCCATGATCAATGCTCCGAGCATCGTCGCAGACAGAACGGCCCCCATTACATCAAACCGCTGATCGCTTATTGCCGGTTTACGTGGAATGGCTTTGATAGCCAGCAACATCGCCACCATGCCGGGCAGCACGTTGATGGCAAACAGCCACTGCCAGCTCAGCGCACCCAGCAGCGTGCCGCCTAATACTGGGGCGACGGCGGTGCTGGCGGCAATTAACAGTGCATTCAGCCCCAGAATGCGCCCGAGCAACCGGCCAGGAAACACCGAGCGTAATATTGCGGGGGCAATACTGAGCGTGGCCGCGCCGCCGACGCCCTGAAGGACGCGCATTACGATAAGCATCTCTGCCGAGTCAGACATCGCACAGCCGAGCGATGTGAGGGTGAACAGGCTCAAACCAAAGATAAAGATCGGGCGAAAACCAAAGCGGGTGGCGAGCGCGGCAAAGATGGCGAGCGTCATGGCGGCGGAGAGCAAATAGCCATTGGCGAACCATACCGCAAGCGGGGCGGCCACCTGTAAAGATTGCGCCATCTGCGGTAAGGCGATATTCACCATCGAACCGTCAAACACGGCCATCAGGGTTGAGGTCATGACCGCCGCCATCGCAAACGCCCGTTCGCGGCCTGGCAGGCCTTCATCGCCGGGTTGATCAGAAAAGAGTTCCATCACACTATTCTCATGGGTAAGTTTTTTGATGAGGAAAGTCTATGCCCTGGCTAAAGAAGGCGGAAGACACAGCATTGGTACTGTATAGTTGCATCAAGCGCCTTATCTAAAGTCGAAGGAATATTTTGATGACCGATCCAGATTTTAATCTGCTGATTGCACTGGATGCGCTGCTGACCGAAGCGAGCGTGGCTGGGGCGGCCCGGCGTCTGAATTTGAGCACCTCAGCCATGAGTCGAACGCTCAGCCGTTTGCGTGACGTCACTGGTGACCCGTTGCTGGTGCGTGCAGGGCGAAATATGGTGCTGACGCCTTACGCCGAGGCCAGCCGCGATCGGGCGCGTAACGCCGTGCTCGAGGCCAGGGCGGTGCTGCAACCGTCTACCTCGGAGCTGAATATCGCGCAGCTGGAGCGCGTGTTTACATTGCGCGTGAACGACGGTTTTATCGAAGCCTTTGGTCCGCCACTGATTGCGGCGGTGGCAGCCATGGCGCCAGACGTATGCCTGCGTTTTTCACCGAAACCCGAGAAAAATTCACGCTTTTTGCGCGAAGGACTGGTGGACCTGGAAATTGGCGTGCTGAGTAATATGGGCCCGGAAATACGCGTGCAGGCGCTGTATCGGGACCGTTTCGTTGGCGTCGTTCGTCATGGACATCCGCTGGCCGGGAAAGCGCAGGTGGGTGTGGAGGAGTACATTGCGTGGGGACATGTGGTTGCCTCTCGGCGGGGGCTGCCGTCAGGCCCGGTCGATGAAGCGCTGGCAGAGTTGGGGCTGGCGCGCAAAATTGTCAGCGTGGTGCCGGGTTTCCCGTCGGCGCTGGCGGTGGCGAAGGCGTCAGATTTGATTGCGCTGGTTCCGGCTTCTTTTTTATCTCTGACGGAAAATCAGTCCCGGTTACAGGCTTTCGAACTGCCGTTTAAAACGCGGACGATCACCATTTCGCAGCTGTGGCATCCCAGAATGGAAGCTGATCCGGCGCATCGCTGGCTGAGACAAGCAGTTCTGGCGGTGTGTCAGAAGCAATGTCCTGACCAACGTGGGGGAATTTCAGGTTAAGACGACGCAACGTGATTTATGCGAGGTGCCGCAGGGGATTCAATGAGCCTGATTCGCAAAGTAATTAACGTTGTGCCAGACTTTTCCTCATCATGGGCGCAGCGCTCTGTTTAACACATCCAGGAACAGTAAATGCTCGAGTTTATTGCACATATGCTGGTCGGTACGCCGATATGGGTGTACGTGCTGTTTGTGTTTCTGGTGATTCGTGGAGTTAAAGCCCGTCAACCCGCCACGGTGACGCTGGAGCGCTTGTCCATTATTCCGCTGATATTTTTGGTATGGGATCTGTATGATCTTGTTCTTTATCGGGATCTGTCATTGGGCGTAATGATGCTGTGGATTGCGGTGCTGATTATCGGCGCAGCACTGGGTTTCTGGCTGATTAAGCCTGAAAGGTTGAGTCACGGGAGTGCTCCGCGCACGATTAACCGTCCGGCGGATTATTCTGCATTGCCGCTAATGATGGCGGCATTCGCCATTAAATATGTGTTCGGCGTGATGGCGGCGGTGTCGCCGCAGACCATGCAACAACCGGGGATGAGCGCGGCGGCCGTGGTGGTCGGCGGGCTGTTTGCGGGCAGTTTTATCGGCAAATTTATCCGTTATCTGCAATGTTACTTTGGCCCAACGCAAAAGACGAATTAAGACGATCCTGTGTTAAAAAAAATAGGTTTTATCAGCCGGGACGTCTACATTAATGGGTTGATAAATTTACGCTTTCTCTGGTCATTTGTGCTGCATTTTTGCCACGAATGAAGGCCAACAGCACGTTCAGGAATGAAAATGACACTAAACCGCAACGCCGCGGCTGCGCTTAGCGCGCTCTGGCTGTTCAGTACTTGTGCCGCTGCCGAAGTGGATCTTGGCTCGCTGGATATTCTGGCGAGAGATAACCCGAAAAGCCCTGTACCAAAGGGTTTTGTGGTCGGTGCCGCGACGTTAAGCGGCCAGGCGCGTTATAAAGATCAGGATAACAGTACCTACTTTATTCCAGGCGGCCTCTATTTTGGCGACAACCTGATGTATCTCGGGGATCGCGCTCGCTACTATTTCCGTCTGGATGATAACGTGGCGCTGTATGGCTACGGCCGTTACCGTTTTGGAAACCTTGACCCGTCGGACGCCGATTCCCTGCATGGCATGGATAAGCGAAAAGGGGAGTTTGAAGCCGGGATCGGCGGGACAATCATTACGCCATATGCGCTGCTGACCGCCCGATTCGCCAGCGATGTGACCGGGCGCAGTAACGGCCAGGAACTCCTCTTGTGGGCGGATTTCCCGATCGTCAGAGACAATCTGCTGGTGATGCCAGGGATGGGGATGATGATCCGCAGTCACAATATGGCGAACTACTATTTCGGCGGCGTTTCGAAAGAAGAGGCCACGCCGCAGCGTAAAGCCTGGGATACCGGCACGACATTCTCGCCGATGGCGGCAGTGGTGACATCCTACCGTTTCAGCCAGCACTGGATGGGTTTGTTTGCCGCGAACTATGAGCTTTACGACAAAGACATCGCTGACAGCCCGATTGTGCAGCACAGCGGTGAGTTTTATGTGATTGCCGGGGTCGGATATACCTGGTAACGATTAACAGCGCGTTCGAGGGTTGAACGGCAGCGGGAGGTGTGAACACGAATGAGCATACTGTTCCCGGGCATTCGGCTACTGCTGCTCACCGCCTGTCTTCCGGCAACGCTAAGTTATGCCGCCGACGGCAATCGGATTCGACAACGCGCTAATGCGGTTCTTTCGCTGATGAGCTATACGGTCGTACCGGACGTCACCGCCAGCGACCTGAACATCGGCAGCGGTGGCCGCGACGGCGACAACAATGAGCTCGATATTACCCAGTTCGGCGGTGGGGCGACGCTCAGTGAAAGCGTGCCCCTTTATGTCGAAGGCACCATGGGCTACAGCCGCTTCGATCCGCATTTCGTGTTATCTGACGGCACACGCACCCGTAAAATCCCGACCAAATGGAACAGCCTGACCGCCACCGGCGGCATCGGCTGGGATTTCCCACTGTATACCGACCGCTGGGGCGGCAAACTGGTCATCCGCCCGATTGCTAACGTCATGCTGGGCACGATGGCGAGTGATGTGCGCATCGGCGGCTTTGTGCTGGAACGGCGTCGGGATGTTGATTTCAAGTTCCTCGACGGTGGCCGACTGAATGCGTACGGGCTGGGCGGCTCGCTGATGTTCGACTACGAGTTGGTGTCGAAACCGCAGGATATCGACGTGGAATTACGTTATTCCAGTATGAATTTGCAAACCTTCGGCAGCACCTCGGACGCGGTACAGGGCGAGGCTACCGCGCAAAACCTGGGCCTTTATCTCCGACGCCGGGCGCCGATTTTCGACTGGACGCTACTCAAAAGCCCGGTGCGTTATGTACTTGAAGGTGCTCACACCGAATACCTGGGATCTCAGCGCGGCGAACTGGGCTTCAACAGCCTGAGTTCTCTGGGTTTAGGCATCGAACTGGACAGCAGCAAATACCCTGTTTTTATTACCCGCACCCGGCTGGTGGCCCGTTATATGTTTGGTGAAAACACCACTGGCTATGGCGTTGGCCTGGCGATGAGTTTTTAACGCTTTTCGTTTTTTTCATTTTTTTAGCAATATTTTTCCCCCTCATACGTCTACCTCAGCATGAACACGATTTAATTTCTAAGGTGAGGTAATTCTAATGAGAGATTTTGATATGCATGAACATCAACGTGGCCGTGGTTTTGGCGGCCATCGGATGGCGAAACCGCTGATCATGGGCGCGGTGATTTTTGTCGTACTGGGCCTGTTGGTGATGTCGCTGTGGAATGCACTGTTGCCCGCTATCATCGGCGTGAAAGCGATTGGCTTCTGGCAGGCATTAGGGCTGCTGGTACTATGCCGCATTCTGTTTGGCGGCCTTGGTTTCCGTCCTGGCATGTTTGGCGGGATGCGTCGTCGGATGCACGAACGCTGGATGCAAATGACCCCGGAACAGCGTGAAGCCTTTATGCAACAGCGTCGCGAGGGCTTTGGTCGCCGTGGGCATTGTCATCATCGCGGCTGGCACGAACGCCGTGACGAAAGGGCAGACATGCGCCAACAGCCTGAAGAGTCTGTGGTGAAAACGCCGGAAGGCGAGTAATTCGGATGAAAGCCGCAATGGCGAAGGATTCCCTACTGCTTTCGGCCCTTAACGCCTGCCGTTCGCGGCTCACTATGTTTATTCGTGGCCGCACGGCGGTGCGCGAAGATGCCGATGACGTATTACAGGAAATTACCTGGCAGCTCATGAAAGTGGAACAACCGGTGGAAAATATCGCCGCCTGGCTGTTCCGTGCCGCCCGGAACGAACTCACCGACAGAGCGCGTAAAAAGCATGAATTACCGCTGTCGGCGTTCTCCTCGGCTGACGAAGACGGTGATTTTCCGGAAGACGAATTGGCGGAAACGTTATTTGGTGTGGCACAAACGCCAGAAGACGATTACCTGAAGGCGCTGCTGTGGGAAGAACTGAACGATGCGCTGGCGGCTCTTCCGCCCGCACAGCGTGAGGTGTTTGAACGCACGGAGCTGGAAGGGCTGAGTTATAAAGAGCTGTCCGAGGAAACCGGCGATAGCGTGCCGGCGTTGTTGTCGCGCAAACACAAAGCGGTGTTGTACCTGAGAACCCGGTTACGCAGCGTTTACGATGATTTGACGGAGTAAAGGAATTTGCCCGATGGCGCTAGCGCTTATCGGGCCTATAAACTGAATCTTATATAGGCCCGATTAACGAAGTCTCACAGGGCAAATCAAATCAGCTTCCCCAGCGACTGCGCAGGTAATTCACCGCCTGCTGAGTCTGTGGCTGATTGAGGTTGTTTTCACGGAACAGAATGGTGCCCTGAATTTCCGGCAGCGCATCGTTCAAATCGAGCTGTTTTTTCAGCTCCGGCACGCCGCCCTGCACGTTCCAGTCTGGCTCATTCTTTAACGGTTCCCCGACCTTATACAGCGCCACACCGATATACAAACGGGTGTGCGTCGGTTTCACCACATCAGCCCACCATTTTGCCAGCACATCGTAACGCGCCGCATCGCGGGCGAACGGCCAGTAAACCTGCGGCGCAATGTAATCCAGTAATCCTTTTTGGACCCACAAACGGGTGTCGGCATACGATTCGTCATACGCCGCCGCGCCACGGGTATCAGACCCCGCCGGATCGTGCGAGCGGTTGCGCCACACGCCAGCCGGACTCACGCCAAACTGTACGTTTGGATTCAGCTGTTTGATGGTTCGCGATACCTGGGTTATCAGCAATTCGGTGTTGTGTCGGCGCCAGTCGGCCTTCGAGGCATAACCCTGGCCGTAAGTGCGGAACGTCTGGCTGTCATTCAGCGCAGAACCGGCGGTTTCGGTATAGAAGTAATCATCGAACTGCACGCCGTCAACCGGATAGCGCGACACCACTTCAGCCACGATGCTGGTTATCCAGTCACGCGCTTCGGGAATGCCCGGGTCGATAACATAGCGATCGCCGGAAGTACGGATCCAGTCGCGATGTGCCACAAACACGCTGGACGGGTGCATTGACAGCGTGCGATTCAGTTCCGCCACGGTGCCAGGTTTGGTATTGGTCGAGACGCGATACGGGTTAAACCACGCGTGGACTTTCATTCCGCGTTTGTGTGCTTCATCGAGCATAAACTGCAGCGGATCGTAACCCGGATCCTGGCCCACTTTGCCGGTCAGCATATCGGACCACGGCAAAATCTGGGACGGCCAGAGGGCAGTGCCATCGGGTTTAATCTGGAAGAAGACGGTATTAATGCCGAGGCTTTGTAGCTTGTCCAGCTTATCGGTCAGCGCTTTCTTTTGCAGAGTGGCGCGAGCCGCTGCATCGCTGACGTTGACCGATGACACCGGCGGCCAGTCGAGACGCGAAACGGTGGTCAGCCACACGCCGCGCACAGGTTGGTTATCGGCGGGCCTGTCGGGCAGCGGATGTTTGGCTACCGGAGGCAGTGGCGTCACCAGCGATTTCGGTTTTTCTGACGTGCAATTAGCAAGCAGAAGTGCACTGGCAATCAGCGCCCCGGTAATAGTGACTCGTGCAATTATGGAGAGTTTACGTGAGCTGATAATCATATCCCTGTTTTATTCAGGCCTTCACATGAGCGAAACTCATTCTCGTATGATTCGATTTGTGGAGCAACCGGGAAAGTTTGTGAACACATCAAAACGCATTCTGCGCTCAAGCTTTTTCCGACCGCTCAACGGCCAAACAAAGATATGCCAGCCGTAGGGAACGGGCAGGTGCAATTTTTGGTCGTGATTTAGGCTATTGCGCAGAATTGTTTTGGATAGCCTGAAGTAGCGTATCCAGTAAACCGGGGAAACGTGCATCTAAATCATCGCGGCGCAGGGAAATCATATTCTCCCGGCCCTGAGGGCGTTGCCAGATAACGCCGCTGTCACGCAAAACGCGCCAGTGATGCGTCATGGTCGACTTCGCCACGTCCTGTCGGAGCGTACCGCAGCTCAGTTCACTGCCATCAGCCAGCGCTTTGACTATCTCCAGACGCAATGCATTCCCCAACGCAAAAAGGACATTTTCCAGGCGAATCTGTTCACGTTCCGGATGATTGGCGATCATACTGTTCCTTTATTTACCGGTGAATGTGCGGGAGCGAGAGGGCGCTAATATACCGAAAGCCCTCGCTGAACGCCACGCACCGCGTCGGCGTTTCACCGATTGCTGTTATAGCTAATATAGTTCGAATATACTCGTACAATTGTACTATTATAGATGTCGTTACATCACCCGCGGTCAATTCCGGCCGCGGATTGACAGTCAACAGACTTAAGGATGCATCATGCCTCGACCCATCCCCCTCGAACGCTACCGTAACATCGGCATCTCCGCGCATATCGATGCCGGTAAAACCACCACCACCGAGCGCATTCTGTTTTACACCGGAATGAGCCACAAACTGGGTGAAGTGCACGATGGCGCGGCAACGACGGACTGGATGGCGCAGGAGCAGGAGCGCGGCATTACCATCACCTCTGCCGCCGTGAGTGCTTTCTGGCCCGGAATGGATCGTAATTTTGAGCCGCATCGGATCAACATAATCGACACCCCTGGCCACGTGGATTTCACTATTGAAGTTGAACGTTCCATGCGTGTGCTCGACGGCGCGGTGATGGTGTATGACTCGGTCGGTGGTGTGCAGCCGCAGTCCGAAACCGTGTGGCGGCAGGCCAACAAATACCACGTGCCGAGGCTGGCCTTCGTCAACAAGATGGACCGACAGGGCGCTGACTTTTTCCGCGTCGTGCAGATGATGAAAGACCGCCTGAAAGCGAATCCGGTACCGATTGTCATTCCGGTTGGTGCGGAAGAACATTTTTCCGGCGTGGTTGATCTCATCAAAATGCGGGCGATCCACTGGGATGACGAAACTCAGGGCATGACCTTCAGCTACGGCCCGGTTCCAGCGGATTTACTGGAAACCGCGCAGGAATGGCGCGAGAAAATGGTGTCCGCAGCCGCAGAGGCCAACGATGCGCTGATGGATAAGTATCTGGAAACGGGCAGCCTCGACGAAGCCGATATTATCGCCGGGCTGCGCCAGCGTACGATTGCCGGTGAAATTCAGCCGATGCTGTGCGGCAGCGCCTTTAAAAACAAAGGGGTGCAGCGGATGCTCGATGCGGTGGTGGAGTTTATGCCGTCGCCGCTGGACGTTCCTGCCATTGACGGGATTGATGAGAAGGGCCAACCGGCGGAACGTCACCCGAACGATGATGAGCCGTTCTCGGCGCTGGCGTTTAAGCTGATGACCGATCCGTACGTCGGTCAGCTGACCTTTATTCGCGTTTATTCGGGCGTATTGAAAAAAGGCGACGCCGTGTATAACCCGGTTAAAGGCAAGAAAGAGCGTATTGGCCGTATCGTGTTGATGCATGCGAATGACCGACACGAAGTGGATGAACTGCGCGCCGGGGATATCGCCGCCTGTGTGGGGCTGAAAGATGTGACCACCGGCGACACGCTGACGGACCCGAACCACGTCATCACGCTGGAACGAATGGAGTTTCCGGAGCCGGTGATTTCTCTGGCGATTGAACCGAAAACCAAGGCCGACCAGGAGAAAATGGGCATCGCGCTGCAGCGTCTGGCGGCGGAAGATCCGTCATTCCGTTTGCACACGGATGAAGAATCCGGGCAGACGATTATTTCCGGCATGGGGGAATTGCATCTGGAGATCATCGTCGACCGTATGAAACGCGAGTTTAGCGTGGACGCGAATATCGGGCGGCCACAGGTTACGTACCGGGAAACGATCCGCAAACCGGTGAAGGACATCGAAGGCAAATTTGTGCGCCAGTCTGGAGGGAAAGGTCAGTACGGTCATGTGGTGCTGAGCCTTGAACCGAAAGAGCCTGGGAGCGGATTCAAATTCGAAGATGCGACCAAAGGCGGCGTGGTTCCGCGCGAATACATTCCTTCGGTGGAGAAAGGCCTGCGCGAAGCGATGAACAGCGGTGTGCTGGCCGGGTATCCGGTGGTGGATGTGAAAGCGACGCTGACGTTTGGCTCATATCATGACGTCGACTCGTCAGAACTGGCGTTCCGCATGGCGGCAATCTTTGGTTTTAAAGAGGGCTTTCGTAAAGCGGACCCGGCAATTCTGGAGCCCATAATGCACGTGGAAGTGGAGACGCCGGAAGACTATGCCGGGAATATCATGGGCGATTTGTCTTCGCGTCGGGGGATGGTGCAGGGTATGGAGGAACGATTCGGCAGCCAAATCATTCGCGCCGATGTGCCGCTGGCGGAGATGTTCGGTTACTCCACCACGCTGCGATCGATGTCTCAGGGCCGTGCCACGTACAGCATGGAGTTTCATCATTATGCCGAAGCGCCGCGCAACGTCGCCGATGACATCATCGCCCAACGTGCCAAAGCATAAAAAGTAATAACCTGGCGGGAGCGCTTCTCATCGAGCATTCCCGCTTTTTTCGACCTGAAGCGGGTGCCGCGCCCCCCGTAGGTTGCACATGGCTTTTGGAGCCAGTATGGTGTGCGCAATTTCACAGGAATCGCAGGAAACAGAATGACTAACCCGTCCTCCAAAGATCCGCTGCACGGCGTCACACTTGAAGCACTACTCACCACGCTGGTGAATAAATACGGCTGGCCTGAACTGGCGAAACGCATCAAAATTAACTGTTTCAAAAGCGACCCGAGCATTAAATCGAGCCTGAAATTCCTGCGTCGTACACCGTGGGCACGCAAAGAAGTTGAAGACTTGTACATTGATTATCTTCACGACCAGCAAGAGAACATCGATGATGAAAGCCCATGGGCAAACTGGCAGAGTAAAAAGCCGCAGGATTAGTGCGACTCCGCATCTCCAATGCCGGTAATTTTATCGCGACCTGTTTTTTTCGATTGATAGAGCGCCTGGTCGGCATCAGACATCATTCTGTCCTGGTCAGCAGGTAAGCCTTTTGCCACGCCAAAACTGGCGGTTAAACGTATGACCTCGCCATTATCGGTCATGACGCGCAAATTCCTGCAGGCCATTTGCAGCCTGCGGACAGAGTTCAGAACATCCTGTTGGCTATCCGAACTGAACATTACGGCAAACTCCTCTCCGCCGATTCGGGCAACCATCCAATTGGGCAGGGCGACATGATTTAAGGTATCGCCCAGGCTGGCCAAAACCTTATCCCCCGCGGGATGGCCCCAGGTATCGTTGATCCGTTTGAAATGATCAATATCGATTAACACCAGCCAGACCGGCGTGTCAGCGCTGACCGTTGAGAGCAGTTTTTCCCGTTGTAGTTCGAACCCGCGACGATTTAACACCCCGGTAAGCGCATCAATTTCAGTGAGTTTTTTGAGCTCATCGCTGAGTATTCTGTTTTCATCGATATGTTCTTCGAGCTTATCAAGGCTGGACTGCAGCGCTTTTATCTCGCAGACTTCCTGATAAGCGGGGGATGACACGTCATCTTCGCCCATAGATTTCGCCCTGACATTCAGTTTCAATAAGGGTTTCACCACGTTGAAATGGATATACAGAATACCGATTATCGCCAGTGAATAGATAGTAAAAAGGATAATAAGCGTCAGGACAAAATGCTCCAGCGCCTGATTTTTCACTTTGCCATAATACTGATGGACGTTAAATAAATACATTTGAAGCATGTCATTAAATGTATTAAGGCTGTCCTGATAACGGACGGTAAATTCGCTGACCGAGACAGAATAAAATTCTCTGTTTTCACTTTGAGTCTGGAGGTGGCGTATCAGCGCTGCACCTTTATTCTGAAAGTCATGCCGGGTTTTCAGCATTAACGTGCGAAACGAGTCCGTGTCAGAACTGTAGCTGGTCGGAATACCCAACAACCACCATTGAGTTTCAATTTGTTGCCAGGCTCTGGATATTTTCTCCAGCTGGGATTCAGACAACGGCGTTCCAGTGTTCAGGTAATACAAAAAATAAGACCCCAGTTTTCCTGTTGAATTTCTCAACTCCCCTAGGGCCTGACCTTGCAAAATGGCGCTGAAGGCAGTTGGCTCCATTTTGATGAAGGATTCGGTTTTAACAAACAGCACATTGTGAAAATACTCCGTCGACTCCATCATCATATCAACGGCTTTCCTGGCTTCATGCGGGTCTGTTCTGGGGCCTGCCGCATAGATATCAACCTCTTCACGGCCTCGAATCAGATGTGAAAGCGTGTTCTGTAACAGAGTGCTGGAGAGGATATCCTGAGGGACTTTTGTTAGCGCTTCATCGGTTTCCATCTGGCTTTTAATGAAGGCCGCTTTAGCATGGGCCATGCTTCCAACCGTCGCGAATATCAGCTGATTCGCATACCCACGTTCTTCAGCGAGTTTGTTAGAGACATCCAGCACCCGATAAAAGTCAGAAAATTGCTCAATGTTATTTTGTGCCTGACTATAATGTTCATAAGCATCTTTAATTAACCCCCATGACAACACAGACGCCAGACAAACGATTAAAAAGGAGAATGTCGCAATTTTTTTAATCAGCGGTGAGTTTATTGCCAGTAATGTTTTCATTGTCTGTTCCAGCCGGGATATCAGAGAACTACACTAAGTGGCATAACCCTGTTTCTCAAGCCCAATAAAACGAAGCGTGAGCCTGACACCATTTTTTCTGTTTATAAAAAAATATCCGGATCCTGATTTAAGTAATGGACGTGTTTTGTCGCCTTATGCCAAATATGAGCCAGTCATCATGAAGCGTGTTTTATTTGACGCAAAGAAATGGGATTGAAAATGAAAACAGAACACCAGGCTGGTGTTCTGAATGCGGTTCGAAAGTTTAGCGTGACGCGATAAACAGGGATTTGCATCCCGGACACAGCATTGCCTGTTTGAGTCGTATTTTTGAGGCAGCCTGCGTTGATTTAACACCACAATTGGGGCAGGTGACCGTCGTCGTCGACGCACCACCAATGAGCTTCATTGCGTAGTCGAGAAAAGACATAATGATTAACTCTTCAATGAACGGGCCTCACCATAGCACGAAGGGGCAAAAGAGTATGTGTATTCCGTCGGGAATCATGGATACGCTGAAGTCGATTCACTCGCGCTTCGATGAAACAGGGACGCATGCACGCCCCTGTTCTGGCTTACTCAAATAATCTACGGTGTAGCGTCACAATCGCGTCGTCGGCAGTATTCTCCGGCAGCAGGAAACAAAGATTGTCATTGGATGCGCCATGAAAAATCATTCGCACGCAATACTCCTCTGATTCCATAAAGGCATCCCGGCATACGCCTGGACTACGAGGGAGTTGATTGCCAATCACTGTGATCAATGCCAACCCGGTTTCAATCTCGACCTGACAATGAGCAGAGAGGGCGGTCAACAGCGCGGTGGTTAATGTGTCACCGTCTCCTGATGTGCAACCCGTGCCGTTCAGGGCCATCGCGATGCCTCGCTCGGTGGTGGTGACCAGATCCACATCAACCTGATGCTCTGCCATAATCGTAAAAATGTCGGCAAAAAATGCATATGCTGGTCGCTGGTGCAGGCTGTGTAATCTCAGTAGGGTCTGTTTGCGGCGAACGGCAATGGCGCGATATTGCGGCGGATTTTCTGTCTCGCGGCGAACCAGCGTTCCACCAGCTGCGGTATTTTTGCTGGAACCGACAAAGACCGGGATGTTTTTCCGCATTGCCGGTAACAGGGTCGCCGGATGAAGTACCTTCGCACCAAAAGTGGCCATATTACTGGCTTCTGAAAAGGAGATATGGTCGATACGGCGGGCCTGCGCCACAATGCGCGGATCGGTGGTGTAGATCCCAGCCACATCAGTCCAGATATCGACCCGTGCGGCGTGCAATGCTTCCCCAAGCAGGGAGGCGGTGTAGTCGCTGCCGCCCCGTCCAAGCGTCGTAGTCTGCTCATTTTCATCACTGCCAATAAATCCCTGAGTGATAACAATCGTCTGTTCAAGACGTGGGCGAAGATGGGTCTCGACCTGTGTTTCCACAAGGCTGAGATGGGGTTCTGCGCAGCCGTAGAGGGAGTTTGTTCGGATGACTTTACGCGCATCAAACCATTCTGCCCTGGCTTCCCGTTCCCGAAGAACCTCAGTGAATAACAGGCTAGACATCAGTTCACCATGGCTGACCAGTTCATCACTCAGTGCAGTGGACGGCGTAGCCGATGCCGTTTCGGCAAGATGGGCAATATTTTCAAGTAGTTGGTCGATTTGCCTGGCAACGATCGACGGCGATTTTAAACGGGAAATAATGTTGTGCTGGATAGCGCGAAGGGTATCAATTTTATCCATCCGATCGTGACTTTCCAGACCTTTAGAAAGTTCGACTAATAGATTGGTAACACCTGCGGAGGCAGATAAAACGACCAGACGAACGTGGTCATCTGCAAGAACAATACCGGCACTACGATTCATAGAGTCGAAGTCAGCAACGCTGGTACCGCCAAATTTGGCAATGACGAATTGTGGATAAACGCGTGTCATAACACTCTCATCTCAGGGCGCCATAAAAGATGGCAAGAAACTTTCATTCTCGGCATAAGGGAAGCTCGCTTCACCTTACGAAATGTCCGCCCGCGAACATTTCTGTTTATACCCGTCATCCTTCAAGCTGCATCTTTGTTGGCTACGCTCACTGGCCCGAATCACTTAGGTTACTAAGCTCATCGAGACTCATTCTCTTGCCGCCGCGATGCAACTCGAATTATTTTGGGTATAGTTCTTTATTTACGGATGCCATAAATAAGCGCGACATAGTAAGTGATTTATCTTTAGGGATCGATGTTTTTATTTCCCTAAGAAATAAACCAATAAAAATAATGTGTTATGGGATGATTCTTGCATCATTTGGGAAAAATTTGCGACAGGGAAATGTAAACCATAAGAAAATGATGTGTTTCATGACATTGCAAACAGTCATAAATGCCAGTTAAAAATCAAATAAACACCATTAATCATTGATTTTAATGATAAAAGTTAAAATTAAAAAAATGATTGAGTCCTTTTTTAAAAAAACATATATTAGCCGCGTTTTTTACAGGCAATCCTTTTAACCTTTAACTCAATCCGGTGTTATTAATACCCGTGGTTGTAGGAGTGATATGATGACGGATAAAGTCCGTATTGATACTTTAAGTGCTCATTCATTACCTCAAAGCAATGATACCTTCCTCGCAAGACAAGCCGAGTTTGAATCTAACGTCAGAAGCTACCCACGTAAGCTGCCCTTGGCGATTGCCAAAGCACAGGGCGTATGGATAACCGACGTTGAAAATAATCAATATCTTGATTGTCTGGCAGGCGCCGGAACGTTGGCGCTGGGTCATAATCATCCTGACGTGCTTCAAAGCATTCAAAGTGTCATCAGCAGCGGCTTACCGTTACATACGCTGGATTTGACCACGCCTCTGAAAGATGAATTTTCATCTTATTTACTCTCTTTATTACCGGGTCAGGGCAAAGAATATTGCCTGCAATTCACCGGTCCGTCAGGCGCGGATGCGGTTGAAGCGGCACTTAAACTGGCGAAAAAAGTCACTGGCCGTTCAGGCATTATCAGCTTCTCCGGCGCCTACCACGGGATGACGCACGGTGCGCTCTCCGTAACCGGTAACCTGTCACCAAAAGAAGCCGTCAGCAACATGATGCCGGAAGTGCAGTTTATGCCTTATCCGCATCTGTACCGCTGCCCGCTGGGTATTGGCGGTGACGCTGGCGTTAAAGCGCTGACCTACTATTTCGAAAACCTGATCAACGACGTTGAAAGCGGCGTTCGCAAACCAGCGGCGGTGATCCTTGAAGCGGTTCAGGGTGAGGGCGGGGTGAACCCGGCCCCGGTTGAGTGGCTGCAGCGCATCCGTAAAGTCACGCAGGAGCATGGCATTCTGCTGATCCTCGATGAAGTCCAGGCTGGTTTCTGCCGCACCGGCAAACTGTTCGCCTTTGAGCACGCCGGTATCGAGCCCGACATCATCGTCATGTCTAAAGCTGTTGGTGGCGGTCTGCCGCTGGCTGTACTGGGCATCAAAAAACAGTTCGACGCATGGGCGCCAGGCCACCATACCGGGACATTCCGCGGTAACCAGCTGGCAATGGCCACCGGCTTGACCACGCTTAAAATCCTTAAAGATGAGTCCGTTGCCGATAAAGTTGCCGTGCAGGGTGAATGGCTGAAGGGCAAACTGGCTGACCTGCAAAAACGTTACCCGGTTATCGGTCACGTACGCGGTCTGGGCCTGATGATCGGCATCGAAATCGTGAATCCGAATGAAGCACAGGATCATATGGGATGCTACCCGGCAGATGGCGAACTTTCTGCACTGTTGCAGAAAAAATGCTTCGAATCCGGACTGATTCTGGAGCGTGGTGGACGTCATGGTTGCGTCCTGCGCCTGCTGCCGTCTCTGCTGATCACCGATGAAGAGCTGGAAATTTTCCTCGATAAATTTGAAAACGCCTTGCAGGGCGCTGGCATCAAGCCAGTTTAATCGGAGCTAACTCAGTGTCAGATAACAACCCGATTTTGTCCGGTTCGGCGCAAAGTGTCGCCGCCTATCAGGATGCCATTGAGCAGAGCAGCCAGGCGGTTATCGACTGGTTAAAGCAGCCTGAAATGTATCAGGGGAAAACCGTCGACCAGCTGCGCGAACGCATCCAGTTGAACTTTACCTCAGAGGGCCTGGGCAACCAGGCCGCCATTGCGCGTGCAGTTGAGTATTTCCTCAAGGACAGTCTTTCTGTCCATCACGCCCAATGCGTGGCGCATCTGCACTGCCCAAGCCTGGTCATCAGCCAGGCCGCGGAGGTGTTGATCAACGCCACTAATCAGAGTATGGACTCCTGGGATCAAAGCCCGTCAGCGACTATCATTGAGGTAAAACTCATTCAGTGGCTGCGGGAACAGGTGGGATACAGCGTCGGTGATGCCGGCGTGTTCACCAGTGGTGGCACCCAGAGTAACCTGATGGGGCTGATGCTGGCGCGTGATGCCTTCTTCGCGCGTCAGGGGCATTCCGTCCAGTTGCAGGGATTAACGGGCGATCTGAGCAAAATCAAAGTGTTCTGCTCTGAAAGCGCACACTTTTCTGTGCAAAAAAATATGGCGTTGATGGGGCTGGGCTATCAGTCCGTCATCCAGGTGAAAACCGATGCGTTCTCACGGATGGATCTTGCTGATCTGAAAGCCAAACTGGCGCAGGCGAAAGCCAAGGGTGAGCAGGTGATGGCGATTGTAGCCACCGCCGGCACCACGGATGCAGGTGCCATTGATCCGTTAGTCGAGATAACAACGCTTGCCACGCAAGAAAATATCTGGGTTCACGTCGATGCTGCATGGGGCGGAGCACTGCTGCTTTCTGAGAAGTATCGCCATTACCTGAACGGCCTGGAATGCGCAGATTCTGTCACCCTGGATTTCCACAAGCAATTCTTCCAGACCATCAGCTGTGGTGCATTCCTGTTGAAAGACGCACGTCATTTCGAGTTGATGCGTTATCAGGCGGCGTACCTGAACTCTGATTTTGACGAAGAGCAGGGCGTGCCGAACCTCGTGTCAAAATCACTGCAAACCACGCGTCGGTTTGATGCCCTGAAACTGTGGATGGGCCTTGAAGCGTTAGGCAAAAAGCAGTACGCCGACATCATTGATAACGGTGTAACGCTGTCGCAAGACGTGGCTGAATATGTTTCAGCACAGCCGCATCTGGAACTGGTTATGCAGCCTCAACTGGCAAGCGTATTGTTCCGGTTCCGCCCGGAAAGTGGCGATAGCGCATTTGTCGCCTTGTTAAACCAGCGTATCGGCGACGTTTTGCTGGCATCCGGGAGCGCCAACGTTGGGGTAACCGAAGCTGACGGCATAACGTGCCTCAAGATGACGCTGTTGAACCCAACGGTGTGTCTGGAGGATGTAAAAATCCTGCTGGCAAGCGTGAAGGATACGGCTGAAACATTGCTCAATGCAGAGTTCCAGTCCTAAACGCTTAGAGTCGAAGTGAAGTCAGCCATGCGCTGCGTGAAATCTGCAATTTGCTGTAGGCAACTTGAGGTCAGGTTTCACGTAGCGCAAGGACATATCCCACCGATGCAGGCAATTTAGCCCAATAATTGGATTGATTCCGCACAGGAAGTTTACATAAATATTAAATCGATATCGTTCAGCTCAACCTTTAAAGAACGATGGTGATGAATGTAACATTCAAACTTCAAATTTAGTTCATTTGGCAGCGGGAATGGCTTTAATGGAAATATTTTTTGCAGGGCACCAATGAACACATCAGGAACAATCATGACTGAATCCCCTCTGGAGCATAAATAAGCCATGGTCAGTAAATTAGGGCTTTCCCATAAAATCTCGCGATTAATGATAAGTTCATTTTCTGTATCTATTCCATCAATCATGCTGGTAATACTACCAAGATCCCGGCGCCAGCGAAGATGGCTATTATTACGCCAGTCAGAGAGAGTGAAATTGTCATCTATCGTCGAGTGATTCTCACTGACAAGAATCTTCATATCAGATTGCAGAAATTTTTTAGACACAAGGGCGACATCATCCGGAAGTTTTCCCCCGATATCAATATCAACTTCGCGCTGTTTGAGTTTGCTCAGTCGCTCCTCTTCGCTTGCATCCATAGTAATAAAATGGAACAGGGTCGAATCATCGCGGGATTGAATTGACTCGGTCAGCAAAAGCTCAATTAAAGAGTATGTTGCAATAAAATATTCTTTTCGCGATGTGTTTAGCGCATTCAGTTCTCGATAACGCGCCTGCAACGCCAATGCAGTATCATTTGGTTTTAATCCAAAACGGGTTCGGATAAAAATATCAGTGCCAAGCTTCTCTTTCAGACTCTTAATGGTGTAGCTAATCGTTGACGGTGAGATTTTCAGACGTGAGGCAGCTTTCATCGCATTCTCACACTCGATGACTTCATTGATTATCTTTAGTTTTTGTAGGCTTATCGTATGCATTATTCTTCCAGCGGTGACAAAGCTAGGGTGACTGACAGGTAAATGTTGTTCTCACAGAGTGAATGATGTCATCAATCAGACGCGTCATCATGGGATTTTCTGTCATTTTATTATTAAAATGGATATAGCAATCATGTTTCATTCTCAGTTCCGCTGGCAGTTGAAGACGTTTAACAGCGAATGCCTGAGTAAATAATGGAATGAAAATATCAGGTAACAACATGATGTAATTACTGCGGGCGCAAAGCTCCACCATGTTAATGATGCTACCAGAAACCACCGCCACATCTCTCTCCTGGATGTATTTTTTTACTTCCCCAGAGACTTGCATATTTTCACAGTAATAATCGCCGAGGGATGACCATATGGCGTGTTTCGCCTGATATAAATCAGCACAACTCACTTCTGCCGGAATTTCTGTGTTATGAACACTGGCGAGTATTGAAATGTTTGAGGTAAACAGTTTAACTTTGCTGACCGCTTTGTCCTGTGGCAGTTCGGCGCCAATATCGATATACGCATTTTTATTGACCAGGTTGTCCAGTCGTTCATTAACGTTAATGGTGTACGGTAAAAAGATATAACGATACTTATCGGGCTGGTGGGCTAAACTGGCAATTGACTCTGAAAGTAACATTTCAATGGGCGAATAGCTCAGAATGGTCAGGCTGTTCTCATTCTGCTGATTTTCATCACGGCTAATGTCGACATCAGTCGCGAAATACTTTTGATAGCGTTGGCTGAGTTCATAAGCCGTCGCATTTGGTTTCATTCCGGTTCTGGTTCGAATGAACAGATGCTCCCCGGTAATATCCCTGAGTTTTTTTAACGAGTAACTAATTGCAGCAGGGCTTAAGTTAAGCAACTTTGCCGTTGTTTTAACGCTACCACACACAACGAGCGTATTAATAATTTTTAGTAGCTTTAACTCTATTGTCTGTGACATGCCATAAACTCCACTCAGCCAGCGTATACTTCATAAAATATATATAAAGTAAGTGTTGATGATGTTGTACTTATTAACCGAATACCATGTCAGATGAAATGTAGTGTCAAATCGAAATGCAAACAATACATAAAAACACATAAGTTAGATTGCATATGTGTAACACTTCAGTCTCGCTAGCTAACTCGTTGTTTTTGCATGGATTTAATGATTATTTAACTAAGTTAAAAAGTAAAATAAAAGATACTAAAAATGGAGGGGTAGAGCGTAGTAATGACTTACATTATTAATCATTGTGCTCCACTGTCAAATTGATATTAAGAACTGAGAATAAACGGCAGAAAATAAACCTGTATAACACAGTAATGGATGATTACTGCAGAATTTATTTTTCCCGCATGGGGGGCTGACTCAGAGAACCTACACATTCAACTTCTGCACTAATAAGCGGGAGGATGAGGGGCCTGTTTGCTGCTATCATGGCTATATTGTTGATGGCCACAGTATCGGTGTGGCGTAGGATTATGTGAAATGAATGAAGAACTGGATATCAAAGTCCTCCGAGCCATTTATACCCTCAGTACCGCAGGTAGCGTTACCAAAGCGGCAGAAATGTTACAAGTCACTCCAGCAGCAGTCACCTATCTGATTAATAAAGCACGAAAAACAACAGGATCCGCACTGTTTTTCCGCACCCGGGAAGGGATGAAACCGAATACACTGGCGACGGAACTTAGCCAACGTTATCAGGGGATGATGCAGGATTATTTCCCCGAAGAGAGCATGTCATCCAGCCTCAGCCGGGCGTTTACCATCAGTACCTATTCACTTTTAGAGTTCATGCTGGCGCTTGAGTGGGGGAACTCCGTACAAAAAGGGGCAGAGCTCAGTTTTGTTCCCACTGAAGTGAACGATACTCGCCGTCTGGCGGCGCTGCGTAATAAAGAGGTTGATATCGATATTGGTTCCCGCTTGCCGGTGGACAGCGCTATCGTGCAAATGAAACTGTTTTCAAGCGATGTCGGGATCATTGCCAGAAAAGGGCATCCGACAATCAGTGACCGATTCACGACTGCGGACTGGCATGAAAATGGTCATGTGCTGTGGTCCCGTGGTATGCATTTTATCAGCGATGATATCGAGCAGACGCGTAACTTCCGTAATCTGTTCGATCAACAAAACAAGGTGTGGACATCGAGCAGTACACTGAATGTGACGTTACTGTGCGCGTATTCCGATGCGATAACCCGCATGCCTGTGCGCCTTGGGCACAAACTTGAGTCTGTGTTGCCAGTGACGTTGTTCAACTTACCGGATAATTTGCAGATGACCTATGAATGTTACCTTCATTATCATCACTCCCTGTCAAATGATCAGATCTTTCAGCAAGTGATAGCCAAAATCCAACAGACGTTATGACGTACATTTCCCCCAAAATGCGCCCTTTATAAGGCGGAACTATCGACCCGGGTTAGCGATACGCTGCTCGGGCAGTACCCGGCCAAAATCATTAATACCTTGCCAGCTTACCGGACATTGCGCGGCCTGCACGCATCCATCGATATTGCGCTGGCTGAAGGGCGCTACCATCCCGGCATTACGCACTTCACGACCATTCACATGCAAATTGAATAGCGTCACGTAGTAAGGCGTGGGGTTCTCCACCCGTAATTGCTTGCCCACTCGTGTCCAGCGTAGTTTTTGACTCGCGTCTTGAGCGGAACCTTGCAAACCGACAGGACGGTAAAACAGTTTTAACTGTGAACGAATGGCAACCTGCACGCTGTTATCTTGCGGTGACCCGGAGGGGATCGTTGCAATACTGAGCGTAAATACGCTTTCACGATCACGGGCAAGTGAGCCGCCGGTATAAATTATTCGTAGCGTGCTTTCTCGCCCGGCTTTCAGGGCAAAAAGCGGAGGCGTTATCACAAACGGGGCTTTTTTTGCCGAAAACGTGCTCCCGGGCCAACTGCCGCCGGTCGAAACTTTGCTGTTAATCAGCCACGTAGTCTGACTGTTATTGCGCAAAGGCAGGGCGACGCTGCTCTTTTTTTCGCCATATACCACGCGCGTGCCACCAATCACCACCCCGGCCCGTGCACAGGGAATGGCGAGGAGGGTTATCAGCAGGGAGCAGAATAAATTACGCATAATTCAGCATAAATGTTGCAGATGAATTAGCCGGGCCAGCGGTGACCGTCTCACCGTTCGCCAGGTAGCGGGCATAAAAAGTCATCGTCACAGTGGTCTGATTCGGCGTGAGTTCGGTACTCCCCCCAGGCTGACCCAGCGGGATAAGCGTTTTGTTATTGTCATAGATGGCAATCGCCACCCCCTTTGCTACACCCGCATCGGCGGTCAGTGCCAGTAATTCAGAGTTACTGCTGTCAGCATTACCCGTAAATGTGACCGTGACATTGTTTGCACTCCCCCCGCATTTCTCCAGCGAGATGGTGAAAGGTTCATATCGACCGCCGTTACCGGAATCGGCAAAGAGTTGACTGCTGACCGAGCCAAATTTGACCAGCAAAGCTGTTGAATCCGCTGAGACGAAACAGGTATTGCCGTCAATCGAACCGGTAATATTAATTGTTCCGGCCTGTGCAACAGGGTTTGCTGTCCACAAGGCGAACAGGGAGAGTGCGGTAATACCGCGAAAAACAGGGCGTATCATTGGCAACTCCTCATTGATACTGCAAATCGAAATACATCACCGCCGCGGCATTACCCGGGACAACGACATCCTGCGTCGATTTATACCTCAGGGCGAAAGCCAGGGTGTTCTCCGCGCCAGGTGTCAGCGAATAGGCGGGAACGCCATCCTGGTTAATCGGTATCAATAACCGTGTCTTGTTGTCGAGTATCTCTATGCCGACCCCTTTGGCCACATTGTCGCCATCAGAAAGTGCCAGCAGGCGTGGATTGTCGTTATCAGCGGTGCCCGAAAAGCGGATAACCACGCCGCTAACAGAGGAGTCACAGCCAGTGAGCCTGATATCAAACTCTTTTTCCGCGCTGACGCTATCAACTGCCGTAAAATCTGACGCCGAAAACTTGCCGATATCGACCGTTTGCGTCTCATTTTCCACCTCACAGGTTCGGGAAAGGATGGTGCCAGTCATTTGCAGGTTATAGGTTTCTGCCCTCAGATTTGCCGACACCGCCAGCAAACTGATAAGCAGGGATGCGCTTAAAAATGTCGATTTCATGAATGGCACTCTCGGGTTAATTTGTTGATGGCATTACGGGTGGCATCGTCTGGCAGACGATATGTCACCACACACTGGCGGGCATCACCGTCCCCCCAGCGTACCGTCAGCGTGCCTTTCTGCGCCAGACCGGACAGATACACTTGTCCGTCATCGCCGACAATACTGTTACTGCCTTGCTCTGTGGTGACGATTGCGCCAAAAGGAACCACGTTGCCGTTATGGGTCAGATTCAGCAGGGCGCGGGCGCCAACATGGGTGTCAAAACTGGCGCGAACCAACGCGCCGCGGGTCGGCACGACGTTGACCACGGTATCGTCCAGATCGACGTTTTCTGGCAGGGTGGTGGTATCCAGTGCCATACGGTTGCGGCGATAGGTGGTGGCATAAGGAACAACGGCATAGCCTCGCCAGTCGGTACGCAACCCGGCGTTACCTTCCACTTTCACATCATCGGCACCAGGCGCTGCGATCAGGACGTTGGTTTCACCCAATGGCTGTGACAGTGTTACGCCATTGCGGTGCGCAACAATGGAGCCGCTCAGCCCATAGTTGACCTGCTGATAGTTACCGTTATCGCTGTAGTTATAGCCTGCATTGGCGCTTCCCCAGGAACCATCATAATTGGTGCTGATCGAACCACTGGCACCGCCGCCCTGGTTCTGATAACCCTGTTGAATGCTGTAATTCAGATTGTCGTCTTCCAGCAGCGTGCCGCTCAAACCAGCATTCTGGGTGGTGTGTCCACGCGTATCGTTACTGATGCTATAAGTCGCATAGGCATTATGTTGCTGATGCGTAATATCACCCGACGGGGTCAGCCACTGGCCAAGCGGGATTGAAATACCCAGCGCGACGCGGTTATCCGCCTCGCGCAGACCCGGGACTTTGTTGTAGCTGTAGTTGAGCGTCCATGAAACACCGTACAGGTTGCCGCTATAGCCGGTTTGTACCAGCGTGTTGACAGCGCCCGTTCGCCAGTAGGTCTGGCGACTGCCGTTGATGTAGATCGAGCCATTGCTGCCAAGTTGTTGTGAAATGTTGAGCTGGATTTTGTCGCGCTTGTTATTGCGCAGATCGTAATAGTCACTGGGGGCGACCTGGGATTGGGGATCGTCGCTTTGTGGATTACGGGCATAGCCATTCATGCGCTCCCGGGTACTCTCTTCAAGGGTATAAAACCCTTCTGTCGAGTAACGATAGCCGACCAGCTGAAAGTTAGTCCCGGTGCTGTTGAGTGATTTACCGTACAAAAAGCGTAGCGAGGCGCCGCTGTGTTTGCTGTCATCGGCCAGAATACTGTTAGCCTGGGTCACATCCAGCGACAATGCGCCAAAGGTACCAATGTTGACGCCCAATCCGAGAGCAAAGGCATTGTAATTTTTCGCGACCTGCGTGCCGCCATAGGCCGTAAATCCGGCGGGCAAACCCCACAACAGCGTAGACTGAGCAAAATTGACCTCATCCTGCTGTTCTGAATTACTGCGATACTTGCCCGCGGTGACGGCATATTTGATATGACCTTCGCGTTGCAGTACCGGTACAGAGGCATAAGGCACGGAATAAACGTTAACGCTGCCGTCAGTCTCTTTGACTTCGACAATCAAATCACCACTGGATGAGGTCGGAAACAGGTCATTAATTTCGAACGCGCCAGGCGGGACGTAACTTTGATAGATAGTGTAACCATTCTGACGAATGGTGACTTGCGCATGGGTACGCGCGATACCGCGAATGGTAGGGGCAAAGCCACGCAGACTATCTGGCAGCATATTGTCATCGGATGCCAATTGCACACCACGAAAACCCAGGCTGTCGAAGACATCTGACGGCGTAGTGCTGTCACCGATGACCAGTTCACTGCGCAATGGAATAATCGCCCGCTCAATCCAGGTATTGATATGTTGCCAGTCGCTGTTGCTGTTATGGCTACTGCTACTGTAGTTCCAGGTCGAATAATCACGCAGGCGCCATGGGCCGAGATTCAGGCCGCTGTGCAAGCCCAAAAAATAGTTATTGCTGGCGCCGCTTTGTTTGTCGTCGTTATTCGAGCCGCTAAAATTGTAGTTCAACATCAGTGCGTTGATACCCTCATCCCACTGTGAGGGCGGGATATAGCCACGGGCAGAATTGTTCATCATCGCCTGCGGAACGCTGATATCCAGTCGCAACTGCTCAAAGTTAAATTGGGTGGTTGCCCCTTCAATGGCGGTAGCAATATCCAGACATTTATCCGGGTCAGCATCGGCGAGCGCGGGTTTTCCCTCGATGTTAACACCCATGGCGCTTAACTGAGCCGGAGTCAGGCACGGGGTCAGGCCGGTCTCATCGGCTCCCGCAGAGGGAAGGGCGTTAGCCGCCTGGAATTGAATATCCTTTCGCGACTGAAACGTATCGTTGAGATAAATATCAACGCGATAAGTGCCGGGTGCTTGTGTGCCGCCTTCAAAACGAGACAGATCGGCGACCGCAGAAGGATCGTCAGATAAAAATGCCGGATTAAAGTATTCATCGGCATATCCATTCGCAGATGCCATCGCAATCGCAACAGCCAGAGGCGCTATTTTATAAGATTTATTTTGCACTGGCATAGTATCCCTTTCCTTCCTGCACACCTATGGCCGGCGTTCTGCCGACGCTTTAGCATTCCTTTTTAGTTAGGTTGTGGGGCCTCACGCGCCGCAAGACTGCGTGGCGGTATTGGCGCCGTAGTCATTGACCGTCTGAAAACTCACCGCGCCGTTTTTATGACCGGGAACGTCAACCGTCAGTGAACCCATTGGCGAGACCATGGAATTTGGTAATTTTTGACCGCCCACGGTGAACTGGACCAGGGTGACAAAATATGGGGACGGATTTTTAACCGTCACGCGGCCACCCTCGACCCGACAAGTCAGATATTTTGGCGCGTCAACGGAGTTCGACGAGAGATGCTTCGGGCGTACAAATAATTTGATGACGCTCTGGGTGGCAATCTGCAAGGTATTGCCTTTCAGGCTATTTTTATCGACAGAAGGAATCGCTTTGCTGTTCAGGTAGAACACGCTTTCCCGATCGCTGGGCAGTGCCGGGCCGTTGTACATGATCCGCAGCGTATTCTCTTTTTTCGGTTTCATGGTGAACAGGGGGGGCGTCAGCACAAAATCGGCTGATTTGCTGCCGTCAACATTGGTTATCCACGACTGAATCAGATAGACATTCCCGGTGGAGGTGTTGCTCAGTGACAGCGAGGCTTCTTTTGCACCCTGTGGATAAATAATCCGTGTTGCTCCCAGCGCAATCCCCCCGGTGCTGGCACTGGCGGTGCCAGCCATCGCCATTGACAACAGCCCGGCGCTACACAGAGCGGTTATCGCGTTGCGGTGATTTATGGTGTTTCTTTTCTTCATAACTGTGTTCCCTTTTATACCTGTTACCTGACTCCAGCCCTTCCGTTAGCAGAGCCAACAGCAGCCTCCGTGCACGCACGGAGGTATGCAATCAATCAGGAGTAATTGATGTTAAATGTCGCTGTCGCCGCCACGCTACCGGCCGTTGCCGCTGCATCAGTCGCGATATAGTCCACTTTGAACGGAATGGCCGTGTCGGCACCGTCCTGTACGCTAATAGTTGAGGAGTCGCTGCCTAGCGCTAAAATTTGGTCATCCGGGCCGTACAGTTGCAGCGCAACGTGGGTTGCGGCCCCAGCGCTGGCGGTATTCTTCAGTGCGTTAGGCAGGGTGTCGTCCCCGGTACCATTAAAGGTAATACCGACATTTTTGAGCACGGTGGAGCTGCAATTCTGCAGAGTAATGCTGAAGTCTTTTTGCTGGCCGGCAGGTTGGCCTGGGTCTGCCAGCAGCGTGCTTGACACAGGATCCAGTGTGACAGTCGGGGTGCTGGCGACGGCGGAACAAGCCGGGTCAACAACCTCGCCAGTAAAATCGACGGTGCCACCTTCTACGGTTATCGCTCCAGCATGGGCTGCACCCGCGGCGAATAACGCAGCAGTTAATGTGGTGTAGGCAATGTTTTTAAACTTCATAATGAGTCCTTAAATATCAGTAGATTTAACATCCGGGTTATTATGTTAGGTGCATAAAAAATGCATCTAATAGAGGTGCGGTAACGTAGATGGTAACAACATAAATAGCTAACTCGGCTGGCACCCACAGGCGAGATACTACGAAATACGACTTAATTGATGCAAACATCAAAAAAAACGACACGATTCAATACACTGAAAATTATTGTTAACTTTATGATATCAATGAAAATTTAAACTCTTTGGTTATGTAATTCAATGTTCTAAAAAACAAATAATGGATAGGCTTAAACGCATGGTTGAAATGCATAGGGCAGGACTCTAAACCCTGCTTTAGGGTTTATCGCTGACATCGCAAATAAATTACCCATCGTTAAGTATTTCAAATAAGCAATCGACATTCATGTTAACTGATAACTATTTTTATTTGTTGCCGGGTGGTATCTATTCTGCGCGCAACGTCATTAGGCAAAATCAATCCGTAAATAAGCCAGTGTGGTAAATGTACCCACTGCAGGTGTATTGCCCGTGGTGCCCACAGGATAAGCATGTAATGTGATATTCGAACTGTTATTGGCATCTAACTGAAAAGGGATCTTACTGGTCATATCGTTAGGCACCAATGAATGACCACTTTCATCTGTCACAATCACGCCTACATCACTGTTGTCTGATTGCAAAGCGTCAGGGACATCAACAGAAGCATTACCTTCAATACGCAACGTCAGATTTGCCGTGGCACTCATGTCATTGCAGGTGATCGGCACAGTAAAGGCTTTTGGGGTGTAGTTATCGGGTTTTTGCCCGACAGTTTTAAAATCACTGCTGTAAAAGTCGCCTAATGGAACACTCAGTTGTGTTCCTGCGTGAATCACACAGTTTTGCGGTACAGTGACCGTACCGGTGAAATAATATTCAGCCGTGGGTGGCGTAGAAGCATCACAGAGACCATCATTGGCTAAACAGGCATATATAGCCGCAACTTTCATCTGTGGTAAATTGATTACACCGACCATTGATTTCCGTACTCTTAGTGAAATATAGCCATTGGTGCCGGATGCATTAGGCCATGTTTTGGCACCTGAGTAACATTTTGTCGATGAGGCTACCAGGTTTTCAAAAGGAACATCTCGAGTCCCAATCCCACCAATATTAGTGATTGTCAGCTTCATATCGAGGTAATCGTTATAGTTATACCAACCGCTTCCGGCATCAGGGAGTAGCATAAAGGAGGTTAATACCCAGTTTCCATTAGCCGAACAGGCACATGAAAAGGTGGTAGTGTAACCACTCCAGCTATATGCCTGGTCCATGACATAACCCGCTGTATTATTAGCAGGGTCAGTAATTTCCCGATTTCCAGTGTCTATCGTGATTTGGTTCGGCCCGTTGGTATTTGTACAGTTGCCATTGGCCATTGCAGGCACTGAGACAAACACAACCCCGAGCAAGGCAATTAACTTAGCTAAGGAAAATAGGAATTTTGCTTTCTTCACTTTAATTTCTCATTATCTTTAGTAAGATATAAAATATTGCCACCCTGAAATTTAATGATTTCATTGCATATTCAGGTAACACCTCTATAAATAGCGTTTTATCTGGCACCTTCAAGTGAAGATAGTATGAAATTAGACCCTGTTGATGCAAATTTGAAAATGCTGATTTGCCGTTAGGTTTTATTCCTTAATTACATAATACACTGAATTTAAAGTACTATATTTAGAGTTTTAATTTCCTGGTTATGAAATTTAACGAAATAGAAAAGAGTATTATGTTTTGCCTGTCCATTCAGCAGTACATGACTGAGGGGCTGTGGAACCTGATTGCTGGCCGCATCTTGGTGATGGAGCAGGGCGCTGGAGCCATGATGTACTGGATAACCTGGGTTATCCTACATTACGAAGATGACACATCACAAAACAGCTGATAGATTGTTTATTCATTGAGATATTCATCTATCTATTCATTGAGTGATTCATCACGATGACAAACCGATGTGACACGATACGCCAACGACTACGCCAGGGGCCGATGACTGTGAGGCAACTGACTGATATTTTGGGTATTAGTCAGCCAACCGTTTCCCGAGATTTAAAAGCACTCGGTGATGATGTTGTTCGAATTGGTTCAGGACCATCTATTCAATATGCTATGCGCGATGCTTTTCGCGGGTTTCGTTTTGCCCCTATTTACCGCATTACCGAAGCTGGACAAGTCAAACCACTGGGGCAACTCATCCCCGTTCATCCAGAGGGATTTGTCATGGAGCAGACGGATAGCGTCTGTCTCCATAGTGACGGGCTGCCATGGTGGCTATTTGACATGCGGCCGCAGGGATATCTTGGGCGCGCGTATGCCTCAGCATATTCAGCCGAGCTTGGCCTGTCGACTAATCCAGAAGCCTGGACAGACACGGACGTTATTAGAGCTTTACTCGCATATGGGCACGATGCCGTGGGGAATATATTAGTAGGGGAACAGGCAAGAAACTTGTTTCTCGAGATGCCGTTACCTGTTCCCGTTGAACGTGCCAGTACCTACCCAAGGCTGGCATTGGCTGTGAGTTCCGGTGAGGTACCAGGTTCATCTGCTGGCGGAGAACAACCAAAATTTTGCACCTATACAGAACGTGGTCATGTGTTGGTGAAATTTACGGCTCTGGACGATAACCCTGTAAGTGAACGCTGGCGCGATCTGCTTCAGGCCGAACATCTTGCGTTAAAAGTGCTTGGCGTAGAAACAGAGGTGTTTGATTTTGGCGGGCAGCGCTTCCTTGAGATCCCCAGGTTCGATCGCATAGGGCCATTAGGCCGGATAGGTATCTTTTCTTTGCGGGCGCTGGAAGCAGAGTTTGTTGGCCGGGCGAGGGACTCCTGGCCTGTTCTGGTTAATGAACTGGTAAAGCAGGGGTGTGTTCATTCTGATGCCGCCATTGGCACGGCGCGGCTTTGGGCGTTTGGGATGCTGATTGGCAATACTGATATGCACCATGGAAACTTGTCGTTCATCAGCGGCCATGGTCGTCCATACCGGCTTGCACCAGCCTACGATATTCTGCCAATGGGTTTTGCCCCGAAATCAGGTGGCGAAAGAGTGAATACATTACGACCGGTGACGCTATCTGAAGTGATTAGCGGGGAAATCTGGCAAGAAGCTCTGGCGCTGGCTGAAGACTTTTTCGCTCTGGCCAGTGAGAGCCGTCGCTTTTCCGCCAATTTTGGTCCATGCCTTGTGGCGTTGCGTAGCCACCTTGATGAGATGACATCGCGTTTATCGCGTTTGGGATAATAGCCGAAGGTCACGTAACAGGGTGGCCCATTAACAATGCAAGAAGAATGGCTGACTGCGAAGACTTATCGAGCAAGAGTCCGTTAGATGTAATTTAACATAATATACATTATGCGCACCAAGATGGAATCAGGCAGAATCCGGTGTTTTGTGGGCATCGGTTGGCCTGGTCGCTGATGGCGTCTGAAAGCGCTATCTCCAGCGCAGATACCATCATACACGCCATCTTATAGTTAGACTGCCCACCACGATTGGCTTTCAAGGCATCACGTTCGCGGCGTACTCGCTCCAGATCGTACTCAATTTTTTTCGACTGTTCGTGTCATTCTTTTCCTCGAATATCATCGATCGTCCGGTAAACATCACAATCGCAGTTTGTGAGTGATTATGCTGCGCGGATGGCCACGCCGACACCTCACCAGTTGAAACCTGGCAAATACATCTGCAATGAATAAGACCTTTTATCTCATGGACCCAGCAGAATAAAATAGCCGCCTTGCCAGCGAATTCAGTCGTCGGGCGATTGGTAAATACATCGATGTCTGGCATTACCCTGAGGGACATAAAGAGCTCCGGCTAAATGGTGTATCACTTCCCTACTCCACCTATGACAAACTCTGAAATCGACCAGGGTGCCATTGTGGACAACGAACACGGTCCTTCACGCAGGCGTAAAACCCCCACAACGAAGAAATCCCAGCGATCCTTGGATCAGGACGATATTCTTAATGCTCTGGTGAAACTTCAGTGACGTTCAGAAGAAATATTTGGAAAAAACAGGTTTAAATAGCCCGGACTTTAACTCGGGCTAGTTTTCTTGAAATGCGCCAGGAACCTAAATTGTAATCCCGCCATCAACACTGAGTGTGGTGCCCGTAATAAACCCTGCACCTGGAGAACATAAATAAATAACCGCACCGGCAATTTCTTCTGGATTTCCAGTGCGCTTCATCGGTTGCAGGTTATTGAGAAAATCACGACCGCTTTCTTCTGTCCGCATCTCCTCGTTCATGGGCGTATCAATGACGCCCGGACACACCGCATTGATCCGAACTCCCTGTGAAGCAAACTCCACTGCCGCAGATTTGGTCAGCCCGATAACGGCAGACTTACTGGCGTTATATATCGCCGACCCCGGAAAGGCCCTGAGCCCCAGGAAGGAGGCGGTATTGACGATACCACCACCCCCGCTTGTCATTATCGCAGGGATTTGATATTTCATACAAAGTGCGGTGCCACGCACATTAACCGTCAAAATGCGGTCAATGGCATCAGCTGAGGTTTCAGTAATGGGGGCTGGTGTGAGGAAAATACCTGCATTGTTGAATGCAAAATGAAGGGCACCAAATACTTCAATAGTTCGCGTAACTGAGAAAGCAATCGCTTCCTCGTCTGAAATATCCGTCTGTATAAAGAGACCTTTCCCACCTACCTTCTCGATGAGAGCGACAGTTTCTTTTCCCTCAACTTCCCGTCGTCCCAGAACGACAACATTGGCCCCCTCTCTGGCAAAGGCAAGAGCAGTTACCTGGCCAATCCCAGAAGTCCCCCCGGTAATCAGTACCACTTTATCAGCGAAAGTTTTCATGATGAATTTACCCCTTGATATTTATGATGTTGTCGTAATGTGAATAAATAACCTGAACGGCTAAAACCTAACTCATTTTCTTAAGGCTGATTGACCAACTATAAGATGCTTTATTGGTTAAAATAAGCCATGCTATATCACATGAACTAATGGCTCACATTCATTAATGGGATAACTGCATGCGCACCAATGAGCTGGGAGAACTGACGGCATTTGTTGCTGTTGCCGAAGAGCGAAGTTTCCGCCGAGCCGCAGCGCGACTTAATCTGACTTCCTCCACTCTTAGCCATTCCTTAAGATCGTTGGAAGAAAGACTCGGTGTCAGACTGCTTAATCGTACTACCCGTACCGTTTCACCTACCGCAGCAGGAATGGCATTGCTGGAAAAAATTGCTCCTGCATTTTCGACTATTGAGGAGGCTGTCGAAGATGTAAACGCCTTCCGCAAGCTTCCCCACGGCAGACTACGGATCAACTCTTCTCGCATTGCGTATCAGATGGTCCTGGAACCTATTTTTCAGGATTTCTGTCGTAACTTTCCTGATATAACTCTGGAGATTTCGCTCAATGATAGCTTTGTAGATATTATTAAAGAGGGTTTTGATGCCGGTATCAGATTACACTCTGATATACCTCAGGATATGAATGTGGTACGGGTTACTCATGACCTCACTGCCGCTGTGTATGGTTCGCCCGATTATTTTCGCCGTGTTCCTCTACCGAAGACGCCACAAGATTTACAACAGCATTTATGTATTGGCAGACGTCAAATCGCCAGTGGTAATCAGTATCGATGGGAATTTGTCAAAGAAGGTAGACACATTGCGATACCGGTACACGGTCCGCTGGTATTTGATACGGTCGATTTGATGACTGATATTGCGCTACAAGGGATTGGGTTGGTGTATGCCCTCGACAGCGAAAAAAATAGACAATATGTTGCAGCTGGCAGACTGGTACGCGTACTGTCTGACTGGTCACCGACTGTACCCGGTTTCTGCCTCTATTTTTCCGGTCACCGGCAAATGCCAGCAGCACTGAAAGCATTAATTTCAGCAATTCGTGTTAATACTTAATTCGTTGCGAGCGGATACAGATTGACGGCTGCGACAATCACTGGTTTGAGGCCCTGTACTGCTCTGGTCTATGTTGACGATACCACCAGTCGGCTGATGCACCCTGGAGCAAGATAGACTCAAATCTTCACCTTCATTTATTCTTCTATATTTTAAGAAAATCCCTATATTCCACGATGGGGAAATCAATGCTACGTTTAAGCGTATATTCCTGTGCTAACTATTTACCCACGATTTAATTATTAATTGCATTGTGAATTACATTTTTCACAGAGGATTATACTTATGAATGGTGTAGCTTATCCCCTACAACAAAGATAGTGCTAAAGGTAATAAATGCGATGATCATGAATCAATATATAAAAAACAATTTGCGTTCTTTTAAGCGCACGATTAAAAACATGCATAAAAAATGGAAGAACAAAGACAATCTCAAAGCTGATACGCTTTGGGTTTCTATGGGTGAGAACTGTCTTCCCGATGATATCTTACGCAGGCACAACAGAAAATCTTTTAGTACGGTTTTTTCCGCAGGACGTTCCAATATTGAGTATATTCTTCAAATGGAACATGATAATTATAAAAATCTGCTGAAAACAGATTGCCTGGTACAATGCCCGGATGGCACCAACTCTGTTATTCGCTCCGCGTATTATAAAAAATGCAATGACAAGTACAGTCCCCGACACATGCTCGGGTTCGAATTTACACATCATAACCCACTCCAAGTGAGAGAGGATAATAGGGCATTTAAACGACGAGTTTCACGGCAAATAAAATTGCGGGGAACAAAGGATTTTGTTTTTTTATATCATCACAGAATTACCGACAACTCAAATCTTTCATCACTACGATCTCACCTTAACGAGCTATTATCATTATACAATATACAATATACAAAATCGGAATTGTAAAGTGGTACTTTTTTACCAAAATATTATTGACAGAAGTGTTGAGAAATTCATGGATTTTAATTTCCATAAGTCAGGTTTACTTGAGTTTGTGTGTCATACCCATGATATTTGGGGTGGAGATGATTTAGACACATTCTGGGCAAAAAAAGATGACAGGCTTTTTGCAGAAATGTTCAGTAAAGTTGATGGTATCAGCAAACAGGATTTGATCTCATAGCGTAAACACATGCGGACGCGCCTCCGGCCTGTCCAACCAAAATTTCCAGTAATTACCTAGCATAGATTTTGCCGCGTGTGGTTAATATAAGCCTGTACCGCAGCACTGGGTTCATCTTTACGACTGACCATCATCAGATTCGCTGACAGCTCTTTCGAATCCAGCACTCGATAAACGATGCCCGGGATCGCCACCCGCGCTAACGGCGCGGGAACCAGCGCGATACCCAATCCAGCCCCTGCCATGGCGAGCACGCTCAGTGAACTGGAAATTCGCAAGGCGATATTTAATGATTCACCCAGCAGCGTTTGTAACTGTGAATCAAGTTCAGAATCCGCGTCATTGATGGAGTACATGATCAACGGCTCATTGGCCAGCATATCCACGGTCAGACTCTCTTTATCGGCAAGAGGATGCTCGCTGGACATCACCACTACCCTTCCCCATTTCCCTACAGACTCATAAATCATAGCCGGGTCATGTTCCGGATAGTAATCAGGCATATAGCCGACATCCAGCGTACCGTTCTGGATTGCATCGTTTTGTAGCTGCGGGGCCAGTTCCTGGCAAATAATCTCAGCATCCGGATACGTCTGATGAAATGAGCGCACGTCCTGCATCAGCCTGCCGCTAAAGACAGCATTGCCAGCAAACCCGACCCGTATGCGACCCGTTTCACCACGAATTGAACGTTCGACCGCAAGACGCGTATGTTCCATATGCTCCAGCGTGCGCATGGCTTCAGCCTGCAAAAGCTTACCGGCGTCGGTCAGTTCGACCCGACGGCTGGTGCGGATCAGCAAAGGGCCGCCCAGCTCAGCTTCTAGCGCTTTTATCTGCATGCTCAATGCAGGCTGAACGATGTTGAGCCGCTCTGCCGCCCGGCCAAAATGCCGTTCTTCTGCAACTGCCAGAAAGTATTTCAGGTGTCGTAAATCCATAACTCCCCATGCATCAATACAAATGATGAATCAGTCAAATCTATATTTTTTAGTTTAATTGCTTTCGGGGCCAAACTGAAGATAGCGGCCTGGTTACCGCAC
This sequence comes from Scandinavium manionii, assembly GCF_024764775.1. NCBI lineage: Bacteria > Pseudomonadati > Pseudomonadota > Gammaproteobacteria > Enterobacterales > Enterobacteriaceae > Scandinavium > Scandinavium manionii. The sequence goes on along the minus strand of NZ_JALIGC010000035.1, from coordinate 62,151 downwards.
TGATTTAGCGAGTAAACGTCAGCTCCGGCACCAAAGCATCATCGTCCTGCATGCATTTCTTCCAGGCGCTACCTTCTGAACCGTTGTCCAGAATGGTGGAGGTTCGGTACTCAACGGAGCGACTCTGTTCTTTGCCCGCAGAATCTTTGGTGACGTAGTTTGCCGTCGTCCAGCGTGTGCGTGTCGGTGCACCATTGGCAACCAGCGCGATGGTTTTCTCTCTGACCTCTTCTGCGCAGCTGTGAGCTGCCGTCATTACGCGTTGATATTGCGCTTCCTCTGGCGAGGTGGATTTTTGGGAAGTACAACCGGACACCATCAACCCTGCAAACGCGATGCTGCAGACCATTTTTATCATTATTAATGCCTCAATTATTGCTGACGGGTTTTTCAGGTTTTTTCTGTGGGACAGGCACCGCTTTTTCCAGTCTAGCCTTACTTGTAGATTGCTCCACCGCTTTCTGTTTGCGGGCCAGTTCATCAATAACCAGTCGATAGGCAATGTAGTATTTATAAATATTGCTGACGTAGGTAACGGTTTCAGCGCCAATTTTCTCGGCGGCCAAATTCTCAACGTTACCAAACCAGACATTGGGGTCGAAGCCGCGCTTTTGAGTTTCTGTGCGTAAGCGTGCGATCCGGGCAGGACCGGCATTATACGAGGCAAACGAGAACAGCACTTTATCCAGCGGGGTCATTGGCTCATCGCCGTAGTACTGGTCTATCATCCAGCGCATATATTTGACCCCGGCGTTAATGTTGGGGTCCAGATTGCGAATATCGCCGACGTTCAGCTCTTTCCCGGTCTTCGGCATCACCTGCATCACACCAATCGCCCCGACCGGGCTGCGTACTTTCTGATTCAACCGGGATTCCTGATACCCTTGGGCAATCATCAGCAGCCAGTCCACGTTGTAGCGTTCACCGTATTTTCGGAAGATATCTACCAAGGTTAAAAACTTCCGCCGTTCCGCTTCGGATGTCGCACTCTTCACGTATTTAGCGTTCTTTAAGTATCGTATTAACAGTATATTTCCGAATGTGCTCCCTACTTTATTTTCACGCACAAAGCCATTTAATACAGCCAGCAGTTGAGGATTACTCTTACGCACGCTCCAGGCAATATTAGCGTGATCGCGAAGGCCGATATTTTCATGTACCTCAATGTTAGGGAAAATATTTTTCCAGAAAAGTGCTTTATGCCTGTCGACGACAATCAGCGGGATCAACCCGGCATTGAGCATTTCAATCAGGTCTTCATCCTCAAGGGCTTCAGGAGCGGGTTGTAGCGTGACCGGGGGTAAGGATTGTTTTGCGAAGTGTGCATTCAGCGTTTTCAGGCTTTCATAATAGCTTGATGAATAACGGACAAAAACGGTTTTGCCTGACAGCTGTTCAAGGTTTTCTACCTTAGGTGAATCCGGCCCGGACAGCAGCAGCTCTTTGACGTTGGCATAAACCGGATCAGTGAAGGAGGCAAGCTTCATGCGATCGGGAGTAATGGTCAGATTCGCGGCGACGATATCCCCTTTCCCCTCATTCAGGGCGCTAAAGAGCTGCTCGCGGGTCACCGGCACAAAGATAATGCGCACCTTCAGGTGGCGATGTTTGAGCCGTTTATCTTTCATCAACTTGTTGTTCAGGTCGCGCTCGAACGCCATAAATGCATCGTGGGTCACGCCGCGTTGGGTGCCTTTGTCGATGAAGTAAAAGGTTTTGCTGTAGGTTGTCAGCACGCGGATCACCCGCCTATCGTACATGCCCTGCAAATCACCGACCCAGGGCTTCTGTATGTCCTCCATGCTGACGCTCAGGGCTTTATCGTGGCCATCTTTTACAGGCGTCGTAAACGCAGCGGTGACGAACAATAATGCGGCAAGGCCAATCAAATTGGCGGCAGTAAAGGGATGTGAAAATGATGCATTCATGGAGCGGCACTCCGCGCGGTGCATCACTCTATTTTAGTCAATTTACCGACGACAGGCGTAAGAATAAAGGGTGAACATCCCGCGCGGTGCCGTCCGTGGCGAGGGTATTTCAGTCGCTTGCGCCCTACTCTTTGACCAGCACTGGCGTGGTTTGCCACAGCGTCGGGAAGTCAGCTTTCAACTGCTGGACTTTAGGAATGTCGTTAATCGCGATGTAGGGATAATCAGGATTGTCGTTGAGAAAGTTTTGGTGATATTTCTCCGCTGGATAGAACTGCGCTTTATCTTCGACAGTGGTCACCACCGGGTCACTGAAAGTATGTGCGGCGTTCAACTGGGCGATGTACGCCTTCGCCACTTTTTCCTGACTGGCACTTTGCACAAACAACGCGCTGCGGTACTGCGTGCCGTAATCCGGGCCCTGTTTGTTGAGTTCAGTTGGATCATGCGCCACTGAGAAGAAAACCTGTAACAGCTTACCGTAAGTGATTTTTTGCGGATCGAAGGTCACACTCACCGACTCCGCATGGCCGGTCATTCCACTGCTCACCGTCGGGTAATTTGCGGTTCTGGCCTTGCCGCCCGCATACCCGGAAACCGCGCTGGTCACGCCTTTGATATGCTGGAAAACGCCCTGCACGCCCCAAAAACAGCCGCCCGCAAAAACGGCCGTTTCAAGTCCCTGACCTGAGGGTGCTTCATCCTGAGCAGGTGGCGGCACGTTTATGGATTGAGCCCAGCCAGTGCCTGACAAAAACAGCGTGGCGGTCAGGGCGGCGGCGATCCGGAGACACGTAAATTTACTCATCATCTTTCCCCTCTTAGCCAAACGTGAAGGCGTATGCTGTCGCGCCTGGTTGTTCAAATTCAATGCTGACTGTATGCTCACCGGCCCCGTCTTTCTGGCGAATCAGCTGGTATAAACGCTGATCGGTCACAGTCCCAGAGCCATCAGCAGCAATATCGCTGCCGTGCATTGCGCCGGGTGGCTGCCCGTCGAGAGACACCTTAAACCGCACGGGCTTGCCGTTGTCTGCGGGGCCTAGCACCAGATGCACGTCGCGCGCGCGGAACTGATACACAATGCGGCCTTTGTCGCCCGCCAGCGTGATGTGCTCGCCGCCGACATTCCAGCGCCCCACCAAACCCCAGGCGTTAAGCGGCAGCGCCGTCGGTTGAGGGTAATCAGCCACGTCATCGTTATTCAGGCTGCCGGAAGCAAAATTCTCGGCGCGCTGATAACCCAGATAGGTTTCCGGTGAAATATCGTTCATGCCGCTGGCCGATTGCTCAACGCCCTTGCCTGTCACGTTCGCCAGCTTGTCATTGACGTTTTGGGCGCCAGCCTGGCGTAACAGTTCCTGAATCACGCGTTCGGATTCGGCGTAATTCCCCTCTCCAAAATGCATGTAGCGGATGTGACCTTTGGCATCGATGAAATAGTGCGCGGGCCAGTACTGGTTATTGAACGCCTGCCAGATACTGAAATTGTTATCGATGGCGATCGGATAAGTGACGCCGAGTTTTTTGGCTTCTTTGGTGACGTTATTGATATCTCTTTCGAAGGCGAACTCAGGGGCATGCACGCCAATCACCACCAGGCCCTGGTCGCGGTATTTTTCCGCCCAGGCTTTAACGTACGGCAGCGTGCGCAGGCAATTGATGCAGGAGTACGTCCAGAAATCGACCAGCACCACTTTTCCGCGCAGTGATTCAGCGGTAAGCGGCGGCGAGTTCAGCCATCGCACCGCGCCGTTCAACGAAGGCATCATTCCAGCATCAACCAGCGCAGGCACATTTTCATTGGTAGCGGATGCCAGCGTCGCAGACGGTTTCCTCGCGGAAAGCGCACTCTCAGGTTTCAATTTTTGAACTAACGTCTGCTCGATCCCGCCGGTGGAAACGGTCGACAAACGCGCCAGTACGCCGGTATCGAGGCCCAGTGAAATAGCGGCGACGCCCAAAAGCATTGCCGCACCCAGCCCACGGCGGATCCATTCCCCCACGCCGAGCGAACGTTTCATGGCGCTAAAAACTTTGCCGCCAATTAATAACGCCAGCGCCAGCGAGGTCACCGCCCCGGCAGCGTAGGCCAACAGAAGTAGCGTTGAACCTGCGTTCGCGCCCTGCAAAGCCGCACCTGTTAAGACCAGGCCAAGAATGGGCCCGGCACACGGCGCCCATAACAACCCGGTCGCCACACCTAATAGCAACGAACTGCCCGGCCCGGCCGAGCGGCCAGAAGTGATTTTTTCGGAAAGCGTATTCCCGGCATTAACCAGCGGATGCATCAGGCGTTCGCCGATCTGCGGGAACAGCAAGGTAATGCCAAATACCGCCATCAGCACTAACGCGGCAATGCGCCCGTACTGATTCGCGGCCACCACCCAACCGCCGCCGACCGCCGCCAGGGTAGCAAACAGCGTAAACGTCAGCGCCATGCCGAGCAGTAACGGTAGCCCCGAGCGAGTAAAAGGTTGGTCTGAGCGGGCGAAAACAAACGGCAGAACCGGGAGAATACAAGGGCTGGCAATGGTCAGCAGACCGCCAAGATAAGCAAGAGTAATGACCAGCATAGTTGAAGCCTCAGCAAGGACAACGTGGAGGTGATGTCCTGACTGTAGCGGGGTATTGGTTACGGGATCCTCGCGGAATATTTACATTTTTGTGATAACTGCGGGAAGCGCCCTCCGCGAAGGAGAGCGCTGGAAGGTGTTATAGATTCCCTACGCCGCCATCAACCAGTAAATCGGTCCCAACGATATACGCAGATTCATCGGAGGCCAGAAATACCGCGGCTTTTGCCAGTTCAGACGAAGTGCCTAAACGCCCAATCGGCACCAGTTGACGGATACCCTCGCGCAGTTTTTCCTCTGCCACGCCGTTGCCCAGTTTACCCAGTGCCGGAGTTTCTGTTGGGCCAGGGCTTAAGCCGTTGACACGGATCCCTCGCGGATGAAGCTCGCCCGACAACGTGCGTGCCAGTGACAGTATTGCCGCTTTACTGGCGGCGTAAACGCTGCTCTGCGGTAAGCCAATCCGGGCGCTCACTGACCCGCAGACAATCACCGATGACGGATTCGCCAGCATCGGTAACAGCGCCTGGATGAGGAAGAACGGCCCTTTGAGATTGGTGCTCATCAGACGGTCATATGCGTGTTCATCCCACGCCTCAAGCGACTGATGCGTGACATCACCGGCGTTAGCGAAAAGGATATCCAGCCGTGGCCACTGTTCGCGTAATGCACCGGCCAACTGTTGTTGTTGGCCTAAATCGCCCGCATCGCTTTTGAGAATCAGCACATTTTCACCGAGCTGCTCCCTCGCGGCCAGCAGGCCTGATTCGCTGCGTCCGGTTATCGCCACCGTCGCACCTTCCTCCAGGAACTGGCGAGCTGTTTCCAACCCAATGCCGCTGGTGCCGCCGGTAATTAATGCGTATTTGCCGTTAAGTCTGCCCATTATGTCACCTCATATTTAGCTGGTGACGTCATTATTTGCGCTATAGTATCTTTTAGATAGTAGGCACCTTTTGGATACTAAGGCACGCCATGGAATGCATTGACGAACGACGGGAGTCCGCATGACAAAAAATATTTACCTGGTGCCAACCGCAGGGTCGGATTGTCCGATGGTTGGTTTTGTAAACCTGATTGCCGGGAAATGGGCGATCCCTATCCTCTATCGGCTGATCCTGATTGATGAGCCGGTCCGATTCAGCGAATTACAGCGCGCGGTCGACCCTATCACCCAAAAAGAGCTCACGCGCCAGCTGCGCCAGTTTGAAGCGCGCGGGTTGTTAACCAGAGAGGTATTTGCCGAAGTGCCGCCGCGTGTGGAATATCAGATTACCGCACTCGGGAAATCACTGCGCCCGACGCTGGATTCATTGGCGGAATGGATGCGGGAGAATGCCGCCGCGATGAGGTGAAGACTAGCCCGGCAGCAGAGCACCACCGGGCGAAACATACGGAAATTACAGTGCAGATTTAAGACGTTTAACGGCTTCGTACAGTTGCTCTTCGGTGGCAGTCGCGTAAGAAAAACGCAGCGTTTTCTTATCCGCATGATCGCTAAAGAAGAACTCGCCCGGCACGTAAACCACACCTTTTTCCAGCGTCTGCTTCAGCCATTTTGTGGTGTCGAAGTCATACCGGAACTGCGCCCACAGGAACATACCGCCCTGTGGCTGATTAAAGGTGATGTGATCGCCGAGTTCCTCTTTCAGGAAGCGCGACAGCGCCAGGCATTTTTGCTTATAGGCATCACGGATCAGCGCGATTTGCGGGTCAAGGCGATTCAGGGTCAGATACGCCGCCACCAGAGATTGGGTAAATGAGTTGGCGTGAAGATCGGTCGCCTGTTTCACAATCGCCACTTTCTGTTTCATCCATTCCGGCAGAATAATCCAGCCCACACGCAGGCCCGGTGCCAAAATTTTTGAGAACGTCGACGTGTAGACCACGCTGTCATGGTTACCCAGTTCAGCTGCGGTCTGGAACAAGGTTTTCTGACGTTCTTCGGTAAAGCTGATGGCGCCATAGGGGTCGTCTTCGATGATCACGAAGTCGTGTTTAATCGCCAGTTTGACCAGTTTTTCACGACGTTCGGCGCTCAGCGTAGTCCCGCTCGGGTTACCGAAGGTCGGCACAATGTAGACCGCTTTGATGCGCGTCGTGTGCAGCAGTGTTTCGAGCTCATCGACGAGCATCCCATCGGCGTCGCTGCCCACCGACTGCACGGTGGCGTTGGTCAGACTGAGAATTTGCAGGGTCGCCAGATACGTTGGACGCTCTACAACAAACACATCGCCCGGATTAGCAAGCGAACGGATCAGCAAATCCAGCGCCTGCTGAGAACCCGAAGTGACCAGCAGACGGTCAGCCGTGGTGTCAATTCCACGAGATTGACACAGCCCGACCAAATGATCGCGTAATTCGACGGTCCCTTCTGTTAAACCGTACTGGAACGCCTCACCGAAGTTCTCTTCGACGACGAGCTGCGTGGCCTGGATAAGCCCTTCTTTATCGAATAATTCTCCCGACGGGATGCCGCCAGCCAGTGAAATAACGCCTGGCATTTTACTGTGTTTTAACAGTTCACGAATGGCGGAAGGTTGAAGCTGTTGGATGCGGTCTGCGAGGTGATTGCTCTTGCTCATGTTTTTTCTCTCGTTTTTATTCACCTAAAATATACATAGCACCCAAACGAATAAGCAATGCCTTTAACAATCAAAAGCAAAAAACCACGCCAGGCGTGGTTTTTATGCGCAACAGACTCAGTTCAGTGCAATACGCACCACGCTATCCGGGCCTTTGGTGGTGTTGTCTTCATTAAATTCCTGCTTGACCGTTACATACAGCGACTGTCCATCCGGCGAGATAAGCAGGCTATTTGGATGACTGTCAAAAGACCAACTGTGTTTCACTGCATAACTGGTGGCGTCCAGCTGCAGTACTTTCTTCGATTCACGCTGGCTGATATAAATTTCGTTGCGCTTATCATTAAATTTAATCCCTAACGCATCACCTTCAATGCGTTTAAGCACCTTGCCAGTCCGTTCATCAATGACCAGCGTCACTTTGGCTTTGGAATCGTCAGTCACGAACAGCCGACCGGTTTTGGCGTCTTCCGCCATGTTCAGGAATAAATACGTTTTTCCGTCGCCTGGCGTCCAGCGCTGTTCTATTTTGTAGGTTTCAGGATTGATCGTGAGAATTTCCCCGCCCCCGTTGGCTGCATAGATACGCTGAGTGACCGGGGAATAGATAATGCCAGTGACCCATTTGCCGGCATTTTCAATCCGATGTTTCAGCGTCATGGTGTTTGCGTCGACGACCGAAATAAAACCTGGGTCCGCGACACCGCCGATAAACAGCATGCCGTTGTGCCAGAAGATTTCTCGCGCGCCCACCGGGTCGCCGTCTTTGTCTTTGCCTTCAAACATCAATCGTTGCAGCACTTTTCCGCTTTCGGCATCCACTTTCGATACCCCACCGTCCAGCGTGTTGGTGGTGTAAAACAGCTTCCCACCAGGATCCATCGTCATGCCGAAGTTTTTGTAATCGGTAAAGGTCTCACCGGTTTTTTTCAGCGTAGCCGGATCAAGACGATATAACGCCCCGCCGTTTACATCTTTAAAACCCTGTGCGCTGGCGACGTACAGGGCCTTTGTTTCTGGCAAATACACCATTTCATACAGTCCATCGCCTATCACCTTTTCCGACACGCCAGTCACCGCAGTTTGCGCCTGAACGTTAAAGGTCGACAGGCTGAAAGCCGCGGTCATCGCAAGGGCGATTGTTGTTTTGTACTGCGCGAAGGGAAATAGCATCTGAAACTCCGTAATAGGAAAGAACCCTGCCCAAAATGGGAAAATCGGTGTGGCTTTTATATTAATGAGAATCATAAGCATTTGCGTTATTTCTGTAAACCCATTGAAAAACAGGGTTATCAGTCGGTTGCTGATTCACAAATTGTTACATATAGAGCTAAACTCTTGCGCGACGACGCAAAAGCAAATAATTATTATTACCATTCTTATTAAGTCGTTCTCCGCTTTTCACGTACCAGGCCATGAGAGAGCCAGGGCATCCACAGAAACGACAACGCTTCACATAACAATAATTCTGACAGGAACCTTTATGTTTTTTATCTGCAAGGAAGCCAGCGGCGGCCCCCGCACGTCTGGCAAAAAGTTAATGACCGTTTCACTGCTTGCGTCAGCTATCCATGCCCTGCTCTATTCACCTCAGGCACTTTCTGCCAGTCCTGAGAGCGAACAAACGATGATCGTCGAAGGCAGCAGCGGTACGGACAGCGACGAAACGCATGATTACAACGTGAAATCGACTCATGCGGGCACCAAAATGCAGCTTGCTCCGCGTGATTTACCGCAGTCTTTCAGTGTGATCACCGAGCAGCGCATGAAGGATCAGGATCTGGAAAATGTCGGTGATGTACTGACGAACACCACCGGTATTTCAGCACAGGTGGTGGACAGCGAGCGCTCGACCTACTTCTCACGCGGATTTGAAATCAGTAATTACACCTATGACGATATCCCCACCTCCGTTAGCGACGTGTGGAACTACGGCGATGCGGCATCTGATACGGCGATTTATGACAGAATAGAAGTGGTTCGCGGTGCAACGGGCTTGATGACCGGCGCAGGAAGCCCGGCGGCGTCGGTGAATATGGTACGCAAACATGCCGACAGCAAAATATTTACCGGCAATCTGAGTGCCAGCTACGGCAGCTGGAACGATCAGCGCTACGTGGCCGATCTCTCTGCCCCGCTCAATCAGGAAGGTTCCGTGCGTGCCCGTGTGATTGCCGGTTATCAGGACCAGGACGGCTGGCTCGACAGGTACCATAAGACCAAAAAATTCTTATACGGCGTTATTGATGCCGACGTAACCGACAGCACCCTGCTCTCATTGGGTTATGACTATCAGGAAAGCAACACCGATAACCCGACCTGGGGCGGTCTGCCAACGTGGTACAGCAACGGCAAGCGTACCGATTACGATCGCAGCCTGAACAGCGCCGCAGACTGGACGCGATATAACCTGAATTCGCGCAAAGTCTTTGCCAATCTGACTCACACCTTCGACAACGGCTGGATCTTCCGCGTGAACGGCACGCACGCGGAGCAAACGTTTAACGACAAGCTGCTTTATGTGATGGGCAATCCGGACGAAACCACCGGCGCAGGGACCACCGGTTTTGGCAGTAAAGACCGCGGCGAACGTCATCTGGACTCCATCGACACCTACGCCAGTGGCCCGTTTGAGCTGTTGGGTCGTCAGCATCAGCTGGTGGCCGGCGTGAGTTACAGCCGTCAGCATAATTCAACTTTTAGCGCCGATGGCCCGTTGGACAGCGAACAAATGGGTATCTTCAACAATGGCTGGACTGGCAATGTGGTCGATCCGCAATGGGGTGACTGGTATCAGAACGCCGATGACATCGTAAGACAGAAATCGGCTTACACCGCAGCCCGCCTGTCTCTCGCCGATCCGCTGTCACTGATCCTGGGGGCGCGCTACACCCAGTGGAGCACTATCGGCAGCAGCGGTGACATGAGCAAAAACAACATTACGCCATACGGCGGTTTGGTGTATGACATCGATGACACCTGGTCAGCGTATGCCAGTTACACCTCTATCTTCCAGCCGCAAACCAAACGCGACTCAAGCGGCCAGTATCTTTCACCGATTACCGGGAAAAACTACGAAACGGGGCTCAAATCCGACTGGTTCAACGGCAGCCTGACGGCTACTTTCGCGATTTTCCGCATCGAACAAGAAAACGTCGGGCAGGAAGTGGAAGGTGAATTTGTGAATGGCAGCAGTGAGCAGGCCTATCGTCCGGCGAAAGGCGCCGTCAGCAAAGGTGCGGAATTTGAATTAAACGGTGCCCTGACGGATAACTTGCAGATGACATTCGGCGCGACGCGTTATGTGGCGCGGGATTCTGAAGGCCGGTTTAACAGTAATATGCCGCAGACCACCTTCAAGCTGTTCACCCGTTATCAGGTGCCCACGCTGGCAGACCTGACCATCGGCGGTGGGATGACCTGGCAGAATAAAACCTTCCAGGATGCAATTGGGCCAGACGGCGAAACGCAGCGTGTTTATCAGGGAAGCTTCCCGCTGGCGAGCCTGTTTGCCCGATATCAGGTCAGCAAACAAGTCGCCGTTCAGGCGAATGTTAACAACCTCTTCGACCGCAGCTATTATAGCTGGCTTGGCGACTCGGCGGTGTACGGCGAACCGCGGAATGTCTCCGTCAGCGTAGGGTATACCTTCTGATGTTCTCGCCCTGGCGCTCGCCGGGGTCTCTTTTTGAAGTCTTAAGCCGCTCTCGCCTGTTCCGTCCTACTCCTTTCCATCGCTATCGTTGACAAGTCATCGGTGATCGCACACACTAAATGTGTACCAAGTACATTTTTATGTTCAGTACACTATCTTCCTCTTCAGAGAATCACTATGAATAAATCCCTGATTGTTATCTTCACAACAATCTGTCTCGATGCGGTGGGCATTGGTCTTATCTTCCCTATTCTTCCACGTCTGCTGGAAGACGTGGCGCACACCACCCACATCGCACCGTATATTGGCATCATGACGGCGCTGTATGCTGCGATGCAGTTTGTTTTCGCCCCGATGCTGGGCGCGTTAAGCGATAACATTGGTCGTCGACCGGTGCTGCTCATCTCCCTTGCCGGCGCGGCGATCAACTATGTTGTGATGGCGTTCGCGCCTCATCTTTGGATGCTGTTTGTTGGCCGTGCGATTGCCGGGCTGACCAGCGCCAACATTTCCGTCGCCACCGCCTACATCACCGATATTTCAAAACCTGAACAACGCGCGCGCCGTTTTGGCCTGTTTAACGCCATGTTTGGCATCGGCTTTATTATTGGCCCGGTGTTAGGCGGCGTGCTGGGCGATACCTGGATTCGCCTGCCGTTTCTGGTGGCTGCAGTGCTTAACACCTGTAACCTACTGATGGCGCTTTTTTTATTGCCAGAATCGCGCGTTCCGGCGCATCGTTCACTGAAACTTTCCGCGCTTAATCCTCTCCAACCGATGCGTTGGGTATTTTCAATGAAAAAGCTGATGCCGCTGGTGCTGGTCTTCTTCATTCTTAGCGCAACCGGTGAAGTATACGGTACCTGTTGGGCGCTGTGGGGCTCGGACACTTTCGCCTGGAACGGCATGTGGATTGGCCTGTCGCTAGGCGCGTTTGGCGTGTGTCAGACGCTGGTTCAGGCGTTTTTACCCGGCCCGGCGACCCGTCTTTTTGGTGAACGGGGCGCGGTTCTGGTGGGTGTCGCCTGCTCCTGCTGTGCGCTGGTGATCCTGGCCTTTACCCGTGAAGGCTGGGTGGTGTTCGCGATAATGCCGCTGTTTGCGCTGGGCGGGATTGGTGCTCCGGCGTTACAGGCGCTCGCCACCCGGCAGGTCGATGCAGATCGTCAGGGTCAGTTCCAGGGCGTGCTGGGGTCAGCCATCAGCCTGGCGTCGATTATCGCCCCGCTCGGCTTTTCGTCATTCTATTTTGTCGTACAGCAAAGCTGGCCAGGTGCTATCTGGCTATCAGTGGTTGTGGTGTACGCTATCGCGGTGCCGTTAATTATTCTGGGCACGCGTAAAAACGTTGACGCTGAATCCACTGATGCTGCGTAATTAAAGGAGAAACCATGTCTGAAGTTACCGACCGTCGTGCCAGAAAGCGTCTGGAAACGCGCCGCAATATTTCTTACGCCGCGACCGGACTGTTTGCAGAAAAAGGGTTTGATAACGTCACCATTGATGAAATCGCATCGGCGGCAGACGTCGGAAGAATGACGGTGTTTAACCACTTTCCCCACAAAGAAGATATGTTTTTCGACCGAGACGATGAGATTCGCCAAACGGTGGCCGACGCGCTGCGTCAGCGCAAGGACGCTGAGTCTCCCATTGAATCATTGCGCCTGTTGGCTCATCGGCTGATTGCTGAAGATCGCCCTTTCTTGCAGTTTTCCGACGCCAGCCAGGGGTTCATTGCAATCATTAAAGGCAGTGACACGCTCAAAGCGCGGGCCAGAGCGATTCGGGATGAAGTAGCAAACGGCGTGGCCGTCGAGCTTGCGCACTGTGCGGGGCGTGAAGACGTAGATGCAGATGCAGATGCGAGGCTTGCGGCTGCGCTACAGCTGGCCTGCTGGAGTACGGCGCTCATCAGCGCCCATGAGGAATTTGCGCAATCTCTCGACGCTACCCGGGCCGCCGCGACCTTTCTGAAACTGGTTGATAAAGGGGCCGCCGGGCTCAACGCGGCATTAGCCGGAACGCCTTACGTCTGATTAGCCTTCCGAACCCGCCGAGGCGCGTTTATCAAAGCGCTCGGCAAGGTTCGCCAGCGTGATATCCGCAAACTTCGCCAACAGCTTTTGTTCCGCTTCTGCCAGCACGCTTCCCAGCTCTTCATTTACGGCGGCTTCGACCGCGCAATTCGGATGCTCATCCCCGCTGCCAATGGCAAAAAGCTGCTTTACCCCGACCCCCTGATATATATCCAGTAGTGTTATTTCATTGAGGTCTTTCGCAATACGCCAACCGCCGTGATGCCCCTTCTCGGATGCCACAAAACCGGCATCCCGCAGCCCTGCCAGCGTGCGTCTGACGACGGCGCTATTGCTTCCGAGCATATGCGCGATTTGCTCTGAGGTGAACGCTTCGTTGCGTCTGGCCATGTGCAGCAGCACATGCAGCATTCGTGACAGCTTATTATCCTGGCGCATTGATGACTCCGCGAAAACGATTTCATGTATCTTACAATGTTACGTGAGATTGACAAGGCGATAAGTCATGTGATTTTATAAGTCACATGAAATCCCTTCCCTGCTCCAGGAGAAAACCATGAGCTCATCACCAACGTCTGCGCAGTTCTGGGACGATCGCTACGCTAACATTTCGCCGGTGTCGAATGGCAAACCGGGCACCATGCTGGTGCGCTTTACCGGAGATCTTTCCCCGGGTCGGGCCCTTGAACTGGGATGCGGCCGTGGTGACGATTCCGTCTGGCTCGCGAAACACGGCTGGCAGGTCACCGCCGTTGATATTGCTAAACAAGCTCTCGCCTATGCCGCTGCCAATGCCCGTCGAAATAACGTTGAAGAGAGCATTCACTTCGAACAGCATGATCTGTCGCTGACGTTTCCTGAGGGAGAATATGATCTGGTTACAGCGTCGTTTCTGGAATCGCCCGTCGATTTTGGTCGCCAGATGGTTTTGCGAAAGGCTGCAGCCCTTGTTGCACGCGGCGGCGTGCTGCTGATTACCTCTCACGGCTCGGCGGTTTCGTGGTCGGATCATCGACCGTCCCCCTTCCCCACGCCTGATGAAGCACGGGCTGAACTGCGACTGGGCGATGACGCATGGCAGTCCATTTTCGTCGGAAATATTGAACGGCTGGCGACGGGACCAAACGGCGAAACCGGGGACATTTTGGATACTGTGCTGGTTCTGAAGCGGTCCTGAGCACCAATACCGCCAAGACACAAAGTCAACACAGTTAATTATCATTATATTTACTTTTAGAGGCGCGTCATACTTCTGGAAAATAGATTATTTCGTTTATTATGCACTTAAAGTGCATGAATTTAGGCTTTAAAAGGCGCTCAGACGCCTTTTTCATTTGGATATTTATTCAAATATGCTGTTAAAAATTACTTCCACAACATCTCATTCCTGCGCTTCGCCTGATGCTAAATTTTAAAAAAGTGTTAAATTTATACTCACATAGTCAGTAACGCTATGGACCACGGTTAATTAAGAACATATTACTTACAATACTTAAGGTTCATCATGGATAAGTTATCTTACGCTTCAGATAGCAATACATCTGCCTGGAATACCTACCTGCAACAAATCGAGCGCGTTGCGCCCTACCTGGGCGAGCTGACCCGTTGGGTGGATACCCTTCGTCATCCGAAACGTGCGCTGATTGTCGATATTCCAGTACAGATGGACGATGGCACCATCCGTCATTTCGAAGGTTATCGGGTGCAGCACAACCTCTCCCGCGGCCCGGGCAAAGGCGGTGTGCGCTACCACCCGGATGTGGATCTGAACGAAGTTATGGCGTTGTCTGCCTGGATGACCATCAAATGTGCTGCGCTGAACCTGCCTTACGGCGGCGCAAAAGGCGGCATTCGCGTTGACCCGTTTGCCCTGTCGGAAGGCGAACTTGAGCGCCTGACCCGTCGCTATACCAGCGAAATCGGCATCATTATCGGGCCACAAAAAGACATTCCTGCTCCAGACGTTGGCACCAACGGCAAAGTGATGGCGTGGATGATGGATACCTACTCCATGAATCACGGCAGCACCATTACCGGCGTCGTCACCGGCAAACCGATTCACCTTGGCGGCTCTCTCGGACGTGAAAAAGCGACCGGCCGCGGCGTGTGGATCAGCGGCCGTGAAGTGGCGCGCCGGGCAAACATTCCGGTGGAAGGCGCTCGCGTTGCAGTGCAAGGTTTCGGTAACGTCGGCAGCGAAGCGGCTCGCCTGTTTGCCGCATCGGGTGCGCGCGTGGTAGCGATTCAGGACCACACCGCCACGCTGTTCAATGCGATGGGCATCGACATGAACGCCCTCACCGCCTGGCAGATTGAACACAAACAGATCGCCGGGTTCCCGGGGGCTGAAACCATCGCCAGCGAAGCGTTCTGGGACGTTGAAATGGACATTCTGATCCCGGCCGCGCTGGAAGGTCAGATTACCCGTCACCGCGCGGAAGCGTTGAAATGTAAACTGATCCTCGAAGGCGCGAACGGCCCGACCTATCCGGATGCCGACGATATGCTTGCCAACCGTGGCATTATCGTGGTGCCGGACGTTATCTGTAACGCCGGTGGTGTCACCGTCAGTTACTTTGAATGGGTTCAGGACATGGCGAGTTTCTTCTGGAGCGAAGAAGAAATTAACGCGCGCATGGATAAAATCATGACCGACGCAATGGTTCACGTCTGGGAAAAGGCAGCTGAAAAATCCTGTTCCCTGCGTACCGCCGCGTACATCGTTGCCTGCGAACGCATTCTCCTGGCACGTAAAGATCGTGGTATCTATCCAGGTTAAGGCCTGAAAACGGTGAGTCGCCCCTCGGCTCGCCGTTATTTTATCGTGCGCAATCAGCGATACTTTTCGCAAAACTGCGCAATATCCTGGTGCTGAAAATCCGCTAAGCGTGCAACGATCGTTTCCAGCGGCCAGTCCCACCATGCGATGCGCTGCAATTCGTTGGCAATGGTCCCGGTAAAGCGCGGACGTAACAGTTTGGCCGGAACCCCGCCGACAATAGTGTATGGCGCCACGTCTTTAGTGACTACCGCCCCCGCTGCCAGAACCGCACCGTCCCCTACCGTAACGCCCGGCAACACAATGACCCCGTGCCCCATCCAGACGTCGTTGCCAATAACCACCCGCTCATCCCGGCGCCGGGCGAAAAAATCATGATCGCGGGTGGCGTTCGGCGAATAGTATTCCGGGCAATAGGTGATGCGGTGCTGTGATGCACGTTCCATCGGATGATTCGGCGCGCCGAGGCGAACATGGTTGGCAATCGCCACAAAGCGGCCTATTTGCGCATCGGCAATCGTGCAATATTCCCCAACGTATGAGAAATCGCCGAGAGACGAATACTCCAGCGCGCTGTGCGCCAGAATCTCACACTGTTGGCCAATCCGGCATTCGCGCAGACGCACGCTGCTTTCAATAAAGGTTTCGGCAAGTTTTACGGTTTTCATTAACGCACAGCTCCAGAGAGAATTATTGATACTCTATTGCCTGTTTGTTAACAAAAAATGACCAGCGTTTTCGGTTAAATCACACAGCCTGCGCTATGCTGTAAGCCGTTGAAACCGCGCTAGGGAGTCAAAATGGCTGACTGGAACCCGTCGTTGTATTTGCAGTTTGCGTCAGAACGTACCCGCCCGGCGGCAGAGTTGCTCGCCCGTATTGCTAAACCTTCAGCAAAACACATTGCCGATTTGGGCTGCGGTCCGGGTAACAGCACCGAGCTGCTGCGGGCCGCGTGGCCAGAAGCCGCCATTACCGGCGTGGATAACTCCCCGGCGATGCTGGATAAAGCGCAAAAAGCGCTGCCGGATTGTCAGTTTGTGAATGCCGATATTGTCACATGGCAACCCGAACAACCGCTGGACGTACTGTATGCCAATGCGTCGCTACAATGGGTGTCCGGACATTCAGCGCTGTTTCCGCATCTGGCCTCACTGCTGGCGAAAGATGGCGTGTTAGCGGTGCAAATGCCGGACAACTGGCAGGAACCGTCACATGCCTCAATGCGGCAGGTTGCCGCCGAGCTTGGGTACCCGGCGCACAGACGCATTCCGCTGGAAAGCGTGCAGAGTTATTACGATTTATTGAGCGGTAGCGGCTGTGAAGTGGATATCTGGCGGACGACTTATTTCCACCCGATGGCATCGCATCAGGCCATCGTGGAATGGCTGAGTGCCACCGGCTTGCGTCCTTTCTTGCAGGATCTGGATAGCGTCAGCCAGAAGGCGTTTTTGAGTCGTTATCTGCAATTACTGGAAGAACATTATCCTCGCCAGCAAAACGGACAGATCCTGCTGGCGTTCCCACGTTTGTTTATTGTTGCTCGCCGCATTACCAGCTGAAGTCGCGGACTAAAGAGAGGTCCCAGGCCGTCGCGAACAAGGAAACAAAAATGATAATGTTCACGGCGGTCTCAATTTTCTTTTCCATGATGATTCTCCTGTTGGCTCGATGGCCATGTTACTGGGAAAATCTTAATGATTTCTTACCCTGCACGGTTACAGATTCATCCGATAAAGTACAAACCCTTCCACATCGGTGAACTCGTCATACAGTTTTCGGGCCGGATTATCGGTGCCAGTGTGCCAGTAAACGCGCGACCAGTTCTTCTTTTTACCTTCATCAACCAACGCCTGAATCAGCTGGCGGGCAATGCCGTGACCACGCATTTCAGGTGCCACAAAAAGGTCTTCCATATAACAAATGGTAGATAATTCCCACGTCCCCTCATGCAAAACGCTGTGCGTGAAACCCACGACATCGCCGTTAACAACGGCAACGCGCCCGTAAATCGGAGACTGGTCGTTCATCATCCGCTGCCAGGTTTTCTCCGTCACGGACTCACGGACGTTTGACTGGTAAAAGGCGTTATAGCCATTCCACAGGGTGCGCCACTGGGTTTTGTCCTGGGGTTGAATGTCACGAATCAAAACGTCCATTGCGGATTTCCTTAGGTGAGTTGATAGCACTTATCGGGGAGCATTTTTGCTGGCACGTCTTTTTCATCATTCATTTGCAGCAGATCGATCTCGATCGCGTTAGTGATGGCGTCCAGCGGCAGGTCATTATTTTCCACCCCGAACGGTTCTTCAAGCTCTTCCGCCAAAACATCCAGGGATATAAAAGTATAAGAAATCAACATCGAAATGAACGGCGTCATGTAATGCAAGTCACTCACCAGTGCAAATGGCAGCATAATGCAGAACATGTATACCGTTCGGTGCAGGATCAGCGAATAAGCGAACGGCACCGGCGTGCCCGCAATGCGCTCACAGCCAGCCAGCACGCCCGACATATCATTGAGTCGATTATTGAGACTGTGGAACAGAATGTCCGATAGCACGCCTTGCTGACGATGTTCTGCCAGCCAGTTGCCCATCAACAACAAAATTCTGTTCGCGGGAGACTGTACCGCTAAAACCTGTGCGAGCTGTTCTGGCGTCAGGTATTTCTCCAGCGTTTTTTCCTGCGGTAAACGACGTAGCTGCATACGCAGCGAGTGCGCAAACGCGATTTGCAGACGCACAAATGCCGTCATATCCGTTTCCGGCGGCAGCGTGTTTTTGACTTCGCGCAGCAGCGAGCGTGAGGCAATCATCAACTGGCCCCAGAGCTGGCGAGCCTCGACGTAGCGTGAATAACAGGCGTTATTACGAAAACCAAGGAAAATGGCGATGGCGACGCCAAGAATACTGAACGGCGCGACAGTGAGCTTCACGCCTAGCGAGGTATACCAGGGCAGCAGAATGATAACCGCCACTGACAACAGAAAATTGAGAAATAGTCGGGAGAAAATCTTGGGTAACACCGCGCCGTGCCAGACAAAAATGCGGGGCAGCCAGTGTTCAGTCGGTCTGAGGATCATGAGTCACTATCAGTAAGAAAGGAAGGCTGCGTTATTTAACGTGATCCAAATCACTCTTTCAAGTTTAATGCGATATTTAGCTACAAAACAATAACAAGTGGTAGTTTTACTTTTCGCTCTATTCGGCTCATAATGTGAGCCAATTACGATATTATTCGGCTCAGAGGTCATCATGACGCAATGGATCTGGCAACAACCGGACTGGCCCGCTTTTCACTGGCGGGACGAAACCGTTTTGCCGCTGCTGCGCCAGCTGCAGCGTAAATCCGGCGTGCTGATTGGCCGCAGCGAAATGCAGGACGAAGACCGGCAAACGCTGGATGCGCTGCTGTCGAACGTGCTCGCCTCTTCGGCGATTGAAGACGAACGGCTCAATGCCCAATCGGTCCGCTCGTCTCTCGCCCGCCGTCTTGGCGTCGATGAAGAAACACCGTTCCCGGTATCCGAGCGCTCTGAGGGCGTGGCGTCGATCATGCTTGATGCCATCGACAATCGCCATGCACCGCTGTCTATGGCTCGTTTGAATCAGTGGCACCATTGGCTTTTTCCGCATGACCCCTGGTCCATGCACGCCGTTCATGCGGGAGAATTGCGCGGCGGCGAACCGATGCAGGTCGTCTCTGGCCGAATGGATAAGCCGGTGGTGCATTTCGAAGCACCGCCGCGCGAAGGACTCGACGCCCTTCTGGACGCCTTTATTGCATGGTTCAATCAGAGTAAAGATGACCCGCTTTCGGACCCAATACTGCGAGCGGCCGTGGCGCATTTGTGGTTCGTGACGCTGCATCCGTACGATGACGGCAACGGACGATTAACGCGTGCGCTGACGGATCTGGCGCTGGCTCAGGCGGATAATCAGAGTATCAGGCTGTATGCTATGTCGGTGTCGATTCTTGAACGGCGGAATCACTACTATCGCATCCTCGAGCAGACGCAAAAAGGTGGCCTGGACGTGACAGAGTGGGTGTTGTGGTTTTTGCAAACGCTCGATGTGACGCTGGATACGGCACTGGCCAGAATCGACAGCACGCTGGCGAAGAGCCGGTACTGGAAACACAACGATTCGGTGCGCCTGACACTGACAGCCGAACAGCTGAAAGTGATCAATCGCCTGCTTGACGGCGGTGAATCAGGCTTTGCCGACGGGATCAGCGCCAGTCAGTATCAAAAAGTCGCCAAAGTCAGTAAAGCCACCGCCACGCGTCATCTGGCGTATTTTCTTGAACAGGGTTTACTGGAAAAGCTGCCCGGCGGCGGGCGCAACACACGTTATCAAATCACCCAACCTTCGTGAGCCGATAAACCTGGCCAATTCGGCTCTTATAGTGAGCCGAATATTTGCGGTATTTGGCTCATTTCTCCCCTGAGAGACAAAACGCGCTGAGGTGTTAAAGGGTGCGTTATTAAAGCCATAAATATGTATGTTGTAACTAATGCATATTCTACATAACCCGGCACGCTGGCCGGGTCAGATTCAGGCAATCAGCAAAGCGGTTTAACGGCTTCGCGCATCCCCTTCGTCAGTATGGTATCAAGGTCGTGCGTCACCTGCTCAACCAGACCGTTAACTTCTGTCAGGTCCTGCTCCCAGTGCTCTTTCACCGACAGCACAGACTCAACCAGCGACGTGGTGCTGATTTGCTTATCGTGATGCAGCGACCAAAGCTGCTGGTAGCGCTCAAGCCAGTGCGCATCGTCCTGCACCGGATAGCGTTCACCGTGACGTTCAGCACGATAAAATGCAATCAGCGCCGCCAGGGAGAACGTCAGTCGTTGAGGCAGTTTCCCGGTCGCGGCCTGCCCCGCCAGCAGTTGCGGCAGAATACGGGGGCGGAATTTGGTCATTCCATTCAGCGAAATCGACAGTAGCTGATGCTTGATGTACGGGTTACGAAAACGCCCGGTCACCGCACGGGCAAATGACTCCAGTTCATCGCGCGGTAAATCGAGAACCGGGATAATTTCCTGATGAATCGCTTTCTCAACGAATGCGCAAACGTCGGCATCGTTCATTGATTCACCCACGGTATCCAGCCCGGCCTGATACGCGACCGGCACCAGCGCGGTGTGCGCGCCGTTGAGGATCGCCACTTTACGTTCTTTATACGGTTTGATGTCATCGACAATCAGCACGTTGAGCGAAAGTTTGTCGAGACGCAGTTCGCGGGCCAGTGTTTTTGGCCCCTGAATCACGAACAGGTAAAAGTGCTCGGCAGTATCGAGGAATCCGTCTTTATAACCGAGCTCAGCTTCGAGATTTGCCGCTTCATCTCGCGGATAACCGGTCACGATGCGGTCAACCAACGTGGAACAGAATGCATTGGCAGTATTCAGCCAGGCCACAAATTCCGCCGGTAGCGCCCATTCCTGTGCATAGCGCAGGACCAGTTCACGCAGGGCATTGCCATTATAATCAATCAGCTCACACGGAATGATGACCCAGCCTTTATCCGCCGCACCATTGAAGTGGCTGAAACGTTCGAACAGCAGACGCGTCAATTTCGCCGGATAGCTCACCGCTGGCGCATCTTCAAATTTGTCGCCCGCGTGATAGCTGATACCCGCTTCAGTGGTGTTAGAGAACACAAAGCGCATCTCAGGATTGTGCGCCAGTTTCAGGAATTCCTGATAATCGGCGTAGGCGCTGATTTCACGGTTAACAGAACGAATCAGACGCGCGTCGCTGACGGCTTCGCCCTGCTCGTTCAGGCCGCGAATGATGGTAGTGTAGAGGCCATCCTGGGTGCTGAGCGACGGCGGAAAATCGCTATCGATTGGACGCACAATCACCACGCCAGAATTGAGGTCGGTGTGCTCGTTCAGGAGATCAATTTGCCAGTCGACAAAAGCCCGAAGAAAATTACCTTCTCCGAACTGAATGATGCGTTCAGGGTACTGAGCGCCGGGAAAATCGCGGCGGTTTAATGTTTTCACAATGGGTTTCCCTTATTGATTGGTCATACAGCCTGCGTTATTGGTCTAATAACTTATCAGACTTTAAAACCAGGAAACCCTGTTTTGATCAAACCGGATGCTGCTTTTGAGGCGGTTTATACAAATTTGTAATAGACCGACGTCGCCGTCATTTCACCGTCAGGCATCAGCGCATAGCGCGGGATCTCACCGGCCTTTTGCCAACCGCACTGCTGATAGAAGTCTTCCGCGCCGCTTCCCGTTGCGGTGTCGAGTACCAGAACCGATTTAGCCTGAGCGACAGCTTCCTGCTCCAGGGCGGACATTAACCGTCGCGCAATGCCCTGACGGCGACCGCGAGAGTGGACTAACAACTTTGCCACTTCCGCGCGATGCGGTTGGTTTTCCGGTAAATCGGTGATCAGCTGGACCGTTCCGAGCAGAGTACCGTCGCCGAGCTCTGCGGCAAGAACGACACGCTCGTTCGCCGCCACGCTGTGAGCGATTTTTTGCCAGAATGCCACTGCTTTATCGGGGTGAAATGGCAGCATAAAACTGACAGACGCCCCGCCGTTCACGCTATTGACCAGAATCTCGCTCAGCTCAGGCAGGCGTTGCAGAATGTCGTGATGGGAAAGAGGAAAAACGCGCAGCGACAAAGTCATGTTGGGCTCCTTGAAAAAGGTTTTCACTATCCACTTAACAAACTAACAACACAACAAATCGGTCATAGGCTTTGCTTATTCATTTGGCTATGACACAACCGTATTGAAGATACCTTCTTCAGCCAGAGATTTGGCGCAGGTTTTGTTACGCCCGGCTTTTTTAGCCCGGTAAAGATACTCGTCGGCTTCCACCAGCAATTCATTGAAGACATCAATATTTTCGTTGCTGCCGAGCGTTCCGCTTCCGGTCCCAATACTTACCGTAACCCGCAGCGGCAGCTGTCGCCACTGGAACACGTTGGCTTCGACACGCTGACGAATTTTCTCAGCCAGATGATAACCATCCAGCGGATCACGCGTTTTCGCGGCAACCACAAACTCTTCGCCGCCCATCCGTGCCACCAGCCCCTGCCCACCCACCGTGTCATACACCTGACGCGCAAACGCCGCTAGCACATAGTCGCCACATTCATGGCCGTAGTTATCGTTCACGCTTTTAAAGAAATCGATATCCAACAGCATCACCGTCAGATGCTGACTGGTATTGGCGGGTTGGTTTTTGAGGGCTTCATAGAGGCCAGAGCGCGAGTAGACGCGGGTCAGAAAATCGAAATCCGCACGCAGCGAAACCTGACGAACAAGATTATTGATGGCCGCCACGGTGGTAGAAACGATCACCGGACTGATAGCCAGCGACGCAATCCCCAGACGCGTGGAAAAAAGCTGTGCGGTTTGCAGCGGCCCGCTCACGCCAAGATTGATAATTCCATTCGTCACCAGAATGATTTCACTGGCTCCGGTAATCAGCGTCAGCGCAGAGGTGACCGGCAACGGATAACGAAGGGCGCACCAGATAAGCGCAGGCAGCGGAAAAGTGAGACTCCCTGCTCCGCCAATAGCGATCGCCGCCAGCATAGAGAGCACCAGCGTCAGCACCGGCAGCAGTTGTTGCCAGCGGATCCGGGTAATTTCGTGTGGCAACGTCAGGGTCATAACGCACGGTAAAATCAGCACGCCGGTAGAAAACTGTTCGCTAAACCAGTCCGCCAACAGCGGCATGAATGATTGCCTGTCGATCCCGACCGATCCAAGCGCACCCAACAGCGCGCAGAAAATCGCGGAAATAAGACAGTAATAGAATAACCGCAAAGCGTTAATTGGCTCAGGTTCACTCCCTGCCTGACGTTTATCGCGCATGACCAGCTGCGCCACCATCACGATAAACACCATATTCGAGGCGTTGATTATCAGCGACGCAAAGCCCCATTGGGTCGTCATTACGTCAAAAAGCAGCATTGCGCCGTAGCAAATCGCATAATAATGCAGTCGGTTAAGCCAGACGTAGCGGGCAAATATTGCTGCCATCACCGCATTCAGCGGCCAGAAGAGCGAAAGCTCCTGCACAAGGCGCAGCATAGCGCCCATCGCATAAAACAGTGTGGTGATAATAAACAGGAAAAATACATTACGCAGGACATGCGCTTCACTGAATACAGTAAATCGGGGGACAGAAATCGAACGCATTAATTATTTTCCATATAATCGCAAGCAGCAATTATTTCGGCAATTACAGGGTAATGATTGGTAATACAGATACTATTGATCACAATCTGCGTATTAACAATTATCTGTGTTAGTTATTTGTTGTCCATTTGCAACGCGAAGCGATGAATAAATCAATAGACTGAACGCCCCAACCGCTGGGTTAGTTTTTCCAGAATCGCGGTCCCCGCCAGCGAGTTCCCGGCGTCATCAAGCTGTGGACTCCAGACGGCAATCGCCATTTCGTGCGGCACAATCGCCACGATCCCTCCGCCCACACCAGATTTCGCCGGAAGCCCCACGCGCCAGGCAAATTCCCCGGCATTCTGATACATCCCGCTGGTCGCCATTAACGCATTCACCTGGCGTGCCTGTAACGGCGTGATGATGGTCTGATCGCGCTGTGGGAAATGCCCTTGATTCGCCAGAAACAGAAAGGTTTGCGCCAGTTCGGCACAGCTCATTTTAAGAGCGCAATAATGGAAGTAGTTTTGCAGCACCGTCGCCACGTCATTATGGAAGTTGCCGAAGGACTTCATCAACCAGGCAATAGCGGCATTACGGGCGGAATGATCGAGTTCGGATCGCGCCACCACCGTGTCGTAGGCAATATCCTCGACGCCGGACAGCATGCGCACAATCTCCAGCATGCGCTGACGCGGCGCACTGAGACGACTTTGCAGCATGTCGCATACCACCAGCGCGCCGGCATTGATAAACGGATTACGCGGAATACCCTGCTCGATTTCCAGCTGCAGCAGTGAGTTAAACGGCTGTCCGGACGGATCTTTCCCCACCCGCTGCCAGATTTCCTCTTCGGCGTAGTGATTCATCGCCACCACCAGACTCAGCACTTTGGAAATCGACTGAATGGAAAAACGCTCCTGCGCATCGCCCGCAAAAAAATGCTGGCCATCAACGGTACTGATGGCAATACCCAGCTTTGCGCCATCCACACAAGCCAGTGCCGGAATGTAGTCCGCCACTTTGCCTTTCCCAATCAGCGGTTTTACCTCTGCCAGAACAGATTCCAGCATACTGTTATCGATGACCGTTGCCACTCTTGCTCCTTGCCCACAGGCCGATTTCGGCTTGCGAGTATACCAGCGTCAACGGTTGAGCGCACAGTGTAAGCACCAGAGGAGAGAATGCAGAATTCAGGCCCGGTAAACTTGTGTTACCGGGCATTCGGGAGGGGATCAGTGCCGGTCTTTCCAGACAGTCTGCACATTGCAGAACTCATGCAGGCCGAAGTGCGACAGCTCGCGACCAAAGCCGCTTTTCTTCACGCCGCCAAATGCCACCCGGGCATCGGAGGCACTGTAGCCGTTGATAAACACGCCGCCGCATTCCAGTTCATCGGCGAAACGCTGAGCCTGGGTATCATCTGCGGTATACACCGTAGCTGAAAGACCAAAGTCGCTGTCATTCGCCAGAGCCAGCGCATGATCGGCATCGCGGGCGATGGTTACCGCCGCTACCGGGCCAAACATCTCCTGACGGAAAGCAGTCATTTTAGGTGTGACGTTGCCTAGCACCGTCGCAGCATAGTAGTTACCTTTGCCGGAAATCTTCTCGCCGCCGAGCAGCAGCGTGGCGCCCTCTTCCAGCGTCGCGGTCACCTGGTCATGCAGCTCGTCACGGAGGTCGTAACGCGCCATCGGCCCAAGGTCGTTTTGCTCATCCTGCGGATTACCCATTTTCAGTTTGGCTGCCGCGGCAACAAACTTCTCGGTAAAGGCATCGGCAATACCCGCTTCCACGATAAAGCGTTTCGCCGCCGCACATACCTGTCCGGTATTCTGGTAGCGACCCATCACCGCTGCTTTCACCGCTTCATCAATATCCGCATCGTTGAGCACGATGAACGGATCAGAACCGCCTAGCTCCAGCACGCATTTTTTCAGCGCCGCACCGGCCTGAGCACCGATAGCCTTCCCGGCGCGCATACTGCCGGTTAAGGTCACCGCCGCAATACGCGGGTCGTTAATCATCTGCGATACGCCATCATTTGTGGCATTCACCCAGCCAAACACCCCCGCCGGAATACCCGCTTCGGTGAAGATATCACCAATCAGCTTCGCGCTGCCCATGACGTTTGGCGCATGTTTCAGCAGGTAGCTGTTGCCCGCCAGCAGAATGGGTACTGCGCCGCGCAGAACCTGCCACAGCGGGAAGTTCCACGGCATGACCGCCATGATTGGGCCAAGCGGACGGTATTCAATCACCGCCTTATTATTCTCCACCTGCGTCGCCTCAGTAGAAAGCATCGCAGGACCGTGTTCGGCATACCAGTCACAGAGGTTCGCCGACTTGGTCACTTCGCCACGAGCCTGAATAATCGGCTTGCCGATTTCACGGCTTATCATCTGCGCCATCTCTTCGGCATGTTGACGCAGCACATTGCCCACTTTACGCAGCGCATCGGCACGTTCGGAAACAGCAGTTTTATTCCACTGGCGATAACCGGTATCGGCCAGCGCGACCGCCTGATTAACGTCATCGGCCGTGGCCCAGGCGAGCGTGGATAGCGTTTCGCCCGTCGCCGGGTTGAGGGAAATGGCGTGAGTTGCAGGTGATGTCATGATTTTCTTCTCTCTGTTCGATGAGGCTGTTGATTAATACTGGACCACTCTGCTATTTATGGAAAATGAATAATATTAACCATCCCATTCACGATACGAGAACGTTATGGACTTAACACAGCTTGAGATGTTTAACGCCGTCGCCCAGACCGGCAGCATTACCCAGGCCGCGCAAAAGGTGCATCGCGTGCCCTCTAACCTGACTACCCGCATTCGTCAACTGGAAGCGGATTTGGGCGTGGATCTGTTCATTCGTGAAAACCAGCGTCTGCGTTTGTCCCCGGCAGGGCACAGTTTTCTGCGCTACAGCCAGCAAATTCTGGCGCTGATCGATGAAGCCCGAATGGTGGTGGCGGGCGATGAGCCTCAGGGGTTGTTTTCATTAGGTTCGCTGGAAAGCACCGCGGCGGTGCGCATTCCCACCACACTTGCGCTGTATAACCAGCGCTACCCGAAAATTCAGTTTGATTTGGCGACGGGTCCCTCTGGAACCATGATTGACGGCGTGAACGAAGGCAGACTGAGCGCGGCGTTCGTTGACGGACCCGTGATGCACCCGAATCTGGAAGGCGTGCCGGTATATCAGGAAGAGATGATGATTGTCACGCCGAAGGGCCATACGCCGATCAAACGCGCCAGCGATGTGAACGGCACCAGCATTTATGCGTTTCGCGCCAACTGTTCATACCGCCGTCATTTCGAAAGCTGGTTTCATGCCGACCGCGCCACGCCGGGCCGCATTCACGAAATGGAGTCTTATCATGGGATGCTGGCCTGTGTGATTGCGGGTGCGGGTCTGGCGATGATCCCGCGCAGCATGCTCGAAAGCATGCCCGGACATCATCAGGTTGATGCCTGGCCGTTGGCCGAAAAGTGGCGCTGGCTGACGACCTGGCTGGTGTGGCGTAGGGGGGCGATGACCCGTCAGCTGGAAGCGTTTATCACATTGCTTGACGAAGGTCCGCAACCAGCAGTTTCTCCATAAAAATGCTCAGCGGGTCAGGCAGATACGGCGCAAACGCCTCGCGCTGGAAATACCCGCTACGTTCATAAAGTTTTACGGCTGCATGTTGATGAATACCGGTTTCGAGGCGCAGTGTATCGCAACCGCGCTGCAGCGCTTGCTTTTCCAGCGCGGTTAACAGCGATTCACCCAGGCGCTGCCCACGGTGCGTCGGGTCGATATACACCCGTTTCATTTCGCCGCTCCCGTCACCGTTTAACACCACCGCCCCGCAGCCAACGGGCTGCTGCTGCGCATCACGAATAATCAGCATCAGCCGCTGTGATTCCACGAGCTGCGTTAAATCGAGCAGATGATTACTTTCCGCCGGATACAGCGTCTGCTGATAGCGGTCGAGGGCGTCAATCAGCGCCACGATATCGGGATGGTCAGGGGAGCACGGCGTAATCGTATACATATCAATCTCCTTGCGCGTTTTCCCCTGACTGTAAACCGAAACGGACGTTGCGGTTCATAGCATTAACTTATGCCGCCTGACGACCTTAGCGCAGCAGGATTTTCCCCTGCATCCACGTCACCGCCGTGCCGCTCATTAGCACGCGATTGCCCTGCAATACACAGCGCACATCCCCGCCACGCGCAGAAACCTGGCGGGCCAGCATCTGCGTTTTACCGAGTTTTTCACTCCAGTAAGGAATAAGCATGGTGTGCGCCGAACCGGTGACCGGGTCTTCCCAGACGGCTTCTCCCGGAGAAAAGAAACGGCTGACAAAATCGTAATCCCCCGAGCCATGCGCGGTGATCGTCACTTTATGTGCAACCGGCGTCATTGCCGCAATATTCGGGGTGACCGCCTCGACCTGCTCACGGCTCGCCAGTTCTATCAGCCACGCGCGCCCTTTGCGGGCAGTTACGTAATCCGTAATGCCCAGCGCGGCCAGCATTTCAGCCGGTGGCGTTTGCTCTGTGGTGTGCCCGGCGGGGAAATCCAGGGTCAGCCATTCGCCTTCGCGACTGACCGTTAACCGGCCGGACGCCGTATCAAAGTGAATTCGTGCGTCCGGGTAATCCAGATGATTGAAAATCACGTGGGCAGTCGCCAGGGTGGCGTGCCCACACAAATTAACCTCATTGCGGGTCGTAAACCAACGCAGTTCAAAGCCGCCTTTCGCCGGAATAAAGAAGGCCGTCTCCGACTGATTATGCTGTTTTGCGATTTGCAGCAGTTGTTCATCAGGAAGCCAGCTATCCAACGCACATACCGCCGCCGGATTGCCGCCAAAATTATGTCGGCTGAACGCATCAACCAGCCAGACAGGAAGGGTTTTCATCAGAGTGCTCCTTCGTGGAGATAGATGCTGCCAATGATCCAGGTCGTGGCCTGGCCGCCGATCAGTACCCGCTCGCCCTGCCATTCACAGCGCAACTCGCCACCGCGAGCAGACACCTGACGCGCCTGCATCTGCGTTTTTCGCAATTTATCGCCCCAGTATGGGATCAACATACTGTGTGTCGAACCGGTGACCGGGTCTTCCGCCACGGATTCGCCGGGACAGAAAAAGCGGCTGACAAAGTCGTCCGTATCGCCTGGGGCCGTGACGCACACCATTTTGTCGAGCGGCAGCATGGCGTGAATATCCGGCGTCAGCTCTTCAACCTGTTGCTGACTTTTCAGCACCACCAGGTAATCACGCGCGACGCGCACCTCTTCATATTCATTAATACCGAGCGCATTGAGCAGCAGCGCCGGAGGCTCCACGGCCTCGGTTTTCCACGCCGGGAAATTCAGAGTCAGCCAGTCGCCACGGCGGGACACCGTCAGTTCACCGACAAAGCGCGTCGAAAAACGGATTTCAGTGTGCGGGTAATCCAGGAATTCGAAAATGACGTGAGCGCTGGCGAGCGTGGCGTGTCCGCAGAGATTAATTTCCCCTTGGGTGGTGAACCAGCGCAATTCAAACCCGTCGTCGGTGCGCACGAAGAATGCGGTTTCGGACTGGTTATGCTCCTGTGCCATTCTCAGCAGCGTGTCGTCGGGCAACCATTCGATAAGCGGACACACCGCCGCCGCATTCCCGCCAAACGAGCGGTCGCTGAAGGCATCAACCATATAAAACGGAATTTCCTGCATAGCCAGTATCCTTTTGTTTTTATGAGCACTTAATAACATTAATACCGTCTTTGCCCACGAATTACGAGCCTCCTTCCAGTGAAGTTGATGAACGTCGCCCCATTCCAACGGGCAGCGTAACACTGACCATCACCGCGTTATCACTTTCTGATATGAGATCTTAGTCACAAAACGGTTGTGTTTTGCACAATGATGGTTTTAAGATCGACCTCTCTTCTTCCCGTTATCCATCCAGAAAACTGATATGACAACTAACACCGTCTCGCGCAAGGTTGCGTGGCTGCGGGTGGTCACTCTGGCCATTGCCGCTTTTATCTTCAATACAACGGAATTTGTGCCAGTGGGGTTGCTGTCTGATATCGCCCGCAGTTTCTCGATGGAAACGGCACAGGTAGGGATAATGTTGACGATCTACGCCTGGGTGGTGGCGCTGATGTCGCTGCCGTTTATGCTGCTCACCAGCCAGATGGAGCGACGCAAACTGTTGATCGGTCTGTTTGTGCTGTTCATCGGCAGCCACGTGCTCTCGTTCCTCGCCTGGAACTTTACCGTGCTGGTCATTAGCCGCATTGGTATCGCCTTCGCCCACGCCGTATTCTGGTCGATTACCGCTTCACTGGCGATCCGTCTCGCCCCGGCGGGCAAACGCGCCCAGGCCCTGAGCCTGATTGCGACCGGTACCGCCCTGGCAATGGTGCTCGGTTTGCCGATTGGTCGCGTTGTCGGCCAGTATTTCGGCTGGCGTACCACCTTCTTTATCATCGGCCTCGGCGCGCTCATCACCCTCGTGGCGCTGACGAAGCTGCTGCCTAAGATTCCAAGCGAACATTCCGGCTCGCTGAAAAGCCTGCCGCTGCTGTTCCGTCGTCCGGCGCTCATGAGCCTGTATCTGCTTACTGTGGTCGTCGTGACCGCCCATTACACCGCGTACAGCTACATCGAACCGTTTGTCATTAACGTAGCCGGGTTTGACGCCAGCTTCGCTACGCTGTTGCTGTTAGCGCTGGGTGGGGCCGGGATCATCGGTTCGGTTATCTTCAGTAAGCTCGGCAACCATTACGCTTCAACGTTAGTCAGCGGTGCCATCGCCCTGCTCACCGCGTGTCTGGCATTGCTGATGTTAGCAGCTGAAAGCGAAATGAATCTCGCCGTTCTGAGCATCATCTGGGGCGTGGCAATCATGATTATCGGCCTGGGAATGCAGGTGAAAGTGCTGGCGATTGCCCCGGACGCCACCGACGTGGCGATGGCGTTGTTTTCCGGCATCTTTAATCTCGGCATTGGGGCAGGCGCGCTGGTGGGAAATCAGGTCAGCCTGCATTTCTCAATGGCCGATATCGGCTACGTCGGCGCGGTTCCGGCGCTGGCGGCACTTGTCTGGTCCGTGATTATTTTCCGCCGCTGGCCTGTGACGCTTGAAGAGCCGGCTCAACAACATTAACGAATACCTGTCCCTTTATAGACAGAAAGAGATAAAGGAAGTCGCATGGATCAGGACACGTTCAAGCCCTGGCTGAATCGCTGGAAACTCATTCCAGATGGCGCGCCATTGAAGACGCATACCTCGCAGCTGTTGCCGGTGAGAACAGCGACCGGCCTCCCCGCCATGCTCAAAATGACCGATGACAAGGATGAACAAACCGGGAACGCCCTGATGGCGTGGTGGGAAGGAAATGGTGCAGCGCGGGTGATTGCGCATGAAAATGAGGCCATCCTTTTGGCACGCGCCACAGGGCCAGCCTCTCTGTCTGCGATGTCCCGGGAAGGTCAGGACATCGAGGCCTGTCGAATCATGTGCCTGACCACCATTCGGCTTCACACCGCCCCCAAACGACCTTTACCCTCGCTGCCTTCACTGGAGAATTGGTTTGCCCCATTAAAAGCCACGGCCAACAAACAGGGCGGGATCCTGGCGCGCTGCGCTGAAATCGCGGCACACCTACTGTCGACGCCACAGGATATCGTCGCGCTGCATGGTGACTTACATCATGCGAACGTTCTGGATTTTGGCGCATCCGGCTGGCTGGCCATTGACCCCAAAGGGATAAAAGGTGAACGAGGGTTTGATTACGCCAATATCTTTACCAACCCCGACCTTGCTCATCCCATCCCCCGGGTTGCTCCTGTACCCGAGATATTTAAGCAGCGATTGGCTATCGTCAGCGAGATGTCCGGAATAGACAGGGAGCGTCTGCTCATGTGGATCATCGCCTGGTGTGGGCTCTCAGCAAGCTGGTCACTCGAAAGCCACTCTCCCATCACCATTCCTTCAGCCGTCGCTGAACTGGCCATTGCCGAACTTAGGCAATGACCTGGATAAACGTTTTCATCCCCGTTTACGGGCAAAACTGCTCGCCCCGGCTGAAGCTCCAGTCTTCGGCCTGGTTGAACTGAATCGTTACCATCACATCCTCTGGGCTGATCCCCACCTTTGCCGAAAGCCCCTCACTCAACGCCCGATAGAATCGCCGTTTCTGCTCGGTACTTCGCGGATTTCCGGCTGTTATCAGTACCAGGACAAAGTCGTCACTGCGCCCACCGCTCAGATAGTGCCTGTCGTAGATGGGCTATGCCAGACGGCTGCTGGCGTTAAACGATGAAACATTGCGGGCGCTACGTGGCGAACTGCTGAAAGGCGAAATCCACATCGGGATGCAGGAAGATTTTGGTGAGTCGCTGATGCCAGGCATTCTCGGTCAATTCAGCAGACTGCACCCGGATTTACGCATCCACGCCCGCGTCGACAGGAACGCTCCACTTATCGCCGCGCTGGCAGAAAACAATCTCGACATCGCGCTGATGTGGGAACCACAAAACCCTGTCGAACAGGGGGAATCGCTGAGCCGCTGCCCACTGGAATGGATTTATCATCAGGATTTAAACCTTGATGCCCTGCTTGCCGACGAGAAACCGCTACCGTTGGTGATGTTCGACAGCCCTTGTTTGATGCGCTCCCGGGCGATTGAATCTCTCGACAACGCCGGGATCCCATGGCAGATAACCTTCGTCAGTCACAGTCTCAGCGGTATCTGGGCTGCGGTTCAGGCGGGGCTTGGTCTGACACTGAGAACGCATTTTGGTCTGCCCGCAAATCTGTTAACGGCCGGATCGCGGCTACCCTCTCCGGGAGATCTGGGAATAACATTGGTACAAAATGCGTCTTCCTCTGAAGACCGTCAGGTTCAGGCGATGTTAGCGGGGCTGATAAAAGACGCGGTGGCGGGACAAAATGACCAGAGGAAACAAGGGCGACAACCTGCCGCCCTCTAAGTTTACGAAAGCGTTAAGCGTGGTAGGTGCTGATAATTTCCAGCACGCCGTTGATGATAAACTGCACGCCCATGCAGACCAGCAAAAAGCCCATCAGACGAGAAATGGCTTCGATGCCCCCTTTCCCGACCAGGCGCATAATCGCCCCTGAGCTGCGTAAACAGCCCCACAAAATCAGCGCGACGCCAAGGAAGATCAACGGCGGCGCAACCAGTACCACCCAGTCCGGAAAATTCACGCCGTGCCTTACGGTAGACGTCGAACTGATAATCATCGCGATAGTACCGGGTCCGGCCGTGCTCGGCATCGCCAGTGGCACAAACGCAATATTGGCGGTCGGCTCCTCTTTCAGTTCTTCCGACTTATGTCTGGCTTCCAGCGAATCGTGCGCCTTTTGCTGCGGGAACAGCATCCGGAAGCCGATAAACGCCACAATCAGGCCACCGGCAATACGCAGCCCGGGAATCGAAATCCCGAAGGTATTCATTACTACCTGACCGGCGTAGTACGCCACCATCATGATCGCGAATACGTACACCGAGGCCATCAGCGACTGACGATTACGTTCGGCGTTATTCATGTTCCCGGCCAGCCCAAGGAACAATGCAACGGTGGTTAACGGGTTCGCCAGCGGCAACAGCACCACCAGTCCGAGGCCAATAGCCTTAAACAAATCCAGCATTCATCAACACTCCTGTGTTAGCACTCAACGGCCGGCTGAGTATAAGAGCTTTCTCGTTGCCGTGACTATGGCTAATTCATGACGAAATCTTACCCTCGCGTGTCCATAACGGCAGGTTATCCATCAGAGGCTTACAGCACAAAAAGTGTGCCGTGAAGCGTTTTAGCAATTCGTGGCATAAGCTTATTCATTCAGTTGACTTATGGTTGCCTGGGCAATAATATCCCTCGCAACTAAACTACTTGCCAGGGCAACCTTTGTGAAAAGCACCAGTGATCTGTTTAACGAAATCATCCCACTCGGTCGCTTGATCCACATGGTCAACCAGAAAAAAGATCGTCTTCTGAACGATTATCTGTCGCCTATGGATATCACCGCTTCGCAGTTCAAAACCCTGTGTTCGATTCGCTGTGAAGTGTGCATTACCCCTGTTGAGCTAAAAAAAGCGTTGTCGGTCGATCTCGGTGCCTTGACCCGAATGCTCGACCGCCTGACCTGTAAAGGTTGGATTGAGCGTCTGCCAAACCCGAATGATAAGCGTGGCGTACTGGTGCAATTGACACCGGACGGCGCGGAATTATGTGAGCAATGCCACCAGCTGGTGGGACAAAACCTGCATCAGGAATTAACAAAAAACTTAACGGTGGATGAGGTCGCAGCCCTTGAGCTTCTGCTCAAGAAAATCCTGCCGTAAACAGAACAAAGAGGTAAGTCGCGATGTCCAGACGTAACACTGACGCTATCACTATTCATAGCATTTTGGACTGGATCGAGAGCAATCTGGAATCACCTTTGTCGCTTGAGAAAGTGTCGGAACGTTCCGGTTACTCCAAATGGCACCTGCAACGGATGTTCAAGAAAGAAACCGGACATTCACTGGGTCAATATATTAGAAGCCGTAAGCTGACTGAAATCGCACAGAAGCTGAAAGAGAGCAATGAGCCGATCCTGTATCTGGCCGAACGCTATGGCTTTGAATCCCAGCAGACGCTGACGCGTACCTTTAAGAACTATTTTGACGTGCCGCCGCACAAATATCGCATCACTAATATGCCCGGCGAGTCGCGTTATCTGATGCCACTCAATCACTGAATAGCCAAGATAATTCGAGTTGCAGGAAGGCGGCAAGACTGCGAATCCCAGCCGCTTACTCAGGTAAGTGACTGGGGTGAACAGGCGTTGCCAACGCACATGCAGCTTGAAGTATGACGGATAGAGTTGTTAATCGCCTGCACAAGACATATCGAGGAAAAAAATGAAACTGTTCGCCTCCGCCGCCCTCACCTTGTTGGTGCTGGTCTCCGGCCAGAGTTTTGCGGAGCAATCCACTCACCCGGCAAGTAACGCGGCCCGTGACACGATGCTTATACCTTCAGCACAGGATCGGTCGCCGTTTGACTTTAACCACATGGGTTCCGGCAGTGACAAATCCGACGAACTGGGCGTGCCATACTATAACGGAAACTCCCAGTAACTCTTTTGCCCCGCAGATGCGGGGCTTTTTTCTTCACGCCTTATCCCTGCATGACTTTCGCCCGGCGCAATCGCAAACCAAACACGTTGATGTACAACCCGGCCATGATCAGCACCGCCCCCATCATCTGTAATGCCGAGAGCGTTTCATCGAGCAGCAACGCTGCACTGGCGATGCCCACCACCGGTACCAGCAGAGAAAGCGGCGCCACGCGCCAGGTTTCATAGCGTCCCAGCAGCGAGCCCCAAATGCCGTAGCCGACAATCGTCGCGATAAAGGCCAGATACACCAACGACAGAATGGTCGTCAGGTCAATATCCACCAGGCTCTGCATCATTGCCGTTGAGCCATCCAACAGATACGACGCCAGCAAAAATGGCACAATGGGGATCAGCGCACTCCACACCACCAGCGACATCACCGGTGGACGCGACGCGTGCTGCATGATTTTCTTATTGAAGATATTGCCACAGGCCCAGCACAGCGCCGCCGCCAGCGTCAGGAAGAACCCGAGCAGTGCGACGTGCTGGCCGTTCAGACTCGCTTCAATCAGCACCAGCACGCCAAACACCGCCAGGGTTATCCCCGTCAGCTGTTTACCCTGCAAACGTTCGCCAAACACAAACGCGCCCAGAATAATGGTGAAGAAGGCCTGCGCCTGCAGTACCAGCGACGCAAGCCCCGCAGGCATACCCAATTTAATCGCGCTGAACAGGAAGGCAAACTGACCGAAGCTGATGGTCAGCCCGTAGCCAAGCAGCAAAGAGAGCGGGATTTTCGGCCGGGCGACAAAGAAAATGGCCGGAAACGCGACCAGCATAAAACGCAGGCCCGCCAGCATCAGCGGAGGCATATTATGCAGTCCGACCTTAATGACCACAAAATTGAGTCCCCAGACGACGACCACCAACAGCGCTAACAGCCCATCTTTCCGCGTCATAACCCGCCCCTGAAATATTAAATTTTTGTAAACAGAATCAAAGTATCGAAAAATGAGCGCGAGGAACAGATCATTATTTTTAGCAGGTGGTCAAGGCACTTAGGGATAAATTGGGATCTGTACAAGCCCCCGGATGCCGTGATAATTGTGATTACACACAAAATAATAACATAAGCAATTTGTCGGGCTAAACCATGAAATCCTCAATAAAACGTTCAACCTCAGCGTTGCTGGCGTCGTCGTTGCTGTTAACCATCGGCCGCGGCGCCACGCTGCCTTTTATGACCATCTACCTGACGCGCCAGTACGGCATGAGTGTCGAGGCCATCGGCTATGCCCTGACGCTGGCCCTCACCGTCGGGGTGATTTTCAGCCTTGGCTTTGGCATCCTGGCGGACAAATTCGATAAAAAACGCTACATGATTGTCGCCATTGTGGCCTTTATCGCCGGGTTTATCGCCATTCCGCTCGTGCACAGCGTCGCCCTGGTGGTGTTTTTCTTTGCGCTGATCAACTGTGCCTATTCGGTCTTTTCGACGGTATTAAAAGCCTGGTTTGCCGACGCACTGAGCGTGAGCGACAAAGCGCGCATTTTCTCGCTCAACTACAGCTTTCTGAACATGGGGTGGACCGTCGGCCCGCCGATTGGTACCTGGCTTGTAATGTACAGCCTGCAATTACCGTTCTGGCTGGCCGCCATCTGCGCCGCCTTCCCGCTGGTGCTGATTCAGCTTTACGTGCAGCGTGGCGCGCAAAGCGATGAAGAGAAAGTCGCCACTGTGTGGCAGCCGTCGGTGCTGCTGAAGGACAAAGCGCTGTTCTGGTTTACCCTCTCCGGCCTGCTGGCGTCGTACGTCGGCGGCTCGTTTGCGACCTGTATTTCGCAGTACGTGCTGACGATTGCCGATAACGCGGATTTTGCGCAAAAAGTGGTCTCGGTGGTGCTGCCGGTCAACGCGGTGGTGGTGGTCAGCCTGCAATACATTGTCGGACGTAAAATCACTGCGCATAACATTCGCCCGCTGATGGCTATTGGCACGCTTTGCTTCCTGCTGGGTCTGGGCGGCTTTATGTTCTCAGGCGAGAATTTAATTTACTGGGGTGTCGCCGCGGCAGTGTTTACTCTCGGTGAAATCATTTATGCCCCGGGCGAATACATGCTGATTGATAACATCGCCCCGCCAGGCATGAAGGCGAGCTATTTTTCCGCACAGGCGCTGGGCTGGCTGGGAGCGGCCGCCAACCCGATGCTGACCGGGCTAATTCTCACCTCGTTACCGGCCTGGACACTGTTTGCCATTATGATGCTGGTGATTGTGCTGGCATGGCTGATGATCCTGCGCGGCATGCGCGTAAAAACCTGGGACGGCGCGTTGAAAACGGCCTGACTCAGTATTATTCAGCGCCGATTGTGCTCGCCGCAATCCAGCGCTGAATGATTGCCCGACTCTCGTCATTGGCCGGATTGAACACCATCATTGTCAACTCCGGCCGCCCTTCCACCGCGAAGGTTGAAAACTCCAGCGAAATTGGCCCCAGCTGCGGGTGAAGCAGACGTTTAAGGCCTTCACCGTGTCCGGCCACATCGTTATTACGCCAGTAGCGGGCGAAATCCTCACTTTGCGCGGACAGCTCCGCCACCAGACGATCAATCTCTTCCGATGCACCAGAGCGCGCGGCATCTGCCCGAAACGCATTAACAATCAGCCGTGCCACGCCGTCCCAGTCTTCCTGCATTTTCCGGGCTTGCGGATCGGTAAACAGCAGACGCAGAATATTGCGCTGTTCCGGCGGAAGTTGACCATAATCCTTGAGGACGACAGTCGCCGGTCGGTTCCATGCCAGAACATCCCAGGTCGCGGTTTTGATAATCGCCGGAATACTGAAACTGTCCAGAACCCGTTGCAGGCGCGGCGTCATGGAATCCGAAGCGCTAAGGCGGTTTTCTGGCGGATGGCCGAAGGCCAGAATAAACAGGTGGTCACGTTCCGGTGCAGTCAGACGTAGCCCTCCGGCAATGCGGTTCAGTACTTCTCGCGACGGTGCTCCACCGCGTCCCTGTTCAAGCCAGGTGTACCAGGTCGGGCTGATGCTGGCGAGCTGCGCCACCTCTTCACGCCGCAGGCCCGGCGTACGGCGGCGACCGGGCATGAACCCGAACGACGCCGGATCGAGTCGCAGGCGGCGGGCGCGCAGGAAATCACCCAAAGGATTATCGGAAAGTAGCGTCATAATTAACCTGTTAGTGTTTATACCCTGATAATGTCACTACTTTAATAGTAATCGACGACGACATACGCTGTCGCTGAAATTCATTCAGGAGACAGGCTATGCGTATTTTTGTTACCGGTGCGACGGGTTTTATAGGCTCACGAGTGGTGTCAAATCTTCTGGCAGGCGGTCATCAGGTGACCGGTCTGGTGCGTTCGGAAGAGGCAGCGCGTAAATTATCCGACGCGGGCGCCACGCCTCAGCGCGGCACGCTGGAAGACCCGCAAAGCTGGCTCTCAGGAATCGAAAACTGCGACGCGGTGATCCACACCGCCTTCGATCATGATTTCAGCCAGTTCGTCGCGAACTGCGAAAAAGACCGCCGGGTGATCGCCGCCATTGGCTCGGTGTTAAAAGGCACCTCTCGCCCATTGATTATTACCTCCGGCACCGCCATGGGTGACGACGATAGCGGCCAACCGGCGCGTGAAGATGTCTTCAACCCGGCCAATCCAAATCCGCGTAGAGCGTCTGAACTGGAAGGCAACATCCAGCTGGCAGCGGGCGTTGACGTGCGCGTGGTGCGTCTGCCACAGGTGCATAACACCGAACGTCAGGGGCTGCTGAGTTATTACACCCCTCTCGCCCAGCAAAAGGGCATGGCTGCGTATATTGGCGAGGGCGAAAATGGCTGGTGTGCTGCGCACGTCGATGACGTCGCCCGTCTGTATGTGAACGTGCTGGAGCAAGGCAAAAGCGGCAAACGCTATCACGCGGTTGCGGAAGAAAGCATTTCCGCCCGCCAGATTGCGGAAGTGGTTGCGGAAGGATTAGGCGTGCCTTGCGTGTCGCTGAAAGCAGAACAGGCAGAAGCACATTTTGGCTGGTTCGCGCTATTCGCCACCCACGATCTTCGCGCCAGCGGAGAATGGACGCGCCAGCAGCTAAACTGGCAGCCGAAAGGCCCTCGATTGATGGACGATTTGCGTAATATGGATTATTCCGTGTTCACAAAATAATGTTTTCGATCGGTTGAAAATTGCCCGGTGAGCGTCAGTGCCACCGGGCATTCTTTTAATGGTGCAACATTTCATCCACCACCTGATGCGTATGCAGCTGCTCAGGATAATACGTCGGCCAGTTATCCATCTCTTCTAACAATGCCGCCTGTGAAGCATTGCCGCTGAAAATATGGAAATGCTGAGACTGCCGCGGCCCGATAATGTGATCGCTAAATTGCACGAATGTCGGTGCAGCACTTTTGCTGTCGGTGCATTCAAACAGATAGCGCACGCCCTTCTTGCCGGACGCATAGTGCAGAATTTTGTAGCCGTCGTAGCGGTATTCACACGCCGCCGTTTTATCGCCGTCATGAAACGCCATCACGTTGTTTTCAATCTCGATTTTTCCGACGGCCGTTTTGTATCCCGCCGTGTAATATGCTTTGATTTGCTCAACGGTTTTGCTGCCGTCCTTCTGCGCTTTCTGTTTAAACACCGGGTCCAAATCCCCGTTCTGCAACAGCGGATAGACCGACTGCCAGATGCCATCCCAATTGGAAAGCGGACGGTCGCGGACGTCGCCGTCGCTAAAAATGCCCGAAGCCGCTTTTTGTTCGGCCTCGCTCATCTGATGTCCGTGTGAATGGGCGAGCACGCTGCTGCTGACCAGCAGCCCCAGAATAGTCAGAGTGAAACGTTGAAAAGACACCATAAATCCCTCGGGTCGATGTGAAAAATGAAATGTTATAATATAACAATTAACACATCAACCCTTCGGGCAATCAAATCGTGACCATACCGCGCACGCCGTCGGCTTCCATATTTTCACCACGCCCTTGCTGCACAATGGTGCCACGCGACATCACCAGATACTGGTCTGCCAGGTCTGCGGCGAAATCATAAAACTGTTCCACCAGC
The DNA here is from genome assembly GCF_024764775.1 of Scandinavium manionii. Taxonomy (NCBI): domain Bacteria; kingdom Pseudomonadati; phylum Pseudomonadota; class Gammaproteobacteria; order Enterobacterales; family Enterobacteriaceae; genus Scandinavium; species Scandinavium manionii. The sequence continues at coordinate 22,211 of NZ_JALIGC010000035.1, read as the reverse complement.
AGAATCGCCATATCGCCCCGGCGTGCCAGTTGGCGAATTACCTCGCCAATTTCTTTAATCACCGAGGGTTGAATGCCTTCGGTCGGTTCATCGAGGATCAACAACTGCGGGCGACTCGCCAGCGCCCGGCCAATCGCCAACTGCTGCTGTTGGCCGCCGGAGAGGTCACCGCCCCGCCGCTGTTTCATCGCCCGCAGCACCGGGAACAGCTGATAAATTTCTTCTGGCACCGCTCGCGCATCACGGGCAGAAAATCGCGACATGCCGAGCAGCAGGTTTTCTTCGACAGTGAGTCTGGGGAAGATTTCTCTCCCCTGCGGCACATACGCCATACCCGCCTGCACCCGCTGGTGCGGTTTACGCTGCATGATGGCCTGATTTTGCCAGTTCACGCTGCCACTGCGGGCCGGAATCAGCCCCATCAGGCATTTCAGTAACGTGGTTTTCCCGGCGCCGTTGCGCCCCAGTAAACAGGTGATTTCCCCCGGCTGTGCAGTGAAGCTCACGCCGCGCAGAATATGGCTACCGCTGTAATATTGATGCAGTTCCTGAACCTGTAGCATTCGACCTCCTTAGCGCCCCAGATAGACTTCAATCACCTGCTCGTTGGCCTGAACGTCACGCAGCGACCCTTCCGCCAGAACCTGGCCCTGGTGCAGAACGGTCACGCGGTCGGCGATGGTCTCGACAAACCCCATATCATGTTCCACCACCATCAGCGAATGGCGGCCCGACAGCGTGCGAAACAGCTCGGCGGTGTATTCCGTTTCAGCATCAGTCATGCCCGCCGCGGGTTCATCAAGCAACAGCAAATGCGGCTCCTGCACCAACAGCATGCCGATTTCGAGAAACTGCTTTTGTCCGTGGGACAGCAGCCCCGCGCGGCGGGCGCGTTCGCCTTCCAGGCGCAGCAACTGCAACACCTCGTCGATGCGGTCCTGCTGTTCACCAGAAAGTTTCGCCCGCAAACTGGCCCACACCGATTTATCGCCCTTCATCGCCAGCTCGAGGTTTTCCGCCACGCTCAGCGCTTCAAACACCGTCGGCTTCTGGAATTTACGTCCAATGCCCTGCCGAGCGATGGCAATTGAATCCAGTGTGGTTAAATCTATCGATTGATCGTAAATCGCCCTGCCGCTTTGTGGCCGGGTTTTGCCGGTGATCACGTCCATCAGTGTGGTTTTTCCCGCGCCGTTAGGGCCAATCACGCAGCGCAATTCACCCACGCCAATTTGCAGCGACAGATTGGTTAACGCCTGGAAACCGTCGAAATTGACGTTGATGTTCTCGAGCTGCAAAACCGGATCCGTTTGCTCGCGGAAGCGATCCCCCGGCAGCTGACGGGTAAAAAGTCCTTCATCGGGCTGCATCATTTGTCTCCTTTGCGCAGCAGGCCAATCACGCCTCGTGGCAGGAACAGCGTCACCACGATGAAAATCAGGCCAAGAAACAGCTGCCAGTATTCTGGCATCGCCACCGTGAACAGGCTTTTCGCGCCGTTCACCAGCCCGGCACCGAGGATGGGCCCAATCAAGGTGCCGCGCCCGCCGAGTGCGACCCAAATTGCCGCCTCAATCGAGTTGGTCGGCGACATTTCGCCCGGGTTGATAATGCCCACCTGCGGCACATACAACGCTCCCGCCAGACCGCACAGCACGGCGGATAGCGTCCACACCAGCAGTTTGAAACCGCGTGGATCGTAGCCGCAGAACATCAGCCTGTTTTCCGCATCACGTACCGCCGTCAGAACGCGGCCAAATTTGCTGCGTGCCAGCGCGAAACCCACCGCCAGCGTGGCAAGAAGCAGCAGGACCGTCGCCAGAAACAGCGCGGCGCGCGTGCCGGTGGCGCTCACCGGAAAACCAAGAATAGTGGTGAAGCCGGTAAAACCGTTGTTGCCGCCAAAACCGGTTTCATTACGAAAGAACAGCAGCATCCCGGCGTAGGTCAGCGCCTGAGTCATTATCGAGAAATACACCCCTTTGATTTTGGAGCGGAAGGCAAACCAGCCGAACACCAGCGCCAGCAGACCCGGCACCAGCATCACCAACAGCATTGCCCACGCAAAATGTTGCGTTCCCCACCAGAACCACGGCAGCTCGTTCCACGATAAAAAGGACATAAACGCCGGGAGTCCATCGCCCGCGGCCTGACGCATCAGGTACATACCCATCGCATAGCCGCCAAGGGCAAAGAACAGCCCGTGCCCCAGCGATAGCATTCCGGCGTAGCCCCAGACCAAATCGAGCGCCACCGCCACAACCGCGTAGCAGAGAATTTTGCCGACCAGGGTCAGCGTCCAGGTCGAAATGGCCAGCGGATGGGTGGCCGGAAGCAGCGCCAGAAACGGCATACTCAACAGTACCAGTACCGCCAGGCCGCCAATCCAACGCAGCAGACGCGGCGCCCGGCGGGCAAGTGTTAAGGTTAATGGCTGGCTCATCAGTCAATGACCCTCCCTTTCAGCGCAAACAGCCCCTGCGGACGCTTCTGAATAAACAGAATGATCAGCACCAGAATCAGAATTTTGCCGAGCACCGCGCCCATTTGCGGCTCCAGAATTTTGTTGAAGATCCCCAGGCCAAATGCGGCTGCCACGCTGCCCGCCAGCTGGCCGACACCGCCGAGCACCACCACCAGGAACGAGTCAATTATGTAGCCCTGACCGAGTTCCGGCCCGACGTTACCCAGCTGAGACAGCGCCACGCCGCCAAGCCCGGCAATGCCGGAACCGAGGCCAAACGCCAGCATATCCACACGCCCGGTCGGCACGCCGCAGCAGGCCGCCATCGCACGGTTTTGCGTTACCGCCCGCACGCGTAGGCCGAGCCGCGTTTTGTTGAGAATGAGCCAGGTAAAAAACAGCACCAGCATCACAAAACCGATAACCACAATCCGGTTCCACGGCAGAATGAGATTCGGCAGCGCCTGAATCCCACCCGACAGCCAGGCCGGGTTAGAGACTTCGAGGTTCTGCGGGCCAAACAGCATTCGCACCAACTGGATAAGCATCAGGCTGATGCCCCACGTCGCCAGCAGCGTTTCCAGCGGACGGCCGTACAGATGGCGGATAATCGTCCGCTCCAGCAACATGCCAATTCCGCCGGTGATGCAGAACGCCACCGGCAGCGCCAGCAGCGGATAAAATGCCAGCCACTGCGGCGCAAACTGGCTTAGCCCCTGTTGTACCAGCCAGGTGCTGTACGCTCCGAGCATCAGCATTTCGCCGTGTGCCATGTTAATCACGCCAAGCAGGCCGTAGGTGATCGCCAGCCCCAGCGCCGCGAGCAGCAGGATCGAGCCGAGCGAAATGCCCATAAATGCCTGGCCGAGAATATCCCCCCAGAATAAACGCTGCTGGATCTGCTTCAGGCTTTCCACCGCGGCGGCACGCACCGTAGCATCGGGTTCATGTTGGGCATCGGTATAAGGTTGCAGTCGCGCTTGCGTTTCCGGGTCGGATGAATGCCCGAGCAGGGTCATCGCCTGTTTACGCACCGCGGCATCCGGACTGCTGAGCTGTAAATTAGCCAGCGCGAGTTCAAGCTGTTGCTTCACGCCATCGTCGGTTTCCACCTTCAGGCGTTTTTCCAGCATCGGGACCACTTCTGGCCCGGCATCGCGTTGCAAGGTTTTCGCTGCGGCAAACCTTAGTGTGACGTTGTCACTTACCAGTTGATGCGTGGCGAGGGCGCCGGCCACCAGATTGCGCAGACGGTTGGTCAGACGAACGGGTTTGAGGTCGCCTTGCGGCTGGACGGTGGCGTCTAAGGCCAGCGGTTTGCCGCTTTCAATGCTGAAGGCATGATGCGCGGCGTCACTGCGCAGGCTTTCGGCGCTCAGGGCCTGTAACAGTGGCAGACGCTGCGGCTGCGGATCGACCGCCCACTTTTCAAGCATGGCCGACTGCTGGCTTCGGTTGGCAGCCACAAAATCATCCGCGTCTCCGGCGTGAGCGAAACACGGCAACAGCGAGGCTACCAACAGCAGCCAGCGGACTGGTTTCATCAAAGACTCCTTTTTGTGAATATCGTGCGGTCTGATGCTCTCTCCCTGGCCCTCTCCCCCGTGGGAGAGGAGGCCAGGATGAGGGAGAAAATGCCACTCAGTTGCTGGCCATTTTCATTGGCTGATCTGGCTTCTTATCGTTACCCGGAATGTATGGGCTCCATGGCTGCGCGCGTACCGGCTTATCGGTCTGCCAGACCACGTTAAACTGGCCGTTGCTTTCGATTTCGCCAATCATTACCGGCTTATGCAGGTGATGGTTGGTCGCATCCATCGTCAACGTAAAGCCCGACGGCGCTTTGAAGGTTTGTCCGGCCATTGCCGCACGTACTTTGTCCACGTCGGTGGTACCCGCTTTTTCCACCGCCTGCGCCCACATATGAATGCCGACGTAGGTGGCTTCCATTGGATCGTTGGTTACCACCGTGCCCGCATTCGGCAGATTGTGGGCTTTGGCATACGCGCGGTAATCCGCGACGAAGCTCTGGTTAGTCGGGTTATCGACGGACTCGAAGTAGTTCCATGCCGCGAGATTGCCAACCAGCGGTTTGGTATCTATCCCGCGCAGTTCTTCTTCACCGACCGAGAACGCCACCACCGGCACGTCGGTCGCTTTCACGCCCTGGTTAGCCAGCTCTTTGTAGAACGGGACGTTGGAATCGCCGTTGATGGTCGACACCACCGCCGTTTTCCCGCCCGCGGAGAATTTTTTGATATTGGCGACGATGGTCTGGTAATCGCTGTAGCCAAACGGGGTGTAAACCTCTTCGATATCTTTATCCTGCACACCTTTAGAATGCAGGAACGCGCGCAGAATTTTGTTGGTGGTGCGCGGATAGACGTAGTCGGTGCCGAGCAGGAAGAAGCGTTTGGCCTCGCCGCCATCTTCACTCATCAGATATTCCACCGCCGGAATAGCCTGCTGATTCGGCGCAGCCCCGGTGTAGAACACGTTTGGCGACATTTCTTCGCCTTCATACTGCACCGGATAGAACAGCAGCCCATTCAGCTCCTCAAACACAGGCAGCACCGATTTCCGCGAAACTGAGGTCCAGCAGCCGAACACCGCCGCCACTTTGTCCTGAGTCAGTAGCTGACGCGCCTTTTCAGCAAACAGCGGCCAGTTTGAGGCCGGGTCAACCACCACCGGTTCCAGTTTTTTACCGAGCACGCCGCCCTTGGCGTTGATCTCGTCGATGGTCATCAACGCCACGTCTTTCAACGGCGTTTCGGAAATCGCCATCGTTCCGGACAGCGAATGCATAATCCCCACTTTGATAGTGTCAGCGGCATACACGCTGACGCTAAAACCGAGAGCAATCGTGGAGGCAGAGAGAGCAAAAGCTTTAAGCAAAGTTCGACGGCGCATGATTCACTCCTGAAAGAGACAGCAACAAGGATTAAAAACATCGGTGTAGTCGTCAGGAGACAGGCAAGAATGATGCCAACGTGGGAAAAAGTACGGAAAACAGGCGGGTGGACTGGGGAATTACAACTTTCGTTGCAGAAAATACCCTATGCCATTCGAGTTACATCGAGGCGGCAAGAGAATACGTCCCGATGAGCTTACTAAAGTAAGTGATTCGGGCGAGTGAACGTAGCCAACAAAGAGGTAACTTGAAGGGCGAAGGGTATGTGGAACGTCCGATTCAGGAGCAGCACTGCATTAAAAAGGTGCAGCGCTGCCCTGTGAGTTAAACCTTACCAGACGTCAGCGGCAATCTCGGTCACCAGACGGACTTTCTGCCACTGCTGGGCTTCGGTCAGGCTGTTACCCTCTTCGGTAGAGGCAAAACCGCACTGTGGGCTGAGGCAAATCTGCTCTTTCGCCACGTACTGCGCCGCCTCTGCCAGACGCGCTTTCACACCCTCCGGGTTTTCCAGTTCACCATTTTTCGTGGTGATCAGGCCCAGAACCACCTGCTGATGGCCCGGACGCACAAAGCGCAGCGGCGCGAAGTCACCGGAACGGTCGTTATCGTATTCAAGGAAGAATGCGTCGACGTTAACGCTGCCGAACAGCACTTCCGCCACCGGCTCGTAGCCGCCAGAGGAAATCCACGTTGAGCGGAAATTCCCACGGCACACGTGCAGTCCGATGGTCAAATCGTCCGGTTTACCTTCCAACGCTTTGTTCAACACCCGGGCGTAGGTTTTCGCCAGCTCATCCGGATTGTCGCCGCGCTCACGCACCTGCTGGCGCTGTTCATCAGAGCAGAGATATGCCCAGACGGTGTCATCGAGCTGCAAATAGCGGCAGCCTGCATCATAAAATGCGCGGATCGCATCGCGCCAGGTGGTGGCTAAGTCATCAAAATAATCGGCCAGATCCGGGTAAACCGTGGCATCGATATCTTTGCGACCGCCGCGGAAATGCAGCACGCTTGGGCTTGGAATGGTCATTTTCGGCTGTGCGTCGCCGCTGATGCTTTTCAGATAGCGGAAATCGTCAAGCATCGGGTGCGAGCCGAAACCGAGCTTGCCAATCACGCGCACGCCGTGGGCTTTGGTTTGCACCCCGTTAAACTGAATGCCTTTGTCAGAATCGTAACGCTCAACGCCCTGTAAACCGTCGAAGAAGTCAAAGTGCCACCACGCGCGGCGAAACTCACCGTCGGTCACCACGTTCAGGCCACAATCACACTGGTGCTGCACCACGTGGAGGATCGCTTCATCTTCCACCGCACGCAGCGTCTGCGCGTCGATGGCACCTTCCGCAAACTGCTGGCGGGCGTGTTTAATGCTGTCCGGACGTAAAAAACTGCCGACGATATCGGCGCGGTATGGCGCGGTGTGACGTGACATGGTCTCTCCTTGTCGTCAGGCAACTGATTGCCTGACGTGATAATTGCGAAATCAATGTTTAGACTTCTGGATGGCTATATACCCTAAACTTGCCATGCGGGAGAGGCGCAGGCAAACGAGATAAATTCATCACCCGTGAAAAAAATTCATGATGAGGCAAATGCCAGGCCTTCATCCGCCCAGCCGGTGAGTCCGCCAATCATGATTTTTACCGGACGCCCAAGCTGCGCAAGCTTCAGCGCCGCCCTGTCTGCTCCGTTACAGTGCGGCCCTGCGCAATAGACCACGAACAACGTTTCCGGTGGCCACTCGCGCAAACGCGCTTCGGTGAGATAACGATGCGGAAGATGCAGCGCGCCGGGCAGATGCCGACGGGCGAACGTCTCAGGCGAACCGACAACATGCAGCAGCACAAAATCCACCTCTCCGCTTTTTGTTGCCGAATACACATCATCGCAGTCAGTTTCCACGCTCAGACGGCGCTGAAAATGGGCAATGGCGTCCTGCGGGCTCGCCGCCTGGATCTCAGTGACATAACGCATGGTATTTCCCTCTTGTTGTATTAACGGATGTCGTGTTACCTCTTATCTCATCAAAAATTCAGGACAGGCACCGCCCGCCGACATGACAGAAATCGCCAGGATAATGACAACCGCTTCTCGCCCGCTGGTCGTGGCCCTCGCCTATGACGGCCTCTGCACCTTTGAATTTGGCGTCGCCGTCGAGATTTTTGGTCTGCCACGCCCGGAGCTGGGCGAAAACTGGTATCGCTTTGCGGTGGCTTCGGTGGATGACGGCGAACTGCGCGCGACGGGAGGGATCCGCATTGTGGCCGATGGCGGCTTTGCGCTTCTGGAACAGGCGGACACCATCGTGATCCCCGGCTGGCGCGGGGCGGACGCCCCGGTGCCGCAGGCATTATGTGAGGCATTGCGCCAGGCGCATCAGTGTGGCTGTCGGCTAATGTCGATTTGTTCAGGCGTGTTTGTACTCGCGGCCAGCGGCCTGTTGAACGGGCGTCAGGCCACTACCCACTGGCGTTATACCGATGAACTACAGCGGCGTTTCCCCGCCGTTCAGGTGGTGGAAAATGTGCTGTACGTCGGCGACGATGGGCTGATGACCTCGGCGGGCAGTGCGGCGGGAATTGATTTATGCCTGCACGTAGTCCGCAGTGATTTTGGGCTGGATGCCGCCAACAGTGTCGCGCGGCGCTTAGTCGTCCAGCCACATCGCGACGGCAGCCAGACCCAGCAGCTCGAGCGCCCAGTGGCACGCAGCCGGGAAAGCGAACGCCTCGGGCAGCTATTTGACTGGCTTCACGCGCATCTTGCCGAACCCCATACCCTGGAATCGCTGGCCCAGCGCGTCGGGATGAGCCCGCGCACGTTGCTGCGCCGTTTTCAGGAAGCCACCGGTGTGACGCCCGCTCGCTGGTTGCTCGATGAACGGCTACAGCGCGTGCAACAAGCCTTAACCGACAGCCGACTCAGCGTTGAACATATCGCCGCGAATAACGGCTTTGGCACCACCAGCGCCCTGCGCCATCATTTTCAGCAACGTTTCGCCCTCAGCCCACAAGCATTTCGCAAAAAATTTACTCAAGTGGCTAAATAATTCACCTAATTAACGATTCGTTTAGATTGACTCCGGTATTCTCTGTTCATCGCGGCTAATTAAGGTAAGTGAGGATTTTATCGTACGCTTTTAACATTAACGGAGGTTAGTCATGCTGGGTAATATGCATGTCTTCATGGCAGTTTTGGGAACCATCGTATTCGCCGGTTTTCTTGCTGCGTATTTCAGCCATAAATGGGATGACTAATGAACACTGATAGTCCCGACCCGTAACGGCCCCTTGATGCTTTTCGCACAAGGGGCTTTTTGTTGGCATTTATCCAGGTTGCGAGAAATTAAAGACAAAAAAAACCGCCAACGGTGTGGCGGCAAATGCTTGCATGGATAGATTTGTGTTTTAATTATTCAGCAAATCGGGCGCGTCCTTGCCTTATTTGCCTCATACTCACAGGCTACCACCCTGAACGTCAATGAAGCCTAAACGAAGCGGCTTTCTATACGAACGGTCCGGTCTTCGCCCTTGACTTAACGCACCACCACGCCCATGACTTTGCCTGCTGAGTTCATATTAAATTCCGCCGTGTGTCCGGATTTCTTCCAGCGGGTTTGTTCTTCATTCAGCGGTTTCCAGCCCGTTACCCGCATATAATCAACCGCCTGTCCCTGATACTTGCCGGCGATGTCGGAGTCAATACTCCGTGCTAAATCGCGCGTTTCCTGTGCGTCGCCCTTCACACCATTCTGAGCCTGGGCGTGTTGATTCTGCTTGTAGGTGAGCGTTGGGTTACACGTTCCGTTAGCCTCACTAACCTGTGTGCAGCCCGATTTTTCCAGCTGTGCACGCCAGGCTTCACTAATGGCAGAAGCAGGAAAAGAAAAGATCCCACCAACCACCAGCGTTGTTGCTACCATCATTATTTTTTTATTCATCATTCAATCCTGAGTATTATTAAAATAACGCCCCTGTCAATTCAGTATTTTTTATCATTCCGTGTTTATGCTGGGCGTTTTGTTGCGCATGAGTGTCATGTGCCAGAGCATCATATTTATTTATGCGCACAATGAACAGATCCGATGAGCAGTGAATAATATCTTTTTATCTGTTTGATTTAGAAGATATTAGGATTATCAGTTTAGGTTATGTTGAGTGGGTGTATCTAAAGTGTATTGCGGATAAAGATATTATTTTTAAGAACTGTATAAATAAGGCACCAGATAATTCTAAAGCATAACAATTAACAGGTATTCTAAAACATTCCCGGTAGCACTGCGATTACCGGGTCGACACATTCACACGTCGTCCCGGCAAGTTTGCGCCCCCAGGTAAGAAAAAAGACCCCGAAGGGTCTTTGGATTATTTTTTCTCGTCGGCATAGCGCCGGGCGTTATCGAACAGATTGGTACACATCGCTTCTCTCCTTTTTACTGATGGGGAACTATTCGCTTAACCCGCGATTGATGAGCATCGGTTCCGGCAGCGGATCGTGTCCACGCCAGTCGCGGTATAACGCTTCCAAATCACTGCTATTGCCGCGCGATAAAATCGCCTCGCGGAATCGCTGACCATTTTCACGCGTCAGGCCGCCCTCCTCGACAAACCACTGGTAGCCGTCATCGGCCAGCATTTGCGTCCAGATATAAGCGTAATAGCCTGCCGCGTAGCCGCCGCCAAAAACATGCGCAAAATAGCTGCTGCGATAGCGCGGCGGCACAGAGGCCACATCGAGGTTTTCTCTGCGGATTGCCTGCTGTTCAAACGCGTCTACGTCATCGGGCAGCGTGTCAGGCGTCTGGGTGTGCCAGTTCATGTCCAGCAGCGCGGAACTGACCAGCTCGGTCATGTCGTAACCTTTATTGAACGTCGCGGCACGCATCATGCTGTCACGCAGATTTTTCGGCATCGGCTCTCCGCTCTGATAATGACGCGCAAAGCGGGCAAATACCTGCGGATGGCGAGCCCAGTGCTCGTTAATTTGCGATGGGAACTCGACGAAGTCGCGCGGCGTGCGCGTGCCGGACAGGGTCGGATAACGCTGGACGGCGAACAGCCCGTGCAGCGTGTGACCGAACTCGTGGAACAGTGTCACCACATCGTCCCAGCTCAGCAGCGCCGGGTTGCCCGCCGTCGGCTTCTGATAGTTGCAGACGTTGTAAATCACCGGGCGCTGTTCGAGCAGCGTCGACTGCGTCACGTAGTTATCCATCCATGCGCCGCCGCCTTTCGAATCACGGGCAAAGAAATCACCGTAGAACAGCGCCAGACCTACGCCATTGGCGTCAAAAATTTCCCAAACGCGAACATCCGGGTGGTAAACCGGGATATCAAAACGCTCGACAAAGCGGATACCAAACAGCTGCGAAGCGGTCCAGAACACGCCGTCGGTCAGCACGTTGTTCAGTTCCAGATACGGTTTGATCTGCGCTTCGTCAAGATCGTAACGCGCCAGCCGCACCTGCTCGGCGTAATAATTCCAGTCCCAGGCTTGCGCCTGAAAACCGCCCTGCTGCTCATCAATCACGTGCTGAATATCGGCCAGTTCACGTTCGGCGCGCGCCCGGGCGGCGGGTGCAATCTGACGCATAAAGGTGAATGCGGCTTCCGGCGTTTTCGCCATCTGATCAGCCATGCTCCAGCTCGCGTAATCGCGATAGCCCAGCAGCGCCGCCTGTTTTGCGCGCACGGTGGCCAGACGCAAAATCAGCGCCCGGGTGTCGTTCCCGTCGTCTTTCTCATTGCGTAACCAGCCCGCATCGAACAGGTTTTTACGGGTTTGTCGGTCACGAAGCTGCGCCAGCGCAGGTTGTTGGGTGCTGTTCAGCAAGGGCAGAAGCCAGCGATCGTTGAGTCCTTTTTCATGGGCCGCGCTGGCGGCAGCGGTGATGTCTTCGGGACTGAGGCCATCCAGTTGATGGTGATAGTCAAGCACAAGACCGCCGGATTTGGCGGCGGCCAGCAGTCGCTGGTGAAACTGGGTGCTGAGCGTTGCGGCTTCGGTGTTCAGCGTGCGCAGCTCGGTTTTCTGCGCTGCCGCAAGCTTCGCCCCCGCCAGAATAAATTGCTGATGGATAACCTCGACTAACCGCCGCGATTCCGCATCCAGGTCCAGCGTTTCCCGCTGCTGCCAGATGGCATCGACGCGGACAAACAGCGCCTCGTTGAGGTACAGATCGTTGGCTAATTCCGCCAGTTCGGCAGAAAACTGCTCGTCGAGAAGCTGGAGCGTGTCGTTGGTGTGGGCGGCGGTCATGGCAAAAAATATAGACGTGACGCGGCCCAGCAGCTCGCCGCTTTTTTCAAGCGCCACGAAGGTGTTGTCGAACGTTGCGGGCGCGCTGTTCCCGGCAATTGCCGCGATCTCTTCACGTTTTTGACGCAGGCCCGCATCAAACGCAGGACGGTAATGACCGTCCTCAATCGCATCAAAACGCGGGGCCTGATAAGGCAACAGGCTGACGGTTAAAAACGGGTTCTCACTGCTCATCACGGACTCCTGAAAACGGGATTCTCCTTAGATTAGGCAACCCCTTGATAAACCGCAATGATTTCCCCCGCCACCGCTACGGCGATTTCGGCGGGCAGTTTGCCTTTTACGTCCGGCAGGCCAATCGGGCAGCGCATCGTATCCAGTGTATCTCGGGCAATGCCTTTACCCTCCAGCAGATAATCAAAACGCTGGCGCTTGGTTTGCGAGCCGATCACGCCCAGATAACGATAGCGCCCACGTCGCAGCAGCGTTTCTGCCAGCGCCAGATCCAGCGGATGATGATGAGTCATTACCACGAACAGGCTGTTATCCGGCGCATTGTGGGCAATTTCACACGGGTCATCGGTGTGATGACAGCGCACTCCGGCGGGTACCGCGCCAAACTGTGCCTCGCGCTGATCCACCCAGTTCACCCGGCACGGCAGCGTGGCGAGAATGCTCACCAGCGCTTGCCCCACATGCCCGGCCCCAAAGACGTACACTTCCGGCTGTGGCCGTCCCCAGGGTTCGAACAGCACCTGGGTCATACCGCCGCAGCACTGCCCGGCACGCGCGCCGAGGGGGAACGTTTCCTGGCGCGGCGTCTGCGTGCCGGAGTGCAGCATTTCGCGTGCGATGGCGATGCACTGAAATTCCAGATTACCGCCGCCGATGGTCAGCCATCTCTCGTCGAGGCTGACCACCATCTTGGTGCCCGCCTCGCGCGGCACGGAGCCTTTATCCTGCAACAACGTCAAAATCACCGCGGGCACGCGTCGCTCGCGCAAAGACATCAGTACGTCCAGCCACTCATCAGCTTTCATCACCGCCCGCCTCCAGTTGAGTGACACCCGCCAGCACCCGTTCTGGCGTCGCCGGGGCGTCGAGCATCGGGTGACGACGATAATCTGCCACCGATGCCACCGCGTCCTGTAACGCGCACCACACCGAAATGCCGAGCATAAACGGCGGTTCGCCCACCGCTTTAGAGCGATAAACCGTCTCACTGCTGTTAGCGTGCGCCTCCAGCAGTGAGACGTTAAACACCTCAGGCATGTCGCTAATCGCCGGGATTTTGTAGCTCATCGGGCCGTCGGTGAGCAGCCGCCCGTTGTTATCCCACTTCAGCTCTTCGGTAGTCAGCCAGCCTGCGCCCTGCATGAAGCCGCCTTCAATCTGGCCGATATCCAGTGCCGGGTTCAACGACTGTCCGACGTCGTGCAGAATATCGGTGCGTAACAGACGATATTCCCCGGTCAGCGTGTCGATAATGACTTCGGAACAGGCCGCACCCCAGGCGAAGTAATAGAACGGTTCGCCGCGCCCGGCCTGACGGTCGTAGTGAATGCCCGGCACCTTGTAAAATCCGGTTGCCGAGAGCGGAACCTGATTGAGCCATGCCAGCATCGCCACGTCGGCAAAACTGAAATAGCGTTCGTTGACCTGCACCACGCCGTTGCCAAACGTCACCCGATCTTCGCTACACTGGTGCAACGAACACAGCATCTCCACTAAGCGCTGTTTGAGGGTCTGGGCGGCGATTTCTGCGGCTTTACCGTTAAGATCCGCTCCGGACGACGCCGCCGTCGGCGACGTATTTGGCACTTTTCCGGTGCTGGTGGCGGTGACCTGAATCGCATCCAGAGGGATTTGCAGCACGTTGGCCACGATTTGCGCCACTTTGGTGTTCAGACCCTGGCCCATTTCGGTGCCGCCGTGGTTGAGCTGTAGCGTGCCGTCGCTGTAAATCAGGATCAGCGCTCCAGCCTGATTGAGGAAACTGGCGGTAAACGAGATCCCGAATTTTACCGGGGTCAGTGCCAGCCCGCGTTTTAGCACCGGGCTTTGGGCGTTAAAGCGGACGATCTCCGCCCGACGCTCGGCGTAGCGCGCGGAGTCCGCCAACTGACCGATAACCGTTTGTGCCAGATTTTGCTTTACCGGCTGGTGATAATGGGTGACGTCGCGGCCTTCACTGCCGTAGGCGTTAATTCGACGGATATGCAGCGGGTCGAGGGATAGCTGACGGGCGATGGCATCCATGATTTGTTCAATGGCGACCATGCCCTGTGGGCCACCGAAGCCCCGAAACGCGGTGTTCGAGGCCAGATTGGTCCGGCAGCGATAGCCGGTGACCCGGGCATCGCCGAGGTAATACGCATTATCAGCGTGGAACATGGCCCGGTCGCAGATTGAACCGGACAAATCCAGCGAATAGCCGCAGTTGGCAGCCAAATCAATGACTACGCCGTGCAGCATTCCCTCGTCGGTGAAGCCCACATCAAAGCGCACGAAGAACGGATGGCGTTTGCCGGTGATGCGCATGTCATCGCGGCGCGCCAGGCGTAGTTTCGCCGGGCGTCCGGTCACCCGCGCCGCCAGCGCGGCATGACAGGCAATCCCCGCCGCCTGCGTCTCTTTTCCACCAAAGCCGCCGCCCATCCGGCGCACGTCAACGGTCACTTTGCTTTGCATTACGCCCAGCACTGACGACACCAGTTTCTGCACTTCGGTCGGATGCTGCGTTGACGACCAGATTTGCATTGCGCCATCTTCGCCGGGCAGCGCCATCGCCACCTGGCCTTCAAGATAAAAGTGCTCCTGGCCGCCGATATGAAACTGACCCTGCAAGCGATGTGGCGCAGCGGCCAGCGCCGCATCGGCATCACCGCGTTGCTGAACGTGCGGCTGTTCGACAAAGTACGATTTCGCCAGGGCCTGTTCAACGTCCAGCACCGCTTCCAGCGGTTCAATGGTTATCTTCGCCGCTAATGCTCCGGCACGCGCCGATTCGGGCGTTTCAGCGGCAATCATCAACACCACCTGACCGTGATATTCCACCGTTTCTTTGGCAAACAGGGGGTCACCCGGCGCCAGTGGCCCGATATCCAGCTCGCCCGGTACGTCCTGCCAGCTCAGCACGCGCACCACGCCCGGCACCTGCAAACAAGCGGCGATGTCGATGTGAATAATGCGTCCGTGGGCGCAGTCGCTGAGCACCGGACACAGATGCAGCATCCCGGTGAGCGGCGTTTTATCATCGATGTATTCCGCCGCGCCGCTGACGTGACGCGCGGCGCTTTCATGCACGCGGGATTTGCCCACGCGACCGTTTAACTGCTCAAGAAACTGCGCTTTCAGCATCGTTTCGGAAACGGCTGGCGGTTTAGCGGACATAATCAGTCACCTCCACGAGATGTTCAGACGTCATGTGCAGGAAATAGCGTTTCAGCAGATTTTTCGCCACCTGCAGGCGGTATTCCGCGCTGGCGCGGGCGTCGCTGAGCGGCGAGAAATCCGCTGCCAGCGCAGCGCAGGCGGCGTTGAGCGTCTCACGATTGAGCGCCCGGCCGATCCACGCGGCTTCGCATTGCAGGGCTCTGGCAGGCGTAGCCGCCATGCCGCCAAAGGCGATGCGTGCCCGGCTCACGACGCCGTCGCAGACCTCCAGATTAATGGCGGCAAACACCGAAGAAATGTCGTCTTCCCGTCGCTTCGAAATTTTCCACAATCGCATATTTCGTGACAACGTCACGTCATCAATGAGGATATGGCTGATGAACTCCCCCGGCTGCATGACGGTTTTACGGTAGCCAATAAAGAAATCGATCAGCGCTATGTCGCGTGTTTGTCTCCCGCAGCGCAGGCGAAGTCGTGCATCGAGGGCCAGCAGCGCCGGGGCGCAGTCCCCGATTGGCGAAGCGTTAGCGATGTTGCCGCCCAGCGTGCCCTGGTTGCGAACCTGCTGAGAGGCAAAGCGATCGAGCATCTCGCTCAAGGCAGGGAGCGTCTCTTTCAATTGACGCTGTAGGCTGTCCAGGGTGGTCATCGCGCCAATCACCAGTCGGTTGCCCTGCTGTTCGATTCCGCGCAGTTCTGCTACGCGCGCCAGCGAAATCAGCTGGCCGTGTGGCTGGTGCGCCTGCGTCACCCGTAAATTAAGATCGGTTCCACCCGCCAGCAGTCGCGCCTGCGGGTGTTGGGCATAGCATTCTGCCAGCGCATCGATCGTTTTCGGCATCAACAGCCGTTCATCCGTTGGCTCGCCGAGGGCCTGAAGCTGTGCCACCGTTAGCGCGGCCTGTGCATCAAATTTATCCGCACAGCAATCAGACATTATGCTCAACGCGGCTTCAACTATTGGCCGATAGCCGGTGCAACGGCACAGATTTCCCCCCAGTTGATGCGCAACCGATGCGCAGTCTGCTGCTGCTCCATTTTTTTGCATGGCAAAGGCCGACATCACGATGCCCGGCGTGCAGAACCCGCACTGGGAGGCATGGCCGCCGGCCAGCGTGCGCTGTACCGGATGCAATTCTTCGCCATCCGCCAAATCTTCCACCGTCAGCAATTGTTTGCCGTGCAGTTGGCCCACTAATAACAAACAGGCGTTAGCGCTCTGGTAGCGAATTTTGCCGTCGTCCACGCAGCCGAGCACCACGGTGCAGGCTCCGCAATCTCCAGACGCGCAGCCTTCTTTGGTGCCGCAGCGCAGCCTGTCGTTACGCAGCCAGTTCAGCACGGTCAGATTCGGATCGACGTTTTCAAGCGTGACCGGCTGCTGATTGAGTAAAAATTGGGTCATGCCGCCACCTCCAGCCCATCACGGTTCCAGGCACATTCGCCGTTGATCCACGTCTGGGCGATATTGCGGTCATCGCCGAGGGTTATCAGCATGAACAGCAGTTCGTAAATATCTTTGCAGCGGGCGCTGCGCAGCTGTTGAAGCGGCGAAACCGCCGGGTCCAGCACCACAAAATCCGCCTCTTTGCCGACGCTGAAATTGCCGATGTGCTCATCGAGACACAGCGCCCGCGCGCCGCCGAGGGTGGCGTGATAAAACGCTTCGCTGGCGCACAGTTTGTAGCTTTGCAACTGACCAATTTTGTAGGCTTCACCGAGCGTGCGCAGCATGTTGAACGTGGTTCCGGCGCCAACGTCGGTGCCGATGCCCATTTTCACGTTCTTCTGCCAGCAGGTTTGCAGACGGAACAGGCCGCTGCCGAGGAACAGATTCGAGGTCGGGCAGAACGCCACCGCTGAATCACTGTCGTGCAGGCAATTCCATTCCGCATCCTGTAAGTGAATGGCGTGGGCGAATACGCTGCGTTTGCCGGTCAGGCCGTAGTGGTGGTAGACGTCGAGATAATTTTCATGTTCCGGCCACAGGCTTTTCACCCATGCAATTTCCTGCGGGTTTTCGCTCAAATGGGTGTGCAGCCAGGTGTCCGGAAACGCTTCGCGCAGCCGCTGCACCGCTTCAAGCAGCGCTGGCGTTGAGGTTGGCGCGAAACGCGGGGTAATGGCGTAGCCGAGACGCTGATGATTGTGCCAACGCAGGATGAGCTCACGGGTTTGCTGATAGCTCTGCTCAGCGGTTTCGGTTAAATAGTCGGGCGCGTTGCGGTCCATCATCACTTTCCCGGCGATGAGACGCATATTTTGCTGTGCCGCGGCGGCAAACAGCGCGTCGACCGATTCCGGATGCACGGTGCCAAACACCAGCGCAGTGGTGGTGCCGTTCGAGAGCAGTTGGTTGAGGAAGAATGCTGACATTTGCGCCGCGTGTCCGGCGTTGCCGTACTGACTTTCCACCGGGAAAGTGTAGGTGGTCAGCCATTCGAGAAGTTGTTCACCAAATGCGCCGATCATTTCTGTTTGCGGATAATGCAGATGGGTATCGACGAACCCCGGCACGATAAGCTTGCCGCGCAGATCGACCCAGTCGTCCGGCTGTTTGAGCATTGACTGCCCTTCTTCCCAGCTCATCAGCGCGGCAATGCGCCCTTCTGCGATGAACATCAGGCCGTCGTCAACGTAGCGCGCCTGACGGGCTATTTCCTCAGGGCTATCAGCCGTTGCGGCAATATCAAAAAAGCGCCCGCGCAGCGCGTGGCGATAGTCGACCATTCTGACCTCTTCTTATCCCGGTTGGGTCCGGGTTATTTATACCCGTCATACTTCAAGCTGCATCTTTGTTGTCTGCTCTTACTCGCCCGAATCACTTACCTGAGTAAGCTCATCGGGACTCGTTCGATTGCCGTCGCGATGCAACTCGAATTATTTTGGGTATATGCAGGTGTATTGTCAGAATAGTATTGCAAACAGAATGCCAGCTTTATTTTTTCTATTTCCGTTATATTTCAGTGCGTTATTAATTATTCATTCATTTGCGCAACAAACTGAATATTATTCAGCTCGCAACCGTTTGCTTATTCTGGCAATCGGTTTCCTTGCATAAATATTCCTCTGAACATTGGCGAAAACAGAAACGGCTGCGTAAAACGATGCACAACGCTGAAGCAGTTGCACCGTTTTTGCGCACGGTGACGGGGGCTTTAAAGTGGTACAACAGGTTGCAAAGTTCCGCTCCCGAAGCCCGACCACGCGTGGTATTGTATGGCAACAGTTAACGCATTGAGGAACAGGAAGAATGATTGTACTTGTTACCGGAGCGACCGCCGGGTTTGGTGAGAGCATCACCCGCCGTTTCATCGCCAATGGCCATAAAGTTATTGCCACCGGACGCCGTCATGAGCGTCTGCAGGAACTGAAAGAAGAACTGGGCGATAGCGTTCTGACCGCGCAGCTCGACGTGCGTAACCGCGCAGCTATCGAAGATATGATGGTTAACCTCCCTGCTGAATGGCGCAATATCGACATTCTGGTCAATAACGCCGGGCTGGCGCTGGGCATGGAGCCTGCGCATAAAGCCGACGCGGATGACTGGGAAACCATGATCGACACCAACAACAAAGGGCTGGTGTATATGACCCGCGCGGTGCTACCGGGCATGGTTGAGCGCAACTGCGGGCATATCATTAACATCGGTTCTACTGCCGGGAGCTGGCCGTACGCGGGCGGCAACGTTTACGGCGCGACCAAAGCGTTCGTTCGCCAGTTCAGCCTGAACCTGCGCACCGACCTGCACGGCACCGCCGTTCGCGTGACCGATGTTGAGCCGGGCCTGGTGGGCGGCACTGAGTTCTCAAACGTGCGCTTCAAAGGTGACGACGCGAAAGCCGAGAAAACGTATGAAAATACCAGCGCCCTTTCTGCGGAAGACGTGACCGAAGCCGTGTGGTGGGTGGCAACGCTGCCAAAACATGTCAACATCAATACCCTCGAAATGATGCCCGTCAGCCAGTCCTTTGCTGGCCTGAGCATTCATCGTCAGGGCTAAGCGATTCTACTCCATCCGGCCTGCGGGCCGGACTGGGCGTAGCGTCATATTCAGCGTAAAATAGCGCACTTACCCCGCAATGAAGAAAGAGCAATGGCCGCAGAATCGCAACTTAATCCGACACAGCCCGTGAACCAGCAAATTTACCGTATTTTGCGCCGGGATATCGTGCACTGCCTGATAGCGCCGGGTACACCGCTGTCCGAGAAAGAGGTTTCGGTTCGCTTTGACGTTTCGCGCCAACCGGTGCGTGAAGCCTTTATCAAGCTGGCCGAGAACGGGCTGATTCAGATTCGCCCGCAGCGCGGTAGCTACGTGAATAAAATCTCTCTTTCCCAGGTGCGCAACGGCTGCTTCGTGCGCCAGGCCATCGAATGCGCGGTGGTCCGCCGGGCGGCGGCAATGATTACCGACGCCCAGTGTTATCAGCTGGAGCAAAACCTGCACCAGCAGCGGATCGCCATTGATCGCCAGCAGCATAATGATTTCTTCCAGCTCGACGATGAATTTCATCAACTTCTGTCGCAGATTGCCGACTGCCAGCTCGCCTGGGACACCATCGAGAACATTAAAGCCGCCATCGACCGCGTGCGTTATATGAGTCTCGATCACGTTTCCTCTCCGGAAATGCTTTTGCGCCAGCATCAGGATATTTTTAGCGCGCTAGAAAAACGCGATGTGGAGGCGGTCGACAAAGCGATGACCGTTCATCTGCAGGAGATCAGTGAATCCGTGCTGTTGATTCGTCAGGAAAATGGCGAGTGGTTTAGCGAAGAATAATGACATGTTAGCAAGCCCGGCAAGCAACGCCCGCCGGGCATCAGCATTTACAGCTTTTCAGCAAAGGCAGCCACGGTGGCTTTAGCCCCTTTCTCCAGCAGAGACAGATAGGCATTTGTCACCTGCGAGACAAATTTCCCTACCAGCGGCAGCTCATTTCCAAAGATGGCCTCGATACCCAGCAGCGCTTTCACGCGGGCTTCGCCCTGCTCACTGTTTTTCACCACGGTCTGAATAGTGCTGAGCAGCGGATCGCATACTTCAATCGCTTCACCTTGCTCGTCGGTCCCGTCGACATAGCGCATCCAGCCCGCTACGCCCAGCGCCAGCAGTGAGAAATCGCTGTTATGCGCCAGATGCCAACGGACGGAATCCAGCATACGCTGCGGCAGTTTCTGACTACCGTCCATGGCAATCTGCCAGGTGCGGTGACGCAGCGCCGGATTACTGTAGCGCGCAATAAGCAGGTCTGCATAGCGGCCCAGATCAACGCCCTTCACTTTCAGGGTCGGAGCCTGCTCTTTCAGCATCAGCGCGTGCGCGGCGCGACGATAGTTTTCGTCTTCCATGCAGTCGTTAATATGCTGATAGCCCGCCAGATACCCCAGATACGCGAGGAAGGAGTGGCTGCCGTTTAGCATTCTCAGCTTCATTTCTTCGAACGGGATGACATCGGAAACCAATTCGGCCCCGGCTTTTTCCCACTGTGGACGCCCGGCGACAAAATTGTCTTCGATGACCCACTGGCGGAACGGCTCGCACGCCACGCCCGCCGGATCACGCACGCCGGTGATGGCTTCGATTTTTTCCAGCGTTTCAGCGGTGACGGCAGGCACGATGCGGTCAACCATGGTCGACGGGAACGTGACGTTCTGTTCGATCCACTCGGCCAGCTCGCTGTTCAACGCCCGCGCATAGGCACGCACCACTTTCCCGAGTACATGACCGTTTTCCGGCATGTTGTCACAGGACATCACGCTAAAAGGCGCCAGCCCTGCCGCTTTACGACGGGCCAGTGCTTCGACCACTACGCCCGGTGCAGACGTTGGCTGATGCGGGTTTTGTAGATCGGCGGCGATCATCGGGTGACTGAGATTCAGTTCGCCGGTTGCCGGAGAGTGGCAGTAGCCTTTCTCGGTGATGGTCAGCGACACGATCGCCACCTGCGGCTCGCACAGTTTTGCCAGCACGGTTTCGAGGCCGTCGACCTGGGCGTGGAGGGCTTCTTTCACGACACCTACGATACGGGCTGTCCACGCATCAGCGGACATCTCTGCCACGGTATACAAGTTATCCTGACGCTTGAGGTCAGCGATTTGCTGCTCACCGCCAATCAGGTTCACTTCTGTGTAACCCCAGTCGCTGTTGTGCTCCTGAGCTAAAATATCGGTATAAACGGCCTGATGTGCGCGGTGAAATGCACCAAAGCCGAGGTGCACGATGCGGGGTACGAGTCTGGTGCGGTCGTATGCGGGTAATGTGGCTTTGGCTTTCAATAAATGATTATTCATGTGGTTGCTCATTTTAGTGAAACATCATCGAACCTGAAGATGTAAACCTCTCATGCAATTGGTATGACATCTTTGATTTCCATCAACTACCATACAAGAAGGGTCGCAACCGGCAGGAAATCCTTCTCTAATCCGACGGGCTACAGCCTTCAGTCACTCCATCTGAGTTGTCACATCAGCACTTGCGGTAAAAAAAGCGTGATGGATGGAAAAAACACCAACATCAGTACGAACAAAAGAAATGCAATTAAATACGGGATCGACGCTTTAACAAATGCCACAGAACTGCAATCGAGAATTCCGCACACCGTATACATACATATTCCGACAGGTGGTGTATTTGCCCCCAAAAGAGTAAGCACCACAAATATGAGTCCGAAATGTATCGGGTCAAACCCTGCATCGATGGCAATAGGTAAAAGGATTGGCGTAAGTAATAAAATAATGACACTGCCGTCAAACAACATCCCTGCAACCATAATGAATGCTAACAACAAGAACAGTATTCCATAAGGATTTTCAGTAATTTGCAGGATGGTTTCCGCCAGTTGCTGGGGGATCTGGTCGAGGATGGTGATATGCCCGAGAATCGCTGCGGACATGATCAACAACATAACGACACCGATATCTCTGATCGTTTCTTTTAGCACCTGCCACAATGCAGCATTATCTAATGCCTTATAAACATAGCGACCAATAATGAATGAATAGAAAACAATAAATGCCCCTGCCTCCGTCGTCGTAAAGATCCCCAGGGCTTTGTTGAATAAATCGAACTTTTGCTGAGTTAAAGGATCAGATCACGCATCATCCGGCAACACGGGTCGTCCCATGGCAAAGCAGAAGTTTAAAGTCACCAACTGGCGTAACTACAACAAAGCA